>URCV01000039.1 GCA_900546445.1 uncultured Bacteroidales bacterium | reverse complement strand
CCTGGTTATACTGAGCACTTTAAGCGAGCCATAGTCGAGGACCACGGGGAGGCTCTCGAAGTCAAATAAAAATTTTTAATTATATTTGCCACGTACAAAATCTAAACCTTTTTAAAAATGAATGCATTGCTTAATGAGATTTGTGGCAAATACACAATCCCTCAAGAAACAAAGGCAGCAGGGATTTATCCCTACTACAAGCCTATCTCATCGGGCCAAGACCCGATAGTAAAAATGGCTGATGGCAGTTCCGTAATGATGTTCGGTTCGAACTCTTACCTCGGTCTTTCAGACGATCCGAGACTTAAGGAAGCAGCCATCAAGGCGATCGAAAAATACGGAACCAGTTGCTCAGGAAGCCGCTTCCTTAACGGCACGCTTGATATTCACGAAGAGTTGGAAGAGAAATTGGCCCGTTTCGTAGGTAAGGACCAGGCTGTGACTTTCAGCACTGGATTTCAGGTTAACTTGGGAGTTATCAGTGCTTTGGGTTTCCGTGGAGGCTATATATTGCTCGACGACACAGACCACGCCTGCATCATAGACGGTAGCCGTCTTAGCTGGAGTACTGTCTACAAATTCAAGCACAACGATATGGATGCGCTCGAAAAGAAGCTCAAGGCTTGCGAGCCGGACGCTCCTAAGATGATCGTGGTAGACGGTGTCTATTCTATGCTCGGCGACTTGTGTCCACTGCCGCAGATTTGCGAATTGGCCGAAAAATATAATGCTTCGGTAATGGTGGACGATGCTCACGGATTAGGCGTGTTCGGCAAGAACGGTTCCGGCACCGCAGACTATTTCGGTCTCACGGATAAGGTCGACTTGATTATGGGTACATTCTCGAAGAGTTTCGGCTCACTGGGTGGATTCATCGCAGGTAGCGAACCTGTCATCAACTACTTGAAGCACAACGCTCGTTCCCTTATTTTCAGCGCATCTATGACTCCTGCGGCTGTGGCTGCGGCTTCTAAGGCTCTGGACATTATGCAGAGCGAGCCTGAACGCATCGAGCACCTCTGGGACATCACCCGCTACGCTCACGCCAAGTTCCGCGAGAACGGATTTGACATCAACGCCACTCAGTCTCCTATCATCCCGCTGATGGTTCGCGACACGAGAAAGGCTATGCAGATAGTGACATTGGCCTATAACGAGGGCGTATTCATCACTCCTGTCATCGCTCCGGCGGTTCCGGAAAAGGATGTTCTCATCAGATTCGCCCTTATGGCTACCCACACTAAGGAGCACATCGACATCGCCGTGGAGAAACTCACTAAGATTTTCAAACAACTCGGCGTAATCTAATGGTAATACTTATTACAGGTATAACTTCCGGATTTGGAAAAGCTATGGCCGAACAGCTTCACGCTGACGGTCATAGTGTTTATGGGACTCATCGAAAGGCTACGGAATTCATTCCGGGAGTTCATTACATAAAGGCGGAGTCCACCTGTGAAGAGGATGTAGAAAGAGCCGTTAAGGAGGTTATGGATGCCGAGGGTAGAATCGACGTATTCATAAACAACGCCGGAATGGGAATTGGCGGACCTCTGGAATTCTGCTCGATAGAGGATTGTCAGAGACAGATGGACGTGAACTTTATGGGAATGGTGCGCTACATCAAGCAGATAGTTCCTATAATGAGGGCGCAAAGGCACGGGCACATAATATGCCTTAGCAGCATAGGAGGTCTTATCGGACTGCCTTACCAAGGTATGTACAGCGCGTCGAAATTTGCCATAGAAGGCTACTGCGAGGCCCTGCGTCTCGAAGTGAGCGGCTTCGGCATAAACGTGACCGTATTGGCCCCGGGAGACTTCGCCACGGCTTTTACCGCACAGCGCAAGAGCGTTATCGGCGAAGATGTGCAGAAAGCCTACCCTACCTATGTACGCAGCTTGGCAAGCATAGAGAAAGACGAGAACTCGGGACTTAAGCCGGAGTATCTGGCTAAAAAGGTTCGTCGCATTATTCGTTCATCTCGTCCTGGTTATCACTATGTAATAGCTACTTTCTTGCAAAGATTGTCTATATTCGCAAAAGTTATTTTGCCACCTAGGCTATTTGCCGGAATAATGAAATTATATTACAAGTTATAACCAATTATGCGAGTTACATTTAAGATAGAATACCACACCGTATGGGGCGAGAGTCTTTCGCTCAGTCTGTGCGAGAAAAAGTACCCTATGGCTTGGAATGAAGGCGACATTTGGAGTGTCACCGTAGATTCAGTCAAGCAAGCTGACTTGAAAGAATATGGCTATCTAGTTATGCGCGACGGACTTATCTCTCGAATCGAATGGGATGGACATCACGCTAAGGTAGACGGCAGGCTGAAAAGCGCCGAGATAGTGGACCACTGGATAGACTGCCCTATTCCGGGATGCCCGTTCCCCCAGAAACACATCGCCGAGAAATTCGACATCCCCGGCTTTCGTGGAGCAGGCACGGTGATTCCTATCTTCTCTCTTCGAAGCGCAAACGACTTCGGCATCGGAGAGTTCCGTGACTTGCACGCCATAGTGGACTGGGCCTCTTCTACCGGCCAATCCATCATTCAGATTCTTCCTATCAACGACACCACCCGTCGCGGAGAATGGAAGGATTCCTACCCTTACAGCCCTATAAGCAGTTTCGCGCTTCATCCGCTGTTCATCCACCTTCAGGATTTGGGAATAAAGGAAACCGCTGCCTTCAAGAAGGCTCAGCAGGAACTTAACGCATTGCCGGAGATAGACTACCCTCGCGTATTCCGCGAGAAAATGGCTCTCGTTCGCAAAGCCTTCACGGCCAATGGAAAGAAGGACTTACAGAGCAAGGCCTATTCTAATTTCTACCAACATAACGCCTTCTGGCTCGACGAATACGCACAATTCTGTGCTCACCGCGACGGAAACGAGGCTGAATACCACTGCTGGATACAGTTCCATCTGGACAAGCAGTTAAGCGAAGAGGTGGCCTATGCGCGTAAGAAGGGCATTTCCCTAAAGGGCGACCTTCCTATCGGAGTAAGTGCCGACAGTGCCGACGCATTCTACCATCCGGAGCTCTTCAACCTGGATTCTTGCGCAGGTGCACCGCCGGATTATTTCTCAAAGGACGGCCAAAACTGGGGCTTCCCTACCTATAACTGGGATGAGATGGCTAAGGACGACTTCGCGTGGTGGAAGAAACGTCTTAAGAAGATGAGCGAGTACTTCGATGCCTTCCGCATCGACCATATATTGGGATTCTTCAGAATTTGGGAAATTCCTATAGAATACAAGAGCGGCCTTATGGGGCATTTCAACCCTGCTATGCCTTATAGTAAGGAAGATATCTACCGTATGGGGCTTCCTCTCGAGGGCCTCTTCCTCGAAGATCCTCGTCATCCTGGATGCTATCAGCCTATGATTACCCCGGACACTTCGAGACTGGATCATTGGCAGAAAGAGAGGTTCGATTCTCTTTACACAGACTTCTTTTACCATCGCCACGACGAGTTCTGGAGAAGGAATGCCGAGCGCAAGCTCCCTGAACTGCTAGGCGCAAGCGGTATGCTGGCCTGCGGAGAGGACTTGGGAATGGTTCCGGACTGCGTGCCTGGAGTTATGGACCACTGGAAGATTCTCTCGCTCGAAATGACTCAGATGGATAAGGGTCACGCTTGGCCATATCTTAGCGTATGCGCCACCTCAAGCCACGATATGGCTAATCTCAGGCTCCAAAATTATGAGGCCGGAAGGGGCGATATGCCGGCTTGGGAGGTCAAGAGAGTGCTTTGGAACCACTTGAACTCGTGCTGTATGCTGGCCATCTTCCCTATTCAGGATTGGCTCGCGATAGACGAGCATTTGCGCAGGAGCGACTTCGAGAACGAAAGAATCAACGATCCGGCTAATCCGCATCACCACTGGCGCTACCGTCTGCACCTTAACGTAGAGGAGCTGCTTACGGATAAAGCCTCCGACCTGAGGGCTCAGATCGAAGGCCTTCTAAAAGATAGCAATCGCTACTGTCAGTCGCCTTCGCGGTAATATAAATCCTTAAGGATGAGGCCACAGAGCGTCATCCCGAATATGGATGTGATATGAACCAGAGACCCGTTTATGCGGGTCTCTTTGTCTTTTACGTTTTCCAGGACCTCTTCGTCGTATACGCAAGTTATCTCCTTCGCAGGAAGGGTTCTGTTCTGGCGCATACGCTTTCTTATCATAGCGCCGAGCGGACATCCTCTCACGCTGAAGAGTTCAGCCACCTTGACCTTGCAAGGGTCTATCTTTTTAGCGGCGCCCATAGACGAAAATACCTGCCCGTGGCAGCGCGAGGCCGTCAGAAGCAAGTCTATCTTGTCCTTTAGCGAGTCTATGGCATCGATTATATAGTCATAGTCGTCGAGGGCGAATTCAGCGCTGTTTTCATGCGTGTATTGCTTGTTTATGGCGACTATTTCTGCTTCGGGATTTATCTCCAGAAGTCGCGACTTCATAACCTCCACCTTCACCTGCCCCACTGTCAGCGAAGTCGCCTCCAACTGGCGGTTTATATTGGATTCGCACACGTTGTCGCAGTCCACTATAGTAAGGTGCCTGATCCCGTTTCTTATCAGACCTTCGGCGCACCAGCTTCCCACGCCTCCTACTCCGAAGAGTATGATGCGCGCGGATTCAATGCGAGTCATCGCCTGGTCTCCCAAAAGAAGGGAGGAGCGGATAAAAGCTTCTGTCATAGAGATGTCGATTTTCAAAAGAAGCCGACTAAAAATTAGCCGGCTTCAATATGAGGTTTAAGTTCTAATTATTTCTTAAGAGCTTTCTTCTTAGCTGCTGCAAGTGTACAGTCTGTCATAATAGGAGTACCTATCATAATAGAAGCGTATGTACCGATGCAGATACCCAAACAAAGGGCTACTGAAAGACCTCTGATGGACTCACCACCGAAGATTGCGATGGCAAGCATAGGAAGCAATGTACTTACTGAGGTGTTCACCGTACGAGTAAGGGTAGCATTGACAGCCTGGTTTACAGTAGTCTTGAAGTCTGCGTTAGGGTGAAGTGAAAGGTTCTCACGAATACGGTCGAAGATAACCACGTTATCGTTAATGGCATAACCGATGATGGTAAGAATAGCCGCGATAAAGGTCTGGTCGACATCCAGGTTGAATGGAAGGATTCCGGTAAACAGTGAGAAGAATCCGATAAGGATGATGGCCGTATGAGCAAGTGATACTACACCACCGACACCCCAAGTCCATCCCTTGAATCGCCAAGCGATGTATGCGAAGATAACGAGAAGTGCGATGATCACTGAGATGATGGCGTTACGCTTGATATCGTTAGCGATGGCTGCACCTACCTTATCCGAGCTGATGATACCGTTAGGGTTATCAAGAGTAGATGTGAACTGGTCGAACGTAAGGTCGTCTACGAAGAAGCCCTTGAGTGCTGTGTAGAGCATGCCCTCGATTTCCTTATCCACTGCCGTAGATTCGTCTTCGTACTTGTATGAAGTAGTAATCTTCATCTGGCTATCTCCACCGAACTGCTTAACCTCTACGGAAGCGTTCTTGATGTTCTCGTCAGCAGCAGCCACCTCGTTGAATACCGAGAGCGTAGCAGTGCGGACATCTTCTGCAGACACAGGCTTGTCGAAACGAACTACATAAGTACGTCCACCGGTGAAGTCTACACCATAGGTGAAACCCTTGAAGAAGATGCTTCCCAAAGAGATGAGGATGAGGACTCCTGATACGATGTAAGAGTACTTACGAGCCTTAATGAAGTCTATCTTAGTATTCTTAAGGAAGTTAGCCGTGAACTTGTTCTCGAATGTGATGTTCTTGCCCTTGTTTACACGGTCATCGATGATGATACGGGTAACGAAGATAGAGGTGATCACTGAAGTTACGATACCGATGATAAGGGTGGTAGCGAAACCTTTGATAGGACCTGAACCGAACACTGCCAATACGATACCGGTAAGAAGCGTTGTTACCTGACCGTCGATGATGGCAGAGTAAGCGTTCTTGTAACCGTCGGTGATGGCTTTGCTAAGTCCCTTGCCGGCCTTCAACTCCTCCTTGATACGCTCGTAGATAATCACGTTGGCATCCACTGCCATACCCAGAGTCAATACCAAACCGGCGATACCAGGAAGGGTAAGGGTAGCTCCGAATGCTGCGAGTGTTCCGAAGAGGAAGAGAACGTTGGTAAGAAGTGCGATGTCTGCTACGAAACCTGCTCCACGATAGAAGAAAATCATATAGAGGAGCACGAGTAGGAACGCGATGATGAACGAAATCAAACCTGCGCGAATAGACTCGGCACCGAGTGAAGGTCCTACGACTTGCTCCTGTACGATGGTAGCAGGTGCAGGAAGTTTACCTGACTTGAGGACGTTCGTAAGGTCAGTAGCCTCTTCGATGTCGAAGTTACCGCTAATCTCTGAGTTACCACCGGTAATTTCGGTGTTTACTACAGGATAAGAATATACGGTACCGTCGAGTACGATAGCGATCTGCTTGCCGATATTGTCTTTAGTAAGTCTAGCCCAAGTGTTAGCACCCTCAGCGTTCATAGACATAGAAACGGTCGGGTTGCCACCATTCTGTGAGTTATAAGACACGCGTGCATCGGTAACTGAGCTACCGTCGAGCGGAGCCTTTCCGTCACGAGAAGAAGCCTTGATGGCTACGAGCTCGAAGATGTTGTCTGCGCCCATTCCCTTAACAGGCTTAACCGACCACATAGGACGGAACTCTGCAGGGAACATATCCTTAGTTTTTCTGAGGAGAGCGTTTACCTTAGATGTATCTGCTGCGTTAGCATATCCGATGCAAGCGCCTCTCTGGCTCTGCGATGGCTGGAGAACTGCGAAAAGAGGATTAGCCTTTTTATAAGCCGCGAACTCGGCATTGTCGTTCTGAGCGTTGATTTCGCTCTCGACTACCGAAGTTTCTGCCTTCTTTGAAGGCTCCTCTGCCTCTGCCAATGCGCCCAATGTCTGGTTAGCCTCTGCGAGGAATGGATAGATCTCGCTATTCTCGAATGTGGTCCAGAACTCGAGGGAAGCTGTTCCCTGGAGGAGCTTACGCACACGCTCAGGCTCCTTTACGCCAGGAAGCTCGACCAAGATACGGCCGGTGTTTCCAATTCTCTGGATAGAAGGAGATGCTACGCCGAAACGGTCGATACGGTTACGCAATACGTTGAAAGAGTTAGCAATGGCAGCATCTGCATCTTCTCTGATGACAGCGATTACCTGCTCGTCAGTGCTCTCTGGTCTGATACGGTCGCGCATTTCGTATGCACCGAATATCTGAGAAAGTCTCTTTCCTGAGCCTACTTCCTTCCACGCTGCTTCGAAGTGCGTGATGAAATCACCGTGCTCTTTAACTGTTCTTTCCTTAGCGATGGCCATAGCCTGGAGGAAAGCAGGGTCCTGATTTCCGTCTGCCAATGCCTTAACGAGGTCTTCAAGCTGAACCTGAAGCATAACGTTCATACCGCCCTTAAGGTCAAGACCAAGGCTTATCTCCTTAGCCTTCACGTCTTTGTAGGTAAGGCCGAAAAATACCTTTTCGGTCGAGATGGAGTCTTTATACCACCTGCTCTCGTACTTTCTTACAGAGTCGAGGACATAAGCCTTATCCTCTGCAGAAACCTTGCTTACATCGAAAGATGAAGCTTTGCGCTCTGCATAATTCTGAGCATTCTTTTCGATGATGCTGGTTACAGCCGTGAAAGAAAGCTGATAGATGCAGGCAAGTGCAAGTACGATGGTAACAAATCTGATTGCGCCTTTACTTTGCATAATGTTTTATGTTTTTTATAATTTATATTTTTCTTCTAAAAACTATACAAGCCCGCAAATTTACAAAATTTTTCCCATAAATAAAGGACTAATCGCTCTAATTTATTATTTTTGTGGAGATAAGTCGAAAAGAAAGAAATGGTCAGATTTTTAAGGGTATTATCCATAGGCCTCGGCATTTTGGGAAGCGCCGTCTGCGCTAGCTCCCAGGATGTGGGCAGCTTATTGGCCAATGCCCGCAAGCTGATGTCCGAATACAGCTACGAAGAAGCCTCTTCTTTCTACGAGCAGGCCGAAAGTATGGTTAGCGACTCTTTGACTATCAAGCAAATCGAAAAAGAGAAGGCGCTTTGCGACAGCGCGCTGGTGCAAATGCGCGAAGTTCCCGTACTGAAAGTGGTGTCCCGCGCTCGTTTCTCGAAAGACGACTTCTACCTTTACTATCCTCTTCCGGATAACTCCTTCCGACCTGTCGAAGGAGGCGATGTCATCTTCTATAACGGCACCGAAGACCATATATATCTTAATAGGGAAGAAGGCCGAAAATTCGTGACCACCTTCGGAGACAAGCTCTATTTTTCTTCGAACACCCTGGGAGGATACGGCGGATACGACCTTTTCTGCTGCGAATGGGACGAGAAGCTGGGCGAGTGGAAAGAACCATATAATATGGGCTTCCCCTACTCCTCAGCAGGCGATGACTTCCTGTTCATAGAGACCGAGGACGGCAGGTTCGACCTCTTCGCCTCGAACCGCTCCTGCTCCGCCGACAGCGTCTACGTCTATGTCATCGACAAAAGCGCGACCGCCGATGTGACCACCATCACCAGCGCAGAGCAGCGTAGGGAATTGGCCCAATTGGCCCCGAATACAAACAATTCTTCCATCGTCACCTCCACAGTAAGCGAGGTGGACCCGTGGTCGGAAAAATACCAGAGCATAGTGGAGAGGGAGAGGGAGATTCTTTCGCAAATGCGTACTGCAAGCGAAGAAGAGAGACTTTCCTACGAAAACGAATTGGCCGCTCTCGCTCAGGCTAAAAAACAGGTGGAAGAGTATATCTTCAGGAATAACACCCAGACCAGAAACATCATAGAAGAGGTGGACAGGGAGGTGGTAGGAGTGGAAGGCTCGTTCATCTTCTTGAAAAAGAATCTCGGCAAACCTATTAAAATCACATACTCAGAATGACACCGACACTTATCATCATTACACTTATCTTATTCGGTATCATCGCTTTGATAGCCGAATTTCTGCTCGTTCCGGGCATCGGCATAGCCGGGATTCTCGGACTTGGCTCCATTATCTATTCTGCCGTCTATGCCTTTATGCAGATGGGCACTACGGCCGGCACCATAGTCACCGCCGTGGACATCGCGATCGTGGTAGGAGCCTTGATTATCATGCTTAAGGCCAAGACCTGGAAGAAGCTCGAATTGAAAGCCGAGATCTCTTCTTCCGTAGACAATGCCAGCAAGCAGGTCGAGGTAGGCGAGCACGGCGTGACTCAGACCAGATTGGCCCCGATGGGAACGGTTCGCTTCAGCGAGCAATCCTGCGAGGTGCACTCCTTCGACGGTACTTTGGTAGACCCTAAGACCGAGGTGGAAGTAGTATCAATCGAGAATAATCAGATTTTTGTAAAACCAATTAATAATTAAGACAATATGACACAAATCATTATTTGGGCAGCGGTCATTCTGGTCGCTCTCGTCATCCTTTTATGGTTCTTCCCTGTCGGAATGTGGTTCCAAGCCCTTCTTTCGGGAGTGAAGATTTCCCTCCTTCATTTGGTACTTATGCGCTGGAGAGGCGTAAATCCTAATACTATAGTAGTGGCTATGATTACCGGAACTAAAGCCGGCCTTAGGCTTAACGCTAACGAGCTCGAGGCACATTATCTCGCTAAGGGAAATGTAGGCCGCGTGGTTATGGCGCTCATCTCCGCTGCGAAGGCTAACATCACCCTCGACTTCCAGAAGGCTGCGGCGATAGACTTGGCAGGACGCGACGTGTTCGAGGCCGTGCAGATGTCCGTAAACCCTAAGGTGATCAACACTCCTCCTGTAACGGCAGTGGCAAAGGACGGTATCCAGCTGATTTGTAAGGCGAGAGTAACCGTTCGTGCCAATATCAAACAGCTCGTCGGCGGTGCAGGAGAAGAGACCGTACTCGCGCGTGTAGGTGAGGGTATCGTATCTTCCATCGGTTCGGCAGACAGCCACAAGGCAGTGCTCGAGAATCCTGATACCATCTCTAAATTAGTGCTTGGCAAGGGTCTTGACGCAGGAACGGCATTCGAGATTCTCTCCATCGATATCGCCGACATCGACGTAGGTAAGAATATCGGTGCAGTGCTTCAGATAGACCAGGCCGAAGCCGACAAGAATATCGCCCAGGCTCGCGCAGAAGAGCGTAGGGCTATGGCCGTGGCTCTCGAACAGGAGATGAAGGCAAAGGCACAGGAAGCCCGTGCAGCCGTCATCGAGGCTGAGTCACAAGTGCCTCTCGCCATGGCGGAAGCATTCAGAAACGGTAATCTCGGAGTTATGGACTATTATCGAATGAAAAACGTCCAGGCCGACACCGAAATGCGTGAAAGCATAGCTAAGAACTAAGCTATAGTTCGGCTTTCTCTATATGGTGCTCGAGACCCATCTCACGTAGAGACCAGATAAAATCGGAGTTCACTCTGACACGGTATTTCTTCGAGCCCAATTCGACTTTCCACCCTGTCTTGGCATCGCATAAGATGATGCTGAGCGGGGTGTTTCCTTTATTGGACTTGAGCAGTTTCACGAGCGATGCGCGAAAATCCGGAGTAATGTTCTCGGAATGCACCTCTATCTTAATGGATTTAAGCAAGGTGTCGCTCACATTACCTAGAGCTATGGCATCCAGCACTACGAACTTGTAGTTAGGCTTCGGTGCGGGAGCTCCATCCTGAGCCTTTGCGAAATACGCAGGCTTTATCTCGCCGCTTATATACACCTCCGATTTCTCGATGAATTTTCCGCGGAGTCTGTCCACGTCCTTACCGTAGAACACGAATTCCGCGTGTCCTGAGAAATCCTCGAGCGTAACCTTCATACTAGGTTTACCGTTACGACTCACTCCGTTTACGACGGAATTAACCACACCGCCTATGTTCACCTTCATTCCGCTCTGCTTGTTCGTGCATTCATCTACCAGAGATGCCAATTCCACCACTTCGCAGGTAGTGAAGTTTCGGAGTTCGAATTCGTATCTGTCCAGAGGGTGTGAAGACAGGTACATTCCCACCAATTCCTTTTCCCTGGCGAGCAACTCCTCCTTATTCTCATCCCCTATGAGTTCAGGCATAACAGGACGGACAGGCTTGAGCTCAGCCATGTCGCCGAAAAGCGACACGGTGTTGTCCATAAGGTCGTTCTTATAGCGGTCTGAATAAGTCAAAAGATTATCTATGAAGGTGTTGCCTCCTTCGGCAGGCGCGAAGAACTGACTGCGCTTATAGCCGAAGGAATCGAATGCTCCCGAATAAATAAGCGCCTCCATTGACTTTCTGTTAAGGGATGCGTTATTCTTAGGGTCCTTCACATTGAACTCAGCCATTCTCTCCACGAAATCCCATACGTCTTTAAACAGGCCATCCTTACGCACGTTTATGATGGCATCGGAGACATTGGCCCCGAATCCCTTTATGCCCCCGAATCCGAAGCGAATCTCGCCGCGGTGGTTAACCTTGAAGGTATTGCTGGACTCATTGATGTCGGGATTGAGCACCGGAATCTTATGCATCTTGCAGTCCGCCATAATCTTTTTAATCTCATCCATCTTGGATAGATTACAAGAAAGGTTCGCTGCGAGGAATTCGGCCGTGTAATGGCATTTGAGCCATCCTGTCTGGTAGCTGACCCAAGCATAGCAGGTAGCGTGGGACTTATTGAATGCGTACTGGGCGAATTTCTCCCAGTCCTTCCAGATCTTGTCAAGCACCTTCTCCGGATGGCCATTGGCCACACCACCGGACATAAACTTGTCCTTAAGCGACATAAGGGTGTCTATCTGCTTCTTACCCATCGCCTTGCGCAGAGTGTCGGCCTGACCCTTAGTGAATCCGGCCAATTTTTGCGAGAGTAGCATCACCTGCTCCTGATAGACGGTGATTCCGTAGGTGTCGAAAAGGTACTCCTCCATATCCGGGAGGTCGTATTCGATAGGCTTGAGGCCCAGTTTACGGTCAATGAAGTCCGGAATGTAATCCATAGGGCCCGGACGATAAAGCGCATTCATCGCGATAAGGTCCTCGAAACGCTCCGGATGAAGCTTCTGCAGATAGTTTTTCATACCTGCAGATTCGAACTGGAACACCACAGTAGTGTCTCCCCTACCATAAAGCTCGTAAGTAGCCTTGTCGTCGATAGGAATGGCCTCTATGTCTATCTCCTTTCCATAGCGGTCCTTGATGTTATTCAAGGTCTCGTGTATGATAGACAGCGTGTTGAGTCCCAGAAAGTCCATCTTGAGCATACCCACGGACTCGATATAATGGCCGTCATATTGCGAAGTCCATACATCCTGCCCGGTTTCCTTATCCTTCGAAAGACATATAGGCATATGCTCGGTCAGGGCTGACGGGCCAATAATCGTGGCGCAGGCATGCTGCCCCACCTGACGCACGCACCCTTCAAGAGCCTGTGCGTACCTAAGGACCTCCTTATTTATTTCAGGCCCGTTTTCGAGTTCGTTAATAAACTCCGGCACAAGCCTGTAGCAGTTCTTAAGATTTACCTTTACGTCGACGTCTTCCTTACCCACCTGGAAAGTGCGCTTCACCCCGTCCACTTCCTTTTCCACCACCTTGAAGCCAGGCTTGAGTTCGTCGAACTTAGGGTTATAAGGATATTCCTTCTCCAGTCTTTCGGAAAGACGCTCCGGAACCATATTGGACAGACGGTTACTCTCTTCGATGGACACGTTACTTATTCGCGCCACGTCCTTTATTGCACTTTTCGCGGCCATAGTACCGAAAGTAATCACACGCGACACGTGGTCGGCCCCGTAGGTCTTCTCCACATATTCGTGAGCTGCCGTCAAGTTCTCGAAGTCCACGTCTATATCCGGCATATTGATACGGTCCGGATTCAGGAAACGCTCGAACAGGAGCTGGTACTTGATAGGGTCCAGATTAGTGATTCCCAAGCAGTAAGCCACCACGGAACCTGCCGCGGAGCCACGTCCCGGGCCCACTAGATAGCCCATCTTACGGCTCGCTACTATATAGTCCTGAACTATGAGGAAGTAATCCGGGAAACCCATCTTCGAGATAGTCTTCAACTCGAAGTCAATTCGAGATTCCTGCTCTTCGTTAAGAGTCTCTCCATAACGGCGATGAGCGCCCTCGTAGGTCAATTGGCATAGATAGGCCACCGAATTAAAGAATTCCTGTCCGCGTCCGTCGACCCTGCCCGCATCTATCACTGCCTTATATTTTTCCAGATGCTCGTCTATTCCTGCCAGGAACTCCGGATCTATCTTATATTTCGGGAGCACGGGAGCCCTTTCTATCTTATAGGCTTCCACTTTCGATGCCACCTCGAGGGTATTGTCCAGCACTTCCGGATGGTCTCCGAAAAGCTCTTCCATCTCCTCGCGGCTCTTCAAATATTCCTGCTGGGTATAGTGAAGACGGTTAGGATCGTCGACATTTGCGTTAGTGGTCAAGCAGATGAGCCTGTCGTGCACGGGACCGTCCTCGGCGCGCAGGAAATGCACGTCGTTCGTGGCTATGACCTTCACGCCTGTCTGCGCGGCCAATTCGAACACCCCGTCGCACACCTTCTTCTGCGCTTCGTAGGTGTCCAGACTGAGTCCGCTGACTCGCGTCTTATGGAGCATAACCTCGAGATAATAATCGTCTCCGAAAAGGTTTCTGTGCCACTCCACGGCCGCCTTCGCGGAAGCCATGTCGCCTGCCTTAATGTCCTGGGCAATTTCTCCTGCCAAGCAAGCCGACGAGCAGATGAGGTTCTCGTGATATTTCTCTATCACCTCGTGACTTACCCTCGGACGGTAATACATACCTTCGATGTGGCTGGTCGAGACTATTCTCATCAGGTTCTTATACCCTTCGTAGTTCTTCGCCAGGAGTATAAGGTGATAGTATCCTTTTTTCTTTTCAGTATGGCTGAAATGCTTGGTCACATACACCTCACACCCCACGATAGGCTTTACTTTGTACGATCCGTCAGGGTTCTTGTTAGCCTTGTCGTTAGCGACTTTGAAAAATTCAGGAACTCCATACATATTTCCGTGGTCCGTAATGGCTACAGCAGGCATTCCGAGCTCGCGGGCACGAGCGAAGAGCTCCTTGATGTTAGTCAGACCATCCAGTATGGAGTACTGGGTATGAAGATGTAGATGAACAAAAGACATATTTTACCAACCTTGTGCTTTAAGAGGAAGTTCCACTCCTTCCGGAGTCAACAATACGGCGCCCACTTCACTTTGGGCCATATGGCCGATGATATCGAAAGTCTGAAAATCGGCCCGGAATTTATCCAACTTGAGTATAGGGATGGTAAAAAGTAGTTTATAGTCGTCGCCTCCGTTCATAGCGGCCGATATCGGATCTATGTCCAATTCCGAGCCCAGTGTGAAGGAGTTACCCTCGAAAGGAATCTTGTCCGCGTAAATCTTGGCCCCCAAACCGCTGTCGCGAGTGAGTTTCAGCACGGCGTCGGACAATCCCATGGATACCACATAACCAAATGAAGGGTAGACTTCAGCCTCCTCCAGATGGTCGACTATGGAAGCGCTCATCTCAGGCTTGAGGTATGCGCCCACGAACATCTTGTATTTTTCGAGGACCTCGGTTTTGACCGCACCGTTTTCGAAACGGGTTTTCTCGCTCTCAAGCAGGGATTGGCCTAAAAAGGCTGCACCCAGGGCCCCGGACACGCAGATAAGGTCCTTACTGTGTACGACACTGCGACGCTTGGCCATCAGTTCGGAAGTCTCACCGGTCGCGCTCACGCTTATGGCCAATCCGTTCTTCGATGGCTGAATGTCCAGCGAGAGGCTACGGTAGCCATATTCACGCGCTGCGGCCAATACTCCCGACCAAAGCTCCTTCACCTGCTCGAAGTCCAGCTTGGCCGATACCCCCAGGCAGATGCTCA
Organism: uncultured Bacteroidales bacterium; assembly: GCA_900546445.1. Lineage (GTDB taxonomy): Bacteria > Bacteroidota > Bacteroidia > Bacteroidales > UBA932 > Cryptobacteroides. The sequence goes on along the minus strand of URCV01000039.1, from coordinate 2,059 downwards.
GGGTGCGTGGGTGCGACATAACCGCGAAAAGTTCGGCAGTGGTGGCAAGCACGCATTTGTAGCCCAAATGCTTGAGCGGGAAGTATACCAGGTCGAAATCTATTCCTTCGAGGAAGGATTTGGTCGAAGTGGTGATGTACGAACGTTCAGGGCTATGAAAGAAGACAGGCTCTTCGAATGGTTTGAATTTGGTGCCTTCGAAGAGTTGTCTTATAGCTTCCTGCTTTCCAAGTGTTGCGAATGTGTCTGTAGCCATTAAAGTTTACGAAGTAGATTGTTCATATTAACCTTCTCGTCGATGATGGAGCGCAGTTTCTCGATAGGAACTCTCTCCTGCTGCATAGTGTCACGGTCACGAAGCGTAACACAGTGGTCCTTAAGACTTTCGTGATCTACTGTTATGCAGAACGGAGTTCCGATGGCGTCCTGACGACGATAACGTTTTCCGATGGAATCCTTCTCTTCGTATTGGCAATTGAAATCGTATTTGAGGTCGTCCATAATGGTCTGGGCCAATTCAGGAAGACCATCCTTCTTCACGAGCGGGAGAACGGCTGCCTTAACCGGTGCGATAGGAGCAGGAATGCTCATCACTACGCGCTTTTCGCCGTTTTCCAGAGTTTCCTCCTTAAACGAATGGCTGAGCACGGCCAATACCATACGGTCCACACCGATGGAGGTCTCCACTACGTAAGGAGTATAGTTCTCGTTAGTCTCAGGGTCGAAATACTGGATCTTCTTTCCGGAGAACTTCTGGTGGTTACCCAAGTCGAAGTCGGTTCGGCTGTGTATGCCTTCGAGTTCCTTGAATCCGAATGGGAAGTTGAATTCGATGTCGGTGGCCGCATTAGCATAGTGAGCCAGTTTCTCATGGTCGTGGAAACGATAGTTCTCCGCGCCCATTCCGAGGTTTACGTGCCATTTCATACGGTTCTCCTTCCATTTCTTGAACCATTCGAGTTCGGTACCGGGCTTGATGAAGAATTGCATCTCCATCTGCTCGAATTCCCTCATACGGAAGATGAACTGACGAGCCACGATCTCGTTTCTGAATGCCTTGCCTATCTGTGCGATACCGAAAGGAATCTTCATACGACCGGTTTTCTGTACGTTAAGATAGTTTACGAAGATACCCTGTGCGGTCTCAGGACGAAGGTATATGACGTTAGTACTGTCTGAAGTACTTCCCATATTAGTCTTGAACATAAGGTTGAACTGTCTTACCTCAGTCCAGTTAGCCGTTCCGCTTATGGGACATACGATACCGCAGTCGATGATGATCTGCCTGTATTCCTGAAGGTCGTTCGCGTTCTCCGCCTTTACGTAGCGCTCGTGAACTTGGTCATATTTAGCCTTCTCCCTCAATACGTTAGGATTAGTGGCGCGGAACTGAGCCTCGTCGAAGGACTCGCCGAACTTCTTACGGCCCTTCTCCACTTCCTTATTTATTTTCTCCTCTATCTTACCCAGATAATCCTCGATGAGGACATCGGCGCGATAACGCTTTTTCGAGTCCTTGTTATCGATAAGAGGGTCGTTGAATGCGCTGACATGTCCTGATGCCTCCCAAATCTTCGGATGCATAAAGATGCAAGAATCGATACCCACGATATTCTCATTAAGGCGGGTCATTGCATTCCACCAATACTGCTTGATGTTATTCTTGAGCTCGACACCCATCTGGCCATAATCGTAAACTGCGGCCAAACCATCATAGATTTCGCTTGACGGGAAGATAAAACCGTACTCCTTGCAATGAGCGACGAGTACCTTGAACAATTCGTCTTGTGTCATATTTTCAGTAAAATTTTTATTTCCAAAGGGGCTACAAATTTAATCAATTCCCTGCATTAATTCGCCATTAAATATCTCTTTAAGGGGTTTAATTACAAAATCCCTTTCCCACATACGTGGATGCGGTATTTTCAGCTCAGGCGTATCCACCTTTTCCTCGCCCAGAAGCACGATATCGATATCGATGATTCTGTTCTTGTAGATTCTTCTGCCGCTCGCGTCGTAGACCGCACCCTCATCCATGCGTCCTATCCGCCTCTCCACG
>URCV01000038.1 GCA_900546445.1 uncultured Bacteroidales bacterium | reverse complement strand
TCCCACCCGAAAAGATGTGGTTTTGCGGCTTTTAGTCGCTCTTCAAACATCTCTCGAGGCATCTGTTTAGTAATACTTTCCGGCTTGTAATATGGGCACCCGTGATAAGTATAAGGCTGTTTTCCCCATACCCATCCGTCAAAATACATTACTACAACTTTATTCCCGTTAGAATTAGGCACATCAACATAGTCCACCTTCACATCAATAGCAGGCTCAAGTCCGCTTATGGACTGTGCAATTTCTCGCTTGGTGGCATCCGTAACTTGCTGACCTATGACTTTCAGTGAATTGGGTGTAATGCCAAAAAGTAAATAACCTCCGTCAGAATTTAAAAAAGCGCATGCTGAATGCATACCATCTTTCAACTCGCCGGTACTCTTTTTGAGTTCCAAACGACGTCCTTCATCTTCTAAGACAAGTTTCTGTACCTCCTCAAATGTCATAAATATTTAATTCTACCGTTTGTCGTCTATAAAGATAATGAAAAATCTTTATCCGGGAATGGTTTTATTAATCGCTCGGTAAATCTGATTATTTTCTGAATTATCAATGTTCTGAGGTTGTTCTTTTGATAAAATAGTGTATCTTTGTGATGCTCAGCTAGCCAGGCGATCAAAACGGAGTGTTTATTAGATTATCTTGATGCTGCTGATTTGATTGCAGGGATGGGTGGGCAGACATAATAAGACGTTACTTGACGTTTTTCTTCTATCATCAAACTTGGCAATTTGATTAATCGTAAAGAAGAAACGGCAACGGGAGCGTCCACTTGTGATGACAATTCGGTCATCCACGTCTGTATAGGCGTGGTGTCGTACTGTATATCATCTTGACGTGGGCTAGCTGCAGTTGCTTATCCTTTACGATTGGCAGCCAAGGCCGGATGATGGGATGAGCAAAAGTAAGACTCCCACGTCTTTTTTTGTACCCGTTCGGGTCGGGCAGTCACCGGACACATTATTCAAATATATGGAAGAAAAAGGACAATCCCGAATTCATCCACAGGAGTCTTTATGTTTGACGATTAACTATGACACATCAATAAGGTGCATAGATTTGGAAAACATCCTATCTGGTTTCAGAATGATACTTCAACACGACCTTGCAAAACGTACTAAATTGTCAACCAGGTCATTTACGGATGTTGCAAAGATTGAGAGCATTGAACAAGGAAGTATCATTATTAACTTTCTTTTCGACATGGTTAATATAAATGTCAATCTCATGGACGTCAATATCAATCTGATATCAATCGACATTGGCTTAATTGATATTGTTCTTAGGTATTTGATGCCGTCTATGAAAAAAGACGATAACGGAAAACTCCAAGTTGCAATCGCCAACATAAAAACAGCCCTAAAACATTTTAAAAGCATTACCCTTAAAGGAAATGGGAAGTCGGTAGAACTTAGAGTTGATGAAAACGGAGAAATTGAACAAACAAATACTAATAACTAATATGAGCACGGATTTAACAAAAAGATTGTGTTGTGGGATGTTCTGCATGCTAAATATTGCCGGCTGCACTACACCTAATTTGGAGCCTTCACCACAAGAAGAATTGCGCGAAGTTGTTTTTCACGCCGATTGGGCCCCGGAGACAAAGACCGTCCTTCAGGAAGACGGCAGTGTCTGGTGGTCGCCGGGGGATGAGATAAACTTATTTCCTCAGTTTTATAGTAGTGAATATGGCTACTACACTCACCCCCTTAAATTTGTTTCGACCAATAAAGAAGCATCTCCATCTACTGAGTTTGTCTATAATGGGGATGATTTCCGCGAAGCTGAAGAATATGTGGCTGTATTCCCATATAATAGCGAAAATATCGCATTTAAATCAAGCCATATAAATGTTACTATACCGACAGTACAGACGGCGCCATGCGGTTCATTTGACCACAAAGCATTTGTCAGCGTCGCTATATCTAAAGATGAGAATCTTCAGTTTAGAAATATATGTGGTGGTGTAAAATTCTCTGTTTCACAAGATGGCATAAAAGAAGTTTCATTCAAAAATCTTAATGGCTATGCGCTATCAGGACTAGTTTATTTGAACTATGATTTTAAGAATGACAAAAACCAGCCGTCAGGCAACACCACATTTCCAGAGGTAATTGTTCGACCTGAAGGTAGTACGTATTTTGAGGTTGGAAAGTATTATTATGCTATTATGTTTCCATTTGAGAATGATGAAACGTCGTATCCTTTTGAACAAACATTTCCTCTTCTTGTTACATTTCGAAAGGACAATGAGAAAGCTACATACTTAACGGAAGGTAAGGCACAAATCAAACGTTCTGTCTTCAAAAGGTTATACAATAAAGATAAAGATCTGACTTTTGTGCCAATAAAAGATGAGGCCATAATGATGTCGGTTTTACCCGATGGCGTGGATAAAAAAAACATAACCGAAGTCCATTTTCATCCGTCAAGCAGTAAAACAACCGGTATAAATCTTGGTACAGAAAATGGACCAGTATTCTTTGAATTGAATAGTACCATTGTCAATTATTATACGCCTAAGGAGTCGTTTAATTTAAAAAATGTGACATCTCATATGTTTTGGAATTGGGAATCCTTGGAAAAAATCGATTTTACTGGAGTTGATACTTCGGAAGCTACAGACTTTGCATGTTTCTTATACGAGTGCCACAATTTAAAAGAATTTAACGCTGAATTCATTAACACCTCAAGTGCTGTCAATTTTTGGTCAATGTTTAGAAATTGCAGGAAACTTGAAAGGTTAGATCTATCATCCTTTAATACAACGCATGTGATAGATATGAGTGCCATGTTCGAGGGATGTCGAAACTTGAGAGAATTGAATCTTTGTTCTTTTGATACACGACGCTGCAAAGTTATGACAGGGATATTCAATAATTGTTGTAGCCTACAAAAACTTGATTTATCAAATTTTGATTTAGCTTCTGTGGAGATAACAAGCATGTGCCAAAATATAGCGATTAAGCGTAAACAATGCATTGTAAGGGCTTCTGATTTAACATGGAGTAAGATGTGTAGTGACGCTGCGAAGATGCCGGATTCTTCTATGAATTACTTCATCAAAAGGATTACGCCCGATGAGGAGTTCCCTGCACTTGAAGACATATTTGCAGAATTCTATAAGAGCAGGGATTATAGTAAGGATTATACGTACAAACTCATTCAAAAGGCAACAATGGGGAAAGGGATCGATATAGTTCTTATGGGAGATGCCTATTCGGATAGGCTTATCAATGACGGAACATACGATAAAGATCTTAAAAATGCCATTGAGAATATATTTACTGAGGAGCCACTAAAAGCATTAAGGGACTACTTTAATGTCTATATCACGTATGCGGTTTCAGAACACGAAAAAATAGAAGGCATCACGGCATTTTCATTGGTATTCAATGATATGTCATCGCGTATTGATGCTGCATTTGATGGTACAATCGATGATTATATGAGAGCCACCCTTCCAGATTATGGATATGAATTTGCAACAGGTAGACCGGTACCATACATTATAATTGTGTCCAATTGCCACTTGCATGCAGGGACTACATATTTTTTCACTTCAGGCTCATCGCTAGTTCTGACATCTTTGGAAAAAGATGACTTGGACTTTCATGCAGTAATATGTCATGAGTTCGGGCATGCAATAGGGAAACTTGCTGATGAATATGATCAAGAAGGATTGACATTTTATGACGAGTACAACTTTAAACAGAAGAGTTCAGAGGGTTTTTGGCCTAATGTGGACATAACTAATGATTCAAATGCTGTAAAGTGGTCACGTTTTTTATTAGATGAACGTTATTCCAATCAAGGAATCGGAGTATTTGAAGGTGGGCTTGAGAAATATGCTTATGGTATCTGGCGTCCTACAGAGAACAGTATAATGAGGACTGCTGCCACAGGGTTCAATGCACCATGTCGTGAGGCCATCTATAAAAATGTGAATACATTGGCAGATGAGTCTTTCGTATATGATTATGAGACTTTTGTCGCATTTGATCAAAAAACGATATCAGCTTCGAATATATCCAAAAGTCGAGTGCCAAATAAGAATAAATCATTTTTGCAGAAGTTGCCTTCTCCCGTGTTTGTTGATAATGGGTCAACAACTTCTGGAGCCTCTACGACTATAGTTAAGTAAAGGTTCGTAATGAGTATAATTGTAAATAATGAAAATAATGGAAAATAACAAAAATTATATAGCTCCGAATGTTGAGGTAATTGGAATTGAGACGGAAGGCGGAATCTGCCTTGGTAGCAATAATGCTACTCACGAGGGTACTTCAGAAGAAGATTGGGAGGAGATTCTGTCATAGGCCTTTTATAGTTTGCGAAATGATGAAAGGACGCAAACAAAAAAGCTCGACGCACCGCGCCGAGCTTTTTTATGTCGCCCAAGAAATGTACTACAGAACGCGTATGTCGATACCTCAGAGGGGCATCGTAGTGCGGACGCTCTCTTGTGAGCCGTAGCGGGTGCGGGCGTAAACTCTTTCACCATCCTTAGTCACTATTACCTCTGCCGCCGGAAGAAGCGAATAAGTGGACACGTGGCCGTTTTCCACCTTGAGCCCCGGCTGCGGGATATGATAGCGTATGCCTAGCAACTCCCAGTAAGGCATCTCGTTATAGACGATGGTACTATAGAACTGAGAGCAGTCTCTGCCGTTTTCCGCATTCCAAGCCCTTTCGAATACGCCCAGCATCTTCGGGAAGATGTCGTAGCACACGTCGTCGAAACTACGAATGGTCTCGGTAAACAATTGGCCCTGAATGCCGCAGATGTTCTTATTCTCGCGAATCGGCATGGTCAGTGCGCGAGTATCATCTATGTAATGCGCCCAGCTATGCGCAATCTCTTCTTTATTAGACGAATATGCCTGGTCGGCGTATGTGTAGTCCACATTTGAGAGCACCACCGGATAACCCTTGTCTGCCAGTTTGTACGGCAGCTCGGCGCCGGCTTGGCCCATAGTGTTCCACACGTGCGTGACGAAGAGCACTTTCTGGATGACTGCCGCCGTAGCCTCATCGGAGCACTCGGCCAACTCCTGCCATCCTGCGATTTTCACGCCCTTTTCCAGTGCCAATTCGGCCACCCTCCTGAGATACTGCTGGTGCAGGTCCTTTCCCTGCCAAGCCCCACGCGGAACCTCGTCGCCTCCGATATGGATAGCCACCAGAGGCACTCCTGCGCGCTCATAGACACTTATAAGATAATCGAAGATTCTCTCCACGAAGGTGTAGACGCTTTCCATCTCCACGCTCATAACATTATCGGTGTAGCCTTGGGCCGTGTAGTATTTGGAATCGTCGGAAGGGTCTTGAAGAAGAAGCGAAGCCTCTCCGCGAGCGGCCATAGCCTTGATGGCGGCACGGCAGTGACCCGGAGTGTCGAATTCCGGAATTACGCGTATGCGTCTGTCCCACGCGTATTGCAATATCTCGATATAATCTTCCTTAGTATAGAATCCATTGGACAATGCCGTAGACTCAGGGTCGGCATTTCCGTCGTAAGATGGCTGAAGGCCTTTCTTCGGGTCCAGTGAATGCACCGCTCCGATCGAAGTGAGTTCCTCGAGTCCATCGACGGCGAGCCTCCAGCCTTCGTCGTCCGCGAGGTGAAGGTGCAGGTAGTTGACCTTGTATCGGGCCAGCAGGTCGATAAGTTTAAGCAAGTTTTCCTTACTTGTAAAATTACGGGCCACATCCAGCATAAACCCGCGATAGGCGTAGTCCGGCCAATCCTCTATCTCCATATCCGGAAGTTCGGCGCCGTGAAGATTCTCGCGAAGTCGCTCCAGAGTAATCTTTCCGTAGTAATGCCCGTCGGCGTCATTGGCCTCGATAACCGGTTGTCCGTCAGAGATTGAAATCCTGTACCAGCCCACAGGAGGGTTTTCGCAGTGTGTGTTCTTAATCGCCGGGACTATGCTGTTGAAAGGCACCGGACTCACGCATAGCGAATGGTTGTAGTCCCACCATTTGTCCCCGTCGGGTTCCAGCGGCAGGAATTCGTAAGTGGTACGAAGTTCGCGCACCTTGTTGCCCTTTTTCAGGGTAAATCCTTCCGGCGCCCACGAATGTCTTTTCAGCGGGCTGCTCTGGTAGCGAATCACTAATGAATCCCTGCGCCCGATTGACGGTAGCGGGGTGATTCTGTGAAGATTGGCCTGATATTCCTCGAAATGGGCGTCTGACCCCTCGAGGGTCTTGGCCCCTACCGGCATCTGCGAACAGAATATCTGCCAATCATTTCCGCTAATACGGCGAGCATTTTTCACCACTATCGTATGCGTGGCTTCTCCGTCGGCGGCTTTCCCCTCCCTCCAAGTGATTTCAGGGGTGTTACAAGAAGCGAATAAGGCTGCACTAACGAGCAGCAGGGATGTAATCCGGGCCAAGTTCATTTTTAGAAGTGTTTATGGATGAATTATAATCTGAAAGCGGGTATATGGCACCGCTGGTTTCATTAGCTATGTACAGATCGTATCCGCCTTTCGAATCGGAACGGGTGGATACGAGAATCAGCCACTCATTGCTTACAGGACAAGCGTCGGAATAGTCGGCGTTCTTCTTATTGAATGCCAAGCAGATGGATGTACGTCCGTCGAAAAATCCCTTATAGAGCTGGTCGTGGTTGTCGGTAGGAGACACGTGTTGGCTATAGTAGAAAGATTCCTTATCTATGGTGATGGGATAGTATTCGACCGTTCCCGGCTTGTCATAGAGTTTGGTAACGGTACGTGCCTTTATGTCCCACAAAGCTATGTAGGAATTGGGGTCGTGCCCGCCGCCGAATAGAAGTTTCTCGTCGTCTACCGTATAGTACGGCATACTGTATGGGTCGACGGAGCTGTCGTTGTTACTTAAAATGGTAATTTTCTTAGTCTGAACGTCGATTTCTGCCAGATGGTCGTTACGCTTGAAGCATATTTTGGTGCCGTCGTAGGAGAATTTAGGGTCTTCATCTCTATATGCCCCTTCCGGAGTGAGGTTTACCGGCTGTGAAGAAGAGCCTAATTCATACAGGAATATGTCCCAGGAACCGGTCTTGGCGCCTATTCCCATAAGTGTTATGTATTTGCCGTCAGGAGAGAAGTGCCCGTTCATAGGGTGATTTACCACTGTCCATCCTCGGCTGATTTCCGTGATTTCATCCAGAGCGAAGTCGTAGATGTACATACGGGAATCCATCGCGTCGTACGAGGTGTAGTTATGGTAGACCATTCTGCCACCCAGAGTCGGTCTTTTGGTGTCAGAGTCTATTATGTCGCCCGTAGATGGCTCCTTTCCGCCATTTTCCGGTTCGGCTATGTTTACTTGCGCCTGTCTATAGGTGCATTGCGAGAAAGAGCCTTCGAAAACTGTCTTGTCCTTTCCGGAGGACAGATTTCCCAAGCGAAGGGATGTGCCGTCGGAGAAAATTATGAATTCGTCGCTGACAGGAGTAGGATAGGTACCTGCCGGAAAAACCAGAGAATTGTCCACGCCGATGCCCTTCCCTGTCTTTTCGTAAATAATTACACCGTCGTTAGTTATTAGCGGACGTGAGCACCCTTTCATCTCGGTGCTACTTGAAGAAAGCGATGCGGTGTTCAACTTTACGATGGAATTGGCCCCATCGGAGATGTCTATGTATGCTATGGTCTTCTCGTCTGGGCTAAGCGAAGGTGATTGGGTGGATTTGCCGAAAGTCAGGGCGCTGACCTTGCCTGTACTAAGGTCGAACGAAGACACTTGCCCGCCTTTGTTGAATACGAGCAGGTCGTTTTCGCAGTATGGCTGCGTGCAATCGACTTTTATCTCTGCCGTAAGGCAGGTAGGAATTGCTCCGCTTTGAATGTCGTAGGAGTATATGCCCCATCTGCCATTTTCTTTTCCGTGGAAGAACAGCGTCTTGCCGTCCTTTGAAAAGGTAGGATATCCGGGGGAGCTGATTTTCCAGGTGGCACTCAAGTTAATGGTGCTCACCTGGTTTTTTACATACAAATCGGAATAACCCGACTCTGAAATGGCCGTGTATGCGAATATTCCGTCAAGTTGTGGAAAATCGCCCTCGTCGGGCGAGGTTGGTTTTGTGCAAGACATAAGCAGGCACATTAGAACTGAAAGTATCATTTTAGTCGGGTTATTCATAATGACAAAGTTAATCAATCTTTGTGATGTCTAACGAAAGACCATCAGCAGAAGATGTAATTATAAGTTGATAATTGCCTTTTACAAATGGGTCTTCTTTCTCATCCACGCCGCAAAGCCAGCCCTTCTCTTCGTTAAGAGTGAAGCGTGACGCTGCGCTGCCGGTGATTTTCACTGGCTTGACGCCATCCTGTCCCCAGTTCACGTCGCTATAGAACTCGAGGAGAACTCGCCAGTCATTGTTCGACGTAGACATACTCATCGTAGCCTTGTAGGTGTTTTCAGCTATCTTCGGAGCCACCACGAAATAAGGGGCGTCACGATTATAGGCTACGTCTCCCCAGAGCGGGGTGTTGTCTTCATCGTAAACAGGCGCTGCCCATTTGCCGCTTCCGAGAATGTAGATGCAGTCAGGGAAGGTCATATCCTTATTAGAAAGCCATACATAGTTATATGCAGGGAAATACTGTACTTTGTATGTGCCACTTACGCCTACGAACTTAGCCTTTCCGTCTTTTATTTCGAAGAAGTCGCGGTTCATTTCCGATGCTTCTATTCCGGAGAAAGACACCTCTTCGCCGTTATTGAAGGTAATGTCGGCGAAATCGTAGCCGGCTTCTTTATCTACGTCGAGTTCTACACCCTTGATGAGAATTCCCGACTTGCCGCTGTCTTCCCACGCCGTGATGCGATTCAGGTTGATGTCGCCTGTGGCGTTGTCGAATGTGATTACATAGTATCCGGCTTGGAATCCTGATGAACTGGTAAGTCCCGGCTTGCCGTCCTTTGCTCCGCTAAGGCTTACGCCTTTAGTGAATCCTGAAAGACTCTTTCCTGAGAATCCCAGTTCCTTGCTATCGTTAAGGTCAGAGTAAACCTCGAACTCGAAGGAGCCCCACTCGTGGGCTGCACTCAAGTACATAGAGCACTGATATTTGTTCTCGGCGATTTTCGGAGCGTATCCCATAGTAAGAGGATTGTCCTTAGTCCATCCGCCGAATCCGAAGTCCGGATGCCAGACAGGTGCGCAAGTGAATCCGTGTCCGATAATCCACAAACATTCCGGAGCCACGGCGGCCATCTTGTTTACCCAGAAATAATTGTATTTAGGAGAGTAATAAACGTCGTAAGCACCGGATTCGCGAAGGAAGGTGAACTTGTCACCGTCTTTTCCGAAGAAGTCGCGGTTATAGGCGTTTTCTACGTCTTCTACTCCGCTGATTGTGACTTCCGCTCCCTGTTTGAATTCGACAGAGGCATAGAGAATGCCCGAATTAGGGGTGAGCTTGGTTCCGTTCACGGCTATTTCGAGTACATCGCCGATTACACCCACTTCGAATGTCAGGGTATTGAACGTGTACTTTTTAACAAGCACTGAAGGATATGAGATGGCTACTCCCGAAGCGTCGGAGAATGAGCAAATCTGCGCTTTATTGTCCTCCGTGGAGATTCCCCAGATAAACTCTGCGGCAGAGAAGTCCTCAGCCGTGGCGAATACAGCCGTGGCGATGCTCTCGTATTCTCCTTCCGCCGTTTCGTAAAGGTGGGCGTTCTCCAGTGATTGCTTCATCTCCAAAGTATTGTCTCCCACTTTCATATAAAGAGTCTCCGGGAGAACAGGTCTGGAGATGGCTGTCTTTTTGATAAGGCTTTCCTTTTTGCCGTTTACGTTGACGGCTTCGAAAGACACTATCAAATCAGAACCTTCGGCCATAGAGGCAGCGAACGGTATGTTAAGGGCGTCCTCCACCTTAGCTTCTTTTCCTGGTGTGCGGATGGACTTGTTAGCTATCTGTGTTCCGTCTTCGAGGGATGCGGACACCTCAAGGGTCGAGAGGTCTACTGCGTCGTCGCTTACGAGCGCGCTGAATTTCAATTCTCCCGGTACCTTGATGCTCTCAGGAACCGTTACGTCACTTATTTCCAAGGCGCCTTCTGATACGGCAGGTTCTTTTTCTTGGCAAGAAGCTATCAGGGCAAGTGACAACACTGATAGAATTAATGGATAATGTTTCATAATTATGAGATTATTAATAACCAATATTTTGTGTTAATCTTTCGTTAATGTCTATTTGTGCCTGAGGGATAGGAAGTTTCGCGCGCCAAGAAGGAATCTCGCTAAAGCGTAGGTTCCCATTTTTGTCGTGTGCGAGCTTCATCACTTCTTCCATCCTTTCGTTTCTAATCAAATCCCACCATCTCTGGCCTTCGAACAAAAGCTCGAGCTGTCTTTCGTTTTCCACTGCCAATCTGGCTTCTGCCACGCTGAGCGACAGTGGTAGACCGCTCAAGCCTGCGCGATTTCTAATGTCGTTCACGATCATCAGCGCTTCTTTCGGCCTGTTTAGCTCTACCAGCGCCTCTGCCTTAAGCAGCAGAATGTCCGCGAGACGCAGCAGGATGATATCGCTTTCCTTCTGACGAATCTTATATGCCAATGGGTAATTCTTTGCCGGCCAATATGTATCGTAAGGAACGGACGTCCAGTAGATGGACGATTTGTAACGAACGTCCTTTTCCTTGTCGAACTTAGCTACGAGGTCCTGTGTAGGAGTGCAATACCTTCTCCACGATACCACTACATCTCCCGAAACGTCGCTCAAGAGCACCCAATAAGCCCAGTTGTGCTGCTCTGCGGCATCTGAGAAGTACATTTCGAAGATGCTTTCAGAGGAGAATTTGCCATCTACCGTCCAAAGCGATTCGAAGTCCGGAACCAATCTGTAGCCCTGCTTGATGACATTGTCGCACATATCGACCACCTTTGAGTAGTCGCGCTCGCTCTTTTTGCCCATAGTGGCATAAACCTTTGCGAGAAGGCCGTAGGCTGCGCCCTGTGTTCCGCAGAATGCGCCTGCGCTCTTGCTTGGGAGGTTCTTTATGGTATTCTCATCCAAATCAGAGATAATCTGAGCATAGATTTCTTCCTCACTGGTTCTGGATGGGTACATAATAGGATACCATTTGTCGATATTGTCTACGGTGATGGAAGGGATGAGTTGTAAGGTCATAGGAGCATCGCCCCAGTACTTTACGATGTCGAAAAGTACCCAAGCCCTGGCGAACTTGGCATCGGCGATGATTTGAGCGCGGGTGGCGTCGTCTATGAGTGACGAATCCATCAACTTGACGTTTTCGATTACGTTAGTGGCCGAGCCGACGATGGCATAGAATTGTGACCAAGAAGTGGCAATTACGCTGTTCGTGGCGGAAACGTTCAAGTTATCGAGTTGCTCTTCCGATACGCCGTCTCCACCGATATAGCAATTGTCCGACATACAGTCTCCTATATAGAAAGCGTTTCCTTCGTAGATGTCCGCCTTGAAAAGGGCATATACACCATTGAGCTCCGACTTGGCTTCGGAAACGGAGCTATAGGCCGAAACCTGCTCTTGGGTCTCCGTATTTTCCTTTGTGAGGTCAGACTGTGGCTTTTCGTCCAGAAATTTCTCGCAAGCCACCAGACTGCCTAAACACATTAAGTATATTATCTTTTTCATAATTAGAAACTTATATTAATTCCAGCGATAACTGTCTTAGACTGAGGATATGTGCCATAGTCTACACCTAAGGCTACGGAGCTGGCTCCGTAGGCGTTTACTTCAGGGTCATATCCGGTGTACTTCGTAAATGTCAGCAAGTTCTGTCCTGTAACGAATACTTGAAGTCCTGAAAGTGCCGTTTTTCTAAGAAGGCTTGCCGGTAGACTGTACGACAGTGTCAAGGTCTTGAGCCTGAGGTAAGAGCCATCTTCTACGAAACGGGAAGAGTTGTGAATGTTTTCCACATTTCCGCTTCGTGGAACGTCAGTTATCATACCAGGACGCTTCCACCTGTTCAGGACGGCCTTTGACTGGTTCCTGAAATCTACCATACCTTCGGTGTCTATCCTAGAGGCATTGAAAATCTCATTGCCATAGCTTCCCTGGAAGAAGATGCTGAGAGTCAGACCTTTCCAAGAGAAGTCGTTAGTGATGCCATAGATGAACTTAGGCTGGGCGCATCCTATGATCGTCCTGTCTTCGGGACCTATGGAACCATTCTTCGAGATGTCTTCGTAATCGATGTCTCCGGTGTCCACGTTGACTCCTAAAGATTTATATCCGTAGAAGGAGCCCAGTGGCAGTCCTTCCTTCAGGATTATCGCCGATTCTCCGGTGGTATACATTTCGGCGTAGTGATATACTTTGTTTAGTCCGAGCTTAAGTAGTTTGTTCTTGTTGAAAGATAGGTTGAAATCGGTATTCCATTTGAAATCTCCCGTGAGATTCTGGGTGGAAAGTACGAACTCCGCTCCCTTGTTCTCCATTTGACCGTCGTTTCGAGTAATTCCTCCCGGAAGGTTTACATTGTCCGGAAGCGATACCGTAAGAAGCAAATCGTCGGTTTTCTTATAGTACCAGTCAGTGGTGAACATAATGCGCGAGTCGAAGAGCGAGAGGTCGAGACCTATGTTGTATTGAGTGGTCTTTTCCCAAGTAAGCTCAGGGTTCGATGCCGAATTCGGGGTTATGGCGAGACCAGGATAAGAATTGTCAGCCGTAGGAGGGACCTTGTGTCCTTTCATGGAGGCCAAGTAGGCATAGTTGCCAATTCCTCCCTGATTACCGGTGAGACCATAGCCTGCCCTGATTTTCAAGTCGTCCACTACGTCGCGGCTCTGCTCCATAAAGCCTTCGTTGGATATTCTCCAAGCGGCAGAGAGGGATGGGAAGCATCCCCATCTGTGCCCGGGAGCAAATCTCGATGAACCATCGAATCGGACATTGGCTGAAAGGAGGTATCTGTCGTCGAAATTGTAATTGGCACGTCCCAGGAAGGATGCCAATGCCCACGCCGATGATGAGCCCCAGATGGCGTCTTCGTCGAGCTGATTGGCCACGGAAACGCTGTGGATGTTAGGGTAGGATTCCGGCAGGTCGTATCCGGCGATGCTGCTTCCTCTCCACTGAGCGCGCTGCAGAGACGATCCGGCTAAAAGCGAGAGGTTGTGCTTCTGGGCGAATTGGTGGTCGTAGGTGACGATGTTGTCCAGCATCCATTCCGAATTCTTCGATACGGATTCGGAGACGCGTCCCTTTGTAGAGCGTCCGTCCGAGGTGCTGTGCGGGTCGAGGTAGTAGTCGTCTCGCGAATCGTTCAAGTCCATTGAGTAGGTGATTTTATAGTGGAGGCCTTCGAATGGCTTGAAATCCAGTGAAAGCGCGCCCTGGAGTCGGTCGCTCTGATAGGTCATGTCAGCGGCATTGGCAGCCATAGGGTTGAGAATGCGCGAACCGTATGCGTCTTCGTCGTAGATGGTCGGGTCCGTCGGACTCCATATCTGCATAAATGGAGGTGTGTTGATGGCGGAGAGAATGGAACCGGCGCGAAGTGAGCTGCGGCTCTCGTAAACGGAGCGTCCCTGGTTGTGGGAGTAGCCTACGCTGAAGCTCGTGGTAAGCCATTTGAACATATCACTGTCGACATTGGCCCTGAAATTCGTGCGCTGGAAATAGGCCTTGTTAACTATACCCTTGTCAGAAGTGTGACCAGCCGACACGTGGTAGCGGAGTTTGTCGTTACCATTCGAGATGGACAGCTGGTAGTTCTGGTTTACGCCGGTGCCGAAAAGCACGTCGGTCCAATCCGTGTAACGGGTCTCTTCGTCCGGAATGGTAGGAACGGTGACAGTCTTCGATGCCAATTCCTTCATCAATTCCTTATATTCTTCGGTGTTCAGAGCGTCTATTTTGCGTCCTAATTTGGAAAATCCGAGGAAGGAGTTGAATTTCAGCTCCACTTTTCCTGCATCTCCTCTCTTAGTGGTGATGAGGACTACGCCATTAGCTGCTCGCGCACCGTAAATGGCTGAAGATGAAGCGTCTTTTAGGACTTGAAGGGAGGCTATGTCGTCGGCTGCTATGTTAGAGATGTCGTCCGTAGGGATTCCGTCCACTACATATAGTGGCTCGTTCGAAGCCTGTACGGAGGTGGCACCACGTACTCTTATGGAAATGGTTGAACCGGGCATTCCGGAAGGCTGAATCACCTGAACGCCGGCAGCCTTTCCCTGAAGTGCGGTACCTGCGGAGATTACCGGGCGGGTGTTGAGATCTTTCGTGGAGACCACTGACACGGCGGTGGTGAGGTCTTTCCTTTTGATGGAACCATAGCCGATGACTACTGCGTCGTTCAGGAACATATTGTCAGCTTCGAGCGTCACCGTAAGGTCGGCCTGTGTGCCAAGCTTGACGGTTTTCTCCTTGAACCCGAGAGAGGTGAACTTGAGACCGGTTCCTCTGGCTGCCTCTATTTGGAAGTTACCATTGTCGTCGGTAACGGTTCCGTAAGTAGTGTTCTCCAGATAGACGTAGACTCCCGGAACGGGCATCGCCTGTTCGTCGAGGACTTGGCCCGTATAGGTGTAAACTTTTTTCTTTTCATTCTTTTTGATGACTATCAGGTCATCGTCGATAGTAAAACCGGCATCGACTTGCCTTAGAATCTCGTTCAATGCATTTTCTAAGGAGAGGGTCTTGTCCGGAGTGGTTATTTTCGCAGACACATTCAAAACACCTTCGTTATAGGCGATGTGTTTCCCGCTTTGCCTTTCGATTAGTTCGAAAGCATCGCGAAGTGTCATCTTTCCCCCTGTCATCGTGATGTCTTGCGCGTGCAAGGCCACGAAGGCGAAGAGAAATCCCAAAGAGAGAAGTAATTTGCGTCTCATTAGTTTTTAATTAAATGTTATTATGTTGTTTTCGATGTTATATTTCATACCAGGGATAAGGTTTGAGCATAGTGATAGGAACTCGTCGAGAGGAAGTTCGCTGTCTCTGCGAGCCGTTATGCTGGTCTCCTTATACTTAGGAAGTAAGGTGTTACACTGTACGCTCATTCCGTAGGTGTGCTCTATGTAGGAGCAGATGTCGGTTATGGATGCCTGTCTGAAGGCAAATCCGCCCGTTATCCACAGCAGTTCCTTCGTGGTGTCCACTTCCTTTACTCGGAAAGTGTTGTCTTTACCTAAAGATGCCATTTGGCCAGGAGTAAGCAGAAGCTCTTCCTCGTCGCGGAGAATCTTTACGGAGCCGCTGGCCAATGTCACCGATGCCGTCTCGTTTTCCGGATATGCGTTGACATCGAAGACGGTGCCTAAAACCTGCACGTCGAAGTCCTTAGTCTTTACCACGAACGGCTGCTTCGGGTTTTTCGCCACCTCGAATTTCGCCTCACCTATCAAGACGACTTCGCGGGTGCCTTTAGTGTAGTTGTCGGAATAGACAAGCGTGGAGCCGGAGTTCAAGGTTACGGTCGAACCATCTGCTAGGGTAAGCGTTTGACGCTGACCATAAGGGGAATAGCACTGGAGCGTCTGGGCCGGGGTATCTGCCGGGCGGAAAAGGAACAGGCAGATGGCAAATATCGGCAGTGCGCCGACCGTAGCCAGAATGCTTCTTTGTATGGTCCTCTGCTTTCTAATGCGTCCTACGACATCGTGAACGCCTTCTTCAATGGAAGCGCTATCCACCGAAGAGGAATCTATTTTATCCCAATAATCTTTTAGTTCAGACATATTTATCAGTTTCAGTTCTTTCTTAGAGACGAAACTGACGGAAAAAACTCCCGACCTTTAACTGGAAATTTTTAATTTTTTCGTGGCGAGCGATATCTGGTTTTCCACGGTTTTCTTAGAAACGCCTAATATTGAGGCGATTTCATCATTGGAAAGTCCATCGAATCGACTCATTATAAAGATGTCGCGTCTTTTCGAAGGGAGAGACTCTATGATATGCCTCAATTCTTCTATGTCGGAAAGCGCATCGATTCGTTTTTCCGGTGAGGAGACTATTCTGGAGAGAAGGAACTCGTCGAACACGTCCGTGGAGATTTCTTTTTTACGCGATGCCTTCCTGAAGTAGTCCATACAAGCGTTCTTCGAAAGAATGAAAAGGTAGTCGTCCATAGACTTTATATGTTCCAGTTTCTTCCTGTTTTTCCATAGTTTCATAAAGATATTTTGGGTAATATCCTGCGCATTCGCCTTCGATCTCACTAAAGAAAGTACGAAAGTGAACACTTTTCCGTAAAATGCGCGGTATATTTCCAGAAAATCCCTCATTTCTTTTTAATATCCGTAACGTTTTTGGAATTTTTTCAGGAGGAAGACACTGAGGGCGAGCGAAAGCACCTCGGCGATGATGACCGAATACCAGATGCCTTCCGCGCCGAAGATGACGGGGAGCAGGAATACGCAGCCCAGCTCGAAAACCAGAGAGCGGGTGAAAGCGGAGGCGGCCGAGATAAGTCCATTTCCCAGACCGGTAAACCACGCCGACGTGAACATATTCAGTCCGCAGATGAGAAAACTCATCATGTATATCTTTTCCGCACGAGTGGTAAGTGCCGCTATGTCAGCGTCGTATCCCACGAAGAGAAGGGCCGCGGGTCTGGCCGCCACTTGTGCTGTCGCAGTCATCGCCATGCCTAAACCGAACACTATCGCCATACTTTTCGTGAGCAGGCTATGTAGCTCCTTCGTGTCTCCGGCACCGTAATTATAGCCCACCACAGGCGCCACAGTAAGGTTATACCCTATGTAAATCGCCGCGAAAATGTAGCCTATGTACATTATGACCGAATACGCCGCCACGCCCGGCTCTCCGTAGAACTTCATCAACTGATGCATATAGCACATGCTCACCAGCGAAAATGCGATGTTTCCTATGTATTCCGAGCTTCCGTTCTTGCAGGTGTTTACGATCGCGCGCATTTCGAACTTTACGCGCGTGAGTCTCAATTGGCCCTCACTGCGACGGTGTCGGAAATACCACAGCGGGTAGAATCCTCCTATGCAGCAGGCGATTATGGATGCCGCAGCAGCTCCTGCCAGACCCCAACCCAGAACCACGATGAACACCGCGTCGAGGATCATATTGGCCAATCCGCACGCAATCGACAGCTTCGTGCCCAACTCCGGTTTCTCCGCAGCCATAAAGAACGGCTGAAAAGCCATTTGAAGCATAAATGCCGGCATACCCACGGCGTAGAAACGCCCGTAGAGCGCTGCATTTCGAATCAATTCCTCGCCCTCGGCACCTAGCACCACCACGATTTTCGGCATTAGGATGTACATGGGTATGCCCAGCGCCACGGCCATCAGGATAGTGAATGCGACCAGCGTCGTGAAGGTCTCGCAGGCCTTCTTCAAGTTTTTCTGGCCAAGCAGGATGGAAATCAGTGCGCTTCCTCCGGTTCCTACCATAAGTCCGAGAGCTCCCACGACCATAATCGCCGGCCAAGCGATGTTGAGCCCGGCAAATGGGGTGAGCCCCACATAGTTTGAG
>URCV01000037.1 GCA_900546445.1 uncultured Bacteroidales bacterium | reverse complement strand
CGCAAGCCTTACCAAATTAGGCTTTCCTGATTTTATGTTTTCTAATCTTGTTGTAGTAGAGCAAATTTTAAGAACCCTTGTCTGCTCTATATCGACCCGACATTAGGAGTGATTAATTCGAGTACCAAGACTGCTTCGAAAAAATAGAAATTCGATCTCGCTTATAGCTCTTTTTCTTTCAATAACAGCGATGTGTCTAATCGCTGTAGATTTTACTTATTTAGATTTCTTTCTTTAATGTCCGTCTTCACTCACAACTTTTCTTTAGAAGAGCGAAACTATGTGAAAAAGACCACAGATGTGTAGCTCTTGTCTCTTATTTTCTTCGAATCTCTGCCAACAATCATTGAAATCTTTCTCTCAGAAGTTCCAATATTATGTGGAAATGACCACAACTCTTTTGTAGTGTGAACATGTTCACTCGTCACATTTCAAACGCTGATTTTTGAATTTGTTAAGATACCCTCTGAAGATATCTACAAATTTAAGGAAGTCCCTATGGGGAAAGTCATAGCTTTTGCTAATCAAAAAGGCGGAGTCGGCAAATCAACATTAACGGTTCAAGCTGCTTTTTATTTACGTAAACATCGTAAAAAGAAAGTGCTAGTCATCGATATCGATTCGCAGGGAAATACGACAGAGTCTTTAACGCAAGGACAACCATATACAGCTACATCATCCGCTGCTCTTTTTGAACCGAATCTCGAAGAGCTCGGGATCTTTGATGACACTCCATACGGCGTAGATTTAATCGGATCTGAACAGAACTCGAATGAGGGTTATGACATCGAAAGCCGCGAGCTGGATGTCATTCGCAATCCGGCAGCGAATATCCAAGCAATAAAAGACGCTTACGACTATATCTTGGTCGATTGTCCGCCTTCTTTAGGACGTAAGCTCCTCGGCGGATTAGTCATGGCCGATTATGTCGTCTGCCCGATCAAACTTTCTGGTTATGCGGTCGGAGGCGTGTCCGGCATGGTCAACACCATTCGTGCCGTACAGCAGAATTTCAATCCAAGCCTCAAATTTTTAGGCGTAGTGGTAAACGAATACGACGATTCCGCTTCTGCCAAGAGCACACTGCAGTACCTTGTTTCTGAGACTAACTGCGATATCTTCAACTCCAAACTCAGACACTGTGCTGAAAAGAGAAATCGACGCGCTGGTGGCCATGGGAGTGGAATTTGAGACGAATGTCATCATCGGCCGCACCCTCACCATAGACGAACTCTTCGAAAAGGAAGGCTACGATGCGGTATTCGTAGGAAGCGGTGCGGGACTCCCGAAATTTATGGGCATTCCCGGCGAGAATTTCAACGGCGTCTTTTCGGCCAATGAGTTCCTGACTCGTAACAACCTGATGAAGGCCTACCGCGACGACTATATGACCCCTATCCGCAAGGGAGGCAAGGTCTGCGTGGTCGGAGGAGGAAATGTGGCTATGGATGCTGCCAGAACGGCGCTGCGCTTAGGTGCCGACGTGCATATCATCTACAGACGTACCGAGAAGGAACTTCCTGCACGCCGCGAAGAAGTGCATCACGCTAAGGCCGAGGGCATTCAGTTCGAGATGCTTACGAATCCGGTAGAGGTGTTGGCCGATGAAAAGGGAAATGTGCGAGCCCTTCGCTGCATCCGAATGGAACTTGGCGATCCGGACGAGAGCGGTCGTCGCAGACCTGTGCCGATAGAGAATTCCGAATTCGAAATACCTGCCGACACTGTAATAATGGCGCTCGGAACATCACCGAACCCGCTGATCGTCAGCACGACATCCGGTATGGAGGCCAATCGTCTCGGAGGCATAGTGGCTTCTGAAAACGGAGCTACCACCCGCGAGGGAGTCTTCGCCGGCGGAGATGCAGTTACAGGTGCGGCCACGGTGATTCTGGCTATGGGCGCAGGAAGAAAAGCCGCAGCGGCTATAAAGGAATATCTTAAAGTTTGATTCGTTTCTGGGAGGTAATCATAGAGATGGCTCCTAGAGCGGCAAGCATCAGGGAGCGTGTCTCGTGAGTGAGATTGGCGAAAAGAATGCCTATTTCCCAACTTGAGCCATAAATGGATGATAGGGCTATGGCCACGAAGTAGTGGTATGCCCCGAATCCTCCCGGAACGGGGAGAATGGCGGATAGGTTACCTACGGCCGATATAAATAGGGCATCCGTAAAGTTAAGCGAGGACAGTACCGGAATGGCCTTGAATATCCAGAAGCACATCGTTACATAGGCGAGCCAGATAAAAATGGTGAGCAGGATGAACTCCGTCTTGTGATGTATCTTTCCGAATGCCTTGAATCCCTCGAGGATGCCATCTATCCAATCAGCTATCTGCTTGAAGATAGGGTATTTGTCCTTTAGTTTATTAGTTAGGTAGATAAGACCTATGCCGGCTACGATCAGTGCCAGAAGTATGAGGATAAGTCCGGTGGTGAATTTGCCGGCTATCTTTTTCGCGACATTCTCGAGAAGCCAGGAAGCGATGTCGGATGAGTTCAGGATGACTGCCAATATGACCAAGACTAATACCATCACCATATCCCAGGTCTTTTCCATAAAGATGGAGCCTATCGTCTTGTCATAAGGGGTCTTTTTATCCGTGGCAGCTCCGCATCTTACGAAAAAGCTGACCCACGGAACTCCGAGGCTCACCAGGTTGCCTATGTTGCTGGCATCCCACAGGGTCTTTCGGCTCACCTGAGGGTTTATGGGCACCATAATCAGTCTCCATCTTTCATTTCGTGCTACCAGCGCCAGGAAAGCGCAGGCTAGCGAAAGCAATACATAGCCCCATCTCGTCTCTTGAAATGCGTCTATGAAAATGTCCCAACTGATTTCTTTAAGTGCCAGGTATATTAAAAAAGCCGTTAGACAGGCTGCAAATACGTATTTTAGTACATTTAGTGTTTTCTTCGACATAATTGCTGCAAATTTAACATAAATTTTATGTACTTTTGTTAGTCTGGTGTGGAAATCTATTTTAAAGGTTAAACTCGAATATATGAAATCTATATTAGGAATAGGAAATGCCCTTACGGATATCTTGGCAGTATTGCCGGATGAGACATTGTTAAAGACATACCATTTGCCTAAAGGCAGTATGCAGCACGTGGACATGGAGACCGGAGACAAGATCTGGCAGGCGCTCAAACCGCTTGGCGTCAAGTATGTAGCCGGTGGCAGTGCGGCGAATACCATCACTTGTACTTCCATTTTCGGAATGCCGTCCAGCTTCATAGGTAAAATCGGAGACGATGAACTTGGCCTGCTTTTCAAGAGCGACCAGGAGCAGTATGGAGTAAATTCGATGCTTCTGAAGAGCGAGCATTCCAGCGGAAGAAGTATGGTTTTCGTGAGCGGCGGTAATGCCGAGCGTACGTTTGCCGTCTATCTGGGAGCTGCTTTGGATTTGGTCCCGGAAGATTTGAAGCCTGACTATTTCGAAGGTCACGACTATTTCCACATCGAAGGCTATCTGGTGCAGAATCAGGCTCTTATCAGGAAGGCAGTGGAATTGGCCCACGACGCAGGGTGCATAATCTCCCTGGATATGGCTTCATATAATGTCGTCGAGAGTAACAATGCATTCCTTCACGACATCATAGACCGCTATGTCGATATAGTTTTCGCTAACGAGACAGAGGCGAAGGCGTTCACGAAATTTCCTGACCCTAAAAAATCGCTTGAAGAGATATCCACCCACTGTAAGATAGCAGTGGTGAAGGTGGGTAAGGATGGCTCTTGGGTAAGGTCCGGCGATGAGGAGTACAAGATTCCTGCTTGGCCTGCAGAACCGGTAGATGCTACGGGCGCGGGAGATACCTATGCGGCAGGCTTCCTCTATGCCCATTCTCTGGGTATGCCGCTGAAGGTATGTGGAGAGATAGGCTCCATCATCGCGGCGAAGGTGGTTGAGGTGATTGGCACTAAGATAGATGTCAACAGATGGAAGGAGGCTGACAAGCAGATAAGTCAGCTCATTGAACAAAATCGCAAGGCATAATGAATCCTTTTGTAGAATTGGCCAGGAAAATTTCGCTGGCGCGTCATCGTTCGAAGGTCCCGCACGCGATATGCCCTCTCTCGAAGTGTAAGGAGGCCGTGGTGCTGGTAGATGGGACCAAGCCGCAGGTGCAGGAGTGCGTCGATGCTGCCAATGCCTTTTTCTCGGCAAGACATATAAATTGTAGAATTTTCGTAATCAATACTTTGAAGGAGTTTGCGGGGAGCCCTGTGGCCGGCGCGCAGCTCTTGACACGAAAAAATGTGAAGTGGTACGGGAGGTCCAAGCGCTCGAAAAAGCATCCTTGCGTGAATGCGGGGGAGGACTTGCTGATAAATCTCGCCGGACCAGAGAACTTTACGGCCTACTATGCGTCGGTATGCTCTAAGGCCAAGTTCAAGGTGGGAGTGTACGATACGAAGGCGCAGTTGTTCGACGTGTTAGTGTCGAATACCGAGAGTTATTCGCAGAAACAGGTTTTCTTACAAATCAGTAATATAATTAGTTCCGTAATATGAAACAATTTTTAGGTACGGCATTGAAGGGTTTCGGAATGGGCGCCGCTAACGTGGTGCCGGGCGTATCCGGAGGTACCATAGCCCTTATCACGGGTATATACTCCCGTCTTATCGCAGCTATCAGCGCATTCGCTTCCGTCAGCATTTGGAAACTCTTCTTTAGGGGAGATTTCAAAAAGTGGTGGAAAGAGGTGGACGGAAATTTTCTGGTGGCACTTTTCGTAGGATTGGTAGTCAGTATCTTGACACTGGCTAAGGTCGTTACTTGGGCATTGGTCGAGTATCCGGTCATTACTTGGGCCTTTTTCTTCGGATTGATAATCGTATCGGCGTTCTATATGCTTATGGACATAAAGGACAAAAGGCTTAAGGATGGCTTATGGATTATCATAGGAATAGCACTTGGACTCGCTTTCTGCTTTCTAACCCCTACGCATACTCCCGAGACGAGCTGGTTCTATTTCGTCAGTGGCGCCGTGGCTATATGTACCATGATCCTTCCTGGTATTTCAGGCAGCTTTATACTTCAGATCTTCGGAAACTACGACATCATAATGAAATCCCTGGACGTGTCGGCCTTGAATTGGTCCGTGCTGGTGCCGTTTGTTCTGGGCGCGATAGTGGGAATCGTGGCTTTTTCGAAATTTCTGAAATGGCTGCTGTCTCGCTACGAAAGACAGACTATGCTTCTGCTCGTGGGATTCGTTTTGGGAACTATGCTGAAGATATGGCCGTGGGCCGATAAGGAAGCGGTAAGCGCCGCAGGACACGGGCTTCAAATTGTGGAGGCCATAATCGCTATGGCCGTGGGTGTAGGATTGGTGGTCTTAATCCAGAGCTTGTCGAAAAAACAAGAATCTAACACGGATTGTCAAAAATAAGTGCTATCTTTCGCAAAAGATAAAAACAGTATATTATGTCATTGAATAAAGTAATGTTAATCGGTAATGTGGGAGGGGAGCCTTCCGTTCGTTACCTTGAAGGAAATGCTAAGGTCGCTTCTTTTACTCTCGCTACTACAGAGCGTTTTAAGGACCGTAACGGAGAAACGCGTGATAACACCGAGTGGCATAACATCGTGGCTTGGAGAGCTACGGCCGATGTCGTGGAGAAGTTCGTGCATAAGGGAACTCAGCTCTATGTAGAGGGAAAGCTTCGCACGAGAAACTACACTGACCAGCAGGGAAACAAAAAGTACGTGACGGAGATTATGGCTGACACCATCCAGCTTTTAGGCCGCAAGTCCGATAATGAATCCTATCAGGCCGCACCTCAGTCGGCACCTGCGCCTCAGCAGCCTGCGAAACCGACGTATCAGCCTCCTGTAAGCAACGCTCCGGTACCTGAACCACAGGGCTTCGACGGAGGAGACGGAACTGATGACCTTCCATTCTAGATAATAAAAAAATAGCTGACCGAGCGGTCAGCTATTTTTTATTTATTTGATGTTAGGCTCTTCGAGTCCGAGATGCTCTTTTCTGTCGAGCGCCTTAAGATAAAGGGCTACGATTAAGGCGAGAACTCCGAATCCCGCGAAGATTATAAGTGGCGTGGTGTAGTTATAAGGAATGAGTGCCGCGCCGGCCTGCTTGGCAGCGATTACTGCCGCATTGGTGGCGTTAGACGATTCCAGCACGCTGCCGATAAGTTTCGGAACGAAGCACAGACCTATGTTCTGCACCCAGAAAATCAAGCAATAAGCCGAACCGAGAATCTTCTCGTCGATAATCTTAGGAACTGAAGGCCAGAGGGCTGCAGGAACCAGCGCGAAGCTGATGCCGAGAAGCACGATGGTCGCGTAGGCTAACAGCTTGCTTCCGGTTGCAGGAAGAGCAAATGCGAATACCAAGTGGCAGATAATGAGCAGGAATGCTCCGTATATCAGCATAGTGGCACCCTTGCCCTTCTTGTCGAGGAATGCTCCGAGGAAAGGAGTGATGATAGCCGCACCGATAGGGAACCATCTGAAGATGTTGGAAGCCGCCTCCGGTGCTATTCCGTTAAGGTTGCACTGGAGCATATTGGCCCCGTAACGCTGGAATGGGAAAATGGCCGAATAGTAGAGAACGCACAGAAGCGCCACTACCCAGAAGCTGCGCGAAGAAAGGATCTTGCCCAAATCGGTGATTTTGAACTCGTCCTCAGGGTTGCTCTCGGCGGTCTTTTCGCCGGCAGCGATGAGCTGTGCGTCGAACTTCCTATCCATCACCGAGAACACGAGGAAGTTAATCAAACCGATGAGCAGCAGGCAAGTGCATATTCCTACCGGCGCTGCGATGGTGCCCAGCTTGCCGGCGATGATCGGGCTAATCGAGAAAATCGCGAACACACCCACGCGCGCGATAGCCATCTCGATACCCATCGCCAGAGCCATCTCCTTGCCCTTGAACCATTTGGCCAATGCCTTCGAAACCGTCGTTCCTGCCATCTCGCAGCCGCAGCCGAATACCATAAATCCGAGCGATGCGAGCTTGGCGCTTGCCGGCATGCTCGTCCACCAAGAGCCGAGCCAAGCCTCAAATGCAGAACCGGTGAACCAATCACTTACCGCATAGAACTTTATAAGTGCACCCGCGAACATCAGGGATGTGGAAAGGATACCGGTGAAACGGATGCCCATCTTATCTAGGATGATTCCGGCCAATATTAGGAATCCGCATACGTTAAGTATGTACTCTGAACTGGCGTATGTGCCATAAACATTTGGAGTCCAGCCTTTTTCAGCTTCGACGAGGGCTTGGATAGGGGACATTACGTCCACGAACATATACCCGAAGAACATTGCAAGTGCAATGAGAATCAAGACAGCCCAGCGAGCTGCAGGCTTGTCGTTGATAAATCGATAGATTTTCTCTGCCATTTATATTATTATTTAGTTTTTTCCAAAGAGGAACTGCGAATTTACAGAAATTATTCAAAATAAAGTAGTAAATTCGCAGACTATGTCGCAATTGTTAGATAGAATAAATACTCCATCGGATATTAAAAGCCTTAATATGGACGAGCTTCGCCAGTTGTGTGCGGAGATTCGCTCCTATATGGTGGAGGTTTGTTCGGATAATCCGGGCCATTTGGCATCCAGCCTGGGAGCCGTCGAACTGATAGTGGGCGTGCATTACGTGTATGACACCCCTGACGATAAATTCGTGATAGATGTAGGGCATCAGGGATATGCCCATAAGATATTGACCGGTAGAAGGGAAGAATTCCGCACTCTGCGCGAGAAGGGCGGAATCAGTGGCTTCCCGAATATGAAGGAAAGCAAGTGGGACGCATTCGGCGTAGGTCATTCATCCACATCCATAAGTGCCGCACTCGGATATGCCGAGGCTGCCCGCATCTTGGGAAATGGTGCGAAGAGCGTGGCCCTCATCGGCGATGGCGCCCTTACGGGCGGATTGGCCTATGAGGCTATGAACAATGCCGGCGTGAGTAAATCCGACCTGCTTATTCTCCTGAATGATAATAATCAATCCATCGACAAAGCTGTGGGCGGAGTGCACAAGCATCTTTTGCACATAACGACGAGCGAGAGCTATAACTCCCTGAAGAATAGGGCCTGGGATATTATCGGCGATAATTGCTTCAGAGGTTTCTTGCAGCGCTGGATACGCTCGCTGAAATCGTGGATCGTGAAGAGTCGCGGAGGTGACCTGTTCGAGGCGATTGGCCTGAGATATTTCGGACCTATCGACGGTAACGACATCGAACAGGTGGTGCTGACCCTCAAGAAGTTGAGGGAGCTGAAGGGGCCTCGCGTCCTGCACTGCATCACGACTAAGGGAAAGGGTTACGCTCCGGCGGAAAAGGACCCTATGATTTGGCACGCACCGGGCCGTTTCGACCCCGCCACGGGTGAGAGAAAGGTATCCAAATGTCCGGTTCCGCGCTACCAAGACGTATTCGGAGAGGTGTTGTGCGATTTGGCCGAGAAAAACCCCGATGTCATCGGAATCACTCCGGCGATGTCGAGCGGCTGTGGTATGGTGGAATTCTCGAAACGCTTCCCGTCCCGTTTCTTCGATGTGGGAATCGAGGAGGAGCACGCCGTGACATTCTCCGCGGGGCTTGCTGCCGCCGGCCTGCATCCGTTCTGCAATATCTATTCGTCGTTCTCGCAACGCGCTTATGACCAGATAGTTCACGATGTGGCGCTCCAGAGTCTTCCGGTCGTGCTCTGTTTCGACAGGGCCGGGCTTGTGGGCGAAGACGGTGCCACGCATAACGGTGCCTTCGATATGGCCGCCTACAGAAGCATCCCTAACTGTATAATCGCCGTTCCTTCTAACGAGCTGGAACTCAAGAATATGATGTATTCGGCGCTGAAGAATCCTACGGGCCCTTATATAATAAGGTATCCGCGCGGGCTTGCCGAGGGCGTGGAATTCAGAACTGCCGACTACTCGCTTCTTCCTCTAGGCCAATCCGTCTGCCTGCGCCGTGGCCATAAAGTCGCCGTAGTGGCTCTCGGGCATTGCGTAAATCGCGCGATGGAGGCTTCTGCCTCTTTTCCGGACGCAGTGGGAGTATATGATTTCCGATTCCTTAAGCCAATCGACACTTCCCGTCTCGACGAAATCGCCGAGAGCTACGAGACCGTGCTTACCATAGAGGACGGCTCCATAAAGGGAGGTCTTTACGGAGCGGTGTGTGAGTATATGGAATCGAAGGGCTACGGTATCAAGGTGCAGGGCATAGGCATACCGGATGAGTTTATTTTCCAGGCCGCGCAGGGTGAGCAGAGGGCGTATTGTGGTATGGATAAGGAGGGAATAGAAAGCTTTTTGAAAAAACTGATATGAATTTTTTTAAAAGATTTTTGTAATTTCAAAAAGTTCATTATCTTTGCAATCCCTTTCGGTTATGCCGTGGGGAATTGACATACAAATTTGCCGATGTAGCTCAGTTGGCCAGAGCACGTGATTTGTAATCTCGGGGTCGAGGGTTCGAATCCCCCCATCGGCTCGCAGTGCCAGCGAGTAATTGGCATATAAGGGCAAGTACCAGAGTGGCCAAATGGGGCAGACTGTAAATCTGCTGGTTATACCTTCGGTGGTTCGAATCCATCCTTGCCCACCATAAAAGGAGTAAATCCTCCATGCGGGGTTCGTATAATGGCTATTATGCCAGCCTTCCAAGCTGGAAATGGGAGTTCGATTCTCCTACCCCGCTCTAAAGATTGCCGATGTAGCTCAGGGGTAGAGCGCATCCTTGGTAAGGATGAGGTCATGAGTTCAATTCCCATCATCGGCTCTTTTTGTGTATTGTAAAGTGTAATTGTTTTTTTTGATAAAACTTTAAACATAATATTATGGCAAAAGAAGTATTTAAGAGGGAGAAACCTCATGTTAACATTGGTACAATTGGCCATGTTGACCACGGTAAGACGACTCTTACCGCTGCCATCACAAAGGTTTTGGCAGAAAAAGGTTTGAGCGAAGCTAAGTCTTTCGATCAGATCGATAATGCTCCGGAAGAGAAAGAGCGTGGTATTACCATTAACACCGCACACGTTGAGTATCAGACCGCTAATCGTCACTATGCGCATGTCGATTGTCCAGGTCACGCCGACTATGTGAAGAACATGGTTACTGGTGCCGCTCAGATGGATGGTGCTATCCTCGTAGTTGCTGCTACTGATGGTCCTATGCCTCAGACTAACGAGCACGTTCTTCTTGCAAAGCAGGTTAACGTACCTAAGATGGTAGTTTTCCTTAACAAGGTTGACCTTGTTGAAGATGAGGAGATGCTTGAGCTCGTAGAGATGGAGGTTCGTGACCTTCTTAACAAATACGACTTCGACGGTGACAACGCTCCTGTTATCCGCGGTTCAGCCCTTGGTGCTCTTAACGGAGAGCCTAAGTGGGAAGAAAAGGTAATGGAACTTATGGACGCTGTTGATACATACATTCCGCTTCCTGTTCGTGAGAACGAGAAACCATTCCTTATGCCTATCGAGGATATCTTCTCTATCACTGGTCGTGGTACTGTTGTTACAGGACGTATCGAGACAGGTACTATCCACGTTAACGATCCTGCAGAAATCGTTGGTTTCAGCGACAAGCCTAAGCAGACAGTCGTAACAGGTGTCGAGATGTTCCGTAAACTCCTTGAGCAGGGAGAGGCTGGTGATAACGTAGGTCTTCTTCTCCGTGGTATCGATAAGAAGGATGTTAGACGTGGTGAGGTTATCGCTAAACCTGGTTCTATCACTCCTCACACTCACTTCCTCGGACAGATCTATGTGTTGAAGAAAGAAGAGGGTGGTCGTCACACTCCTTTCCACAACAAATATCGTCCTCAGTTCTTCATCCGTACCCTCGATGTGACTGGTGAGATTACTCTCCCAGCTGGCGTTGAAATGGTTATGCCTGGTGATAACGTTGAGATCGACGTTAAACTTATTACTCCAGTTGCACTTAACGAAGGTCTTCGTTTCGCTATCCGCGAGGGTGGACGTACAGTAGGTGCCGGTCAGGTAACTAAGATTCTCGACTAATTTTATAAAGGTGGATTCATTTTCGGATGGGTCCACCTGATTTAGGGGAATAGAACAAGGGTAGTTCAGCGGTCTCCAAAACCGTCGATGTGGGTTCGAATCCTGCTTCCCCTGCAAAGATCAAAGGTTACGCTTTGATTGTTGTTTAACAGACACGGCTTTCCGCTTCCAATCTGTCGTGTCCATTAAATGTAAAGATGGGTAAGTTTACAAATTATTTTAAAGAGTCTTTTGTAGAGCTAACTAAGAAGACTTCGTGGCCAAGCTGGAGCAAACTTCAGAGTTCTGCTATTCTGGTTATGGTCACTACGGTTATTCTTGCAGTTGTGCTCTGGCTTATAGACCTCGCTTTCCAATCTCTGATGTCTGTAATCTATACATTGTAATTATCGTACTCTATGGGCGAAATGAAGTGGTATGTTCTGCGGACGGCAGGCGGAAAGGAAAAAAAGGCTGCAGAATATCTCCAAAAGGAAATAGAAAGAAGTGGCCTTGCGTCTCAAGTAGGACAGGTGCTCGTACCTGTTAAGAAGGAAGTAGTTACTCGTAATGGCAAGCGTGCAGTAGCCGATAGGTTATTGTACCCTGGCTATGTTCTTATACAGTGTGAACTCTGCGCCAAACTTGAGAACATCATCCGCAATCTCGTTCCGGGAATGTCAGGTTTCCTGACAGAAAAGAAGACCATCGGTACCCAGAGCGAGCGTGTTCCTGTGCCTATTCGTGAAGAAGAGGCGCAGATGATACTCGGTATCCAGGACGAAAACGCCGACAGTGCTGCACAGACAGTAGTCAACTACGAAGTAGGCGAATCTGTGAAGATTACTGACGGTCCTTTCGCAGGATTCAGCGGTACGATAGATGAAATTTTAGAAGACAGAAGCAAAGTGAAGGTCAGTGTCGTAATTTTCGGCAGAAAAACAGGGCTCGAGCTCAGCTTTACACAGGTAACAAAAGAATAACAAATTATTATGGCAAAAGAAATTACCGGATATATCAAGCTTCAGATCAAAGGTGGAGCTGCTAATCCAGCACCTCCGGTAGGACCAGCGCTTGGTTCAAAAGGCCTTAACATTATGGACTTCTGTAAGGCTTTCAATGCAGCTACGCAGGCACAGGCAGGAAAGATTCTTCCTGTAGTCATTACAGTCTATAATGACAAGTCTTATACCTTTGAAGTAAAACAACCACCAGTTGCAGTTTCTCTTAAGGAAGCAGCTCATATTACTACTGCATCAGGAGAGCCTAACCGTAACAAAGTGGCTTCCATTACCTGGGATCAGGTTAAGGAGATCGCAGAAGGCAAGATGCCTGACTTGAACTGTTTCACCATCGCTTCAGCTATGAAGATGGTGGCAGGTACGGCGAGAAGTATGGGTATCACTGTTACAGGTGAATTCCCTAAGGATATCTAATAAAGAGACAAGCATTATTTATGAGCAAGTTAACAAAAAATCAAAAAGCTGCGTTGGCTGCATATGAGCCATCAAAGGCATACTCTCTATCTGAGGCTTGTGGTCTTTTGAAAAGTGTTACATACACTAAGTTTGACGCTTCAGTAGAACTCGCCGTTAACCTCGGCGTCGATCCTCGTAAGGCTAATCAGATGATCCGTGGCGTGGTTACTCTTCCTAACGGAACAGGTAAGACCGTGCGCGTCCTCGTTCTTTGTACTCCTGATAAGGAGGAAGAGGCTAAGGCAGCAGGCGCTGACTATGTAGGTCTTGACGAGTACTGTGAGAAAATCAAGAACGGTTGGACAGACGTTGACGTTATCATCTGTACTCCTTCAGTTATGGGTAAAGTCGGTGTTCTCGGTAAGGTTTTGGGTCCTCGCGGACTTATGCCTAACCCTAAGACCGGTACCGTAACTATGGAAGTCGGAAACGCCGTTAAGGATGTTAAGGGCGGTAAGATCGACTTCAAGGTAGACAAGACCGGTATCGTTCACACAACTATCGGTAAGGTATCATTCACTCCGGAGCAGATTCAGCAGAACGCTGCAGAGGTTCTCAATGCTATCAACAAGCTTAAACCTCAGTCTTTGAAGGGTAACTATATGTTAGGTGCTTCTATTTGCAGCACTATGAGTCCTGGTATTAAAATTGACTTGAAGGCATTCCTTAATGGTGCTGAGTAATAATTCAATATTATGAAGAAAGAACTTAAAAATCAAATTATTGAAAGCATCTCAGCGCAACTGGGCGAGTATCCTGATTTCTATATTACAGACATTTCCGGTCTTAATGCAAGTCAGACTACAAAGCTTCGTCGTGAGTGCTTTAATCAAGGTGTAAAACTTTGTGTTGTAAAGAACACTCTTTTCAATCACGTTATTTCTGCAAGCGAGAACGAGGAGATAAAATCCCTCACATCGGCTCTCGTAGGTAACACGGCCATTATGTACACTAACGTACCTTCGGCTCCTGGAAAGCTTATCAAAAAGCTTCTTAAGGACGGTTTCACCAAGCCGGTCGTAAAGGGTGCTTATGTACAGGGTTGCGCTTATCTCGGAGAAGACAAACTAGATCAGCTCGCAGCTATCAAGACTAAGGATGAACTCATCGCCGATATCATCGGACTTCTTCAGTCTCCTATGCGTAACGTGCTTTCTGCTCTTCAGAATGCTGCTGAAGGAAAGGCAGAAGATGAAAAAATCGCTTCGGCTCCAGCTCCTGTAGCTGCTGAGGCAGAATAAAAAGTATTATTAATAATTAAAAAAAGATAAAGATTATGGCAGACGTTAAAGCCCTCGCAGAAGAGTTGGTAAACCTTTCTGTAAAAGATGTTCAGGAACTCGCACAGGTTCTTGAGGAAGTATATGGTATCAAACCTGCAGCTGCTGCTGTTGTTGTAGCTGCTGACGGTGGTAATGGTGCTGCAGCTGAGGCTGAGCAGACTGAGTTCGATGTAATTCTTAAGTCAGCTGGCACAGCTAAACTTCAGGTAATCAAGGTTGTCAAGGAAGCTCTCGGTCTCGGTCTTAAAGAGGCTAAGGACATCGTTGACGGTGCACCTTCTACCGTTAAGGAGAAGATCTCAAAAGCAGAGGCAGAGCAACTCAAGGCTACTCTTGAGGAGGCTGGTGCAGAGGTTGAGCTTAAGTAAGTTCACGCCTTTCCCTGCTTGAAAAAGGGAACTCAACAGGTTTAGAGCTGGGAAAATAGGCTCTAAACCTTTTTTCCGTATTAAAAGTTTTTTTCTCAATGCGCATAAATTTCGCCACATCAAAAATATTGGAATATCCTGATCTTCTTGAAGTTCAGTTGAAATCATTCCGTGACTTCTTCCAGCTCGAGACCACCCCGGAGAACAGAAAGAACGAGGGGCTCTATCAGGTATTCCAGGAAATTTTCCCAATTGAGGATACGAGGAACAATTACAAACTCGAGTTTATCGATTATTTTGTCGATCCACCTCAGTATTCTATCGAAGAGTGTCTCGAGAGAGGCTTAACATACAGCGTACCTATGAAGGCGAAACTTCGCCTTTCTTGTACCGATCCTGAACACGAGGATTTCGATACTATGGTACAGGATGTATTTCTGGGAAACATCCCATATATGACTCCGGCCGGCACATTCGTGATTAACGGCTCGGAGCGTATCATTGTATCCCAGTTACATCGTTCTCCTGGTGTTTTCTTTGACCAGAGTATGCATACAAACGGAACCAAACTTTATTCTGCCCGTATCATTCCATTCAAGGGCTCTTGGATAGAGTTTGCTACTGACATTAACAATGTTATGTATGCTTACATTGACAGAAAGAAGAAACTTCCGGTTACAACTCTTCTCAGAGCCATCGGTTACAATTCCGATAAGGATATCATCGACATCTTCAATCTCGCAGATGAGATCGAGGTGACTCCGGAGGCTCTCGAAGCTAACAAGGGTCGTAAACTTGCAGCCAAAGTCTTGAAGACTTGGGTGGAAGATTTTGAAGACGAGGATACAGGTGAGGTTATTCCTATCGAACGTACTAATCCTATCGTAGAAAGAGGTGAGGTTCTCGATGATGACTCTATCGCAGCTATACTTGACACGGATACCAAATCCATTCTTCTCCAGAAGGACGAGGCAAGTACGGCGGAGTACAGCATCATATTCAACTCACTTCAGAAGGACCCTACAAATACAGAGCTTGAGGCGGTAAGTTATATCTACAAACAGCTACGTAATTCAGAACCGCCTGATGAAAATACAGCCCGTGACGTTATAGACAAGTTGTTCTTCTCTGAAAAACGTTATGACTTGGGCGATGTAGGACGCTATCGTATCAACAAGAAGCTCGGTCTCGACATAGACCCTAATACGAGAGTCCTTACTAATACAGATATCATCGAGATTATCAAATATCTCATTCAGTTGATAAATGGCAAGGCATCGGTAGATGATATCGACCATTTGAGCAACCGTCGCGTTCGCACTGTAGGTGAGCAGCTCGCCAACCAATTCAGTGTCGGACTCAGCCGTATGGCACGTACCATTCGTGAGAGAATGAACGTAAGGGATTCAGAGCAGTTCAAGCCTATCGACTTGATCAACTCGAAGACTCTTTCTTCAGTAATCAACTCATTCTTCGGTACCAGCCAGTTGTCTCAGTTTATGGACCAGACGAACCCTCTTGCAGAGGTAACTCACAAGAGACGTCTTTCTGCGCTTGGCCCTGGTGGTCTTAGCCGTGACCGTGCAGGTTTCGAGGTTCGAGACGTGCACTACACCCATTATGGTCGTCTTTGTCCTATCGAGTCTCCGGAAGGTCCTAACATCGGACTTATCTCTTCACTTTGCGTATATGCGCGCATCGATAAGCTTGGCTTCATCGAGACCCCATATCGCCACGTGGAGAATGGTAAGGTAGACCTTTCCGATAGCGGTTATAGCTATATGAGCGCAGAGGAAGAGGAAGATAAGCTCGTTTCTCTGGCTAATGTAGAGATGGACGATGACGGAAACATCCTTTCGGATCGTATCCAGTGTCGTTTGGAGGCCGATTTCCCTGTAGTCACTAAAGAAGAGGTGGACTATATGGACGTAGCTCCTAACCAGATGGCTTCAGTAGCTGCATCTCTTATTCCTTTCTTGGAGCACGACGATGCCCACCGTGCACTTATGGGTGCGAATATGATGCGTCAGGCAGTTCCTCTCATCAAACCTGAGTCACCTATCGTAGGTACCGGTCTCGAGGAGAGAGTATGTAAGGACAGCCGCACTCAGTATGTTGCCGAAAGAGAAGGAACGGTATCTTTCGTGGATGCCAATGAGATCCGTATCAAATATGATCGTACGGAAGACGAGAAGTATGTAAGCTTCGCTTCTGACGAGACGGTATACAAACTTCCTAACTACCGTCGTACTAACCAGAGTACCACCATTAACCTAAAGCCGCTCGTTCGT
Organism: uncultured Bacteroidales bacterium; assembly: GCA_900546445.1. GTDB lineage: Bacteria > Bacteroidota > Bacteroidia > Bacteroidales > UBA932 > Cryptobacteroides. The sequence goes on along the minus strand of URCV01000037.1, from coordinate 1,211 downwards.
AAGGGAGATCGCGTTCACGCAGGTCAGATTCTTACCGAAGGATATGCGACACAGGCAGGTGAGCTTGCACTCGGACGTAACCTTATGGTGGCATTCATGCCTTGGAAGGGTTACAACTACGAGGATGCCATCGTGCTCTCGGAAGAGATGGTAAAATGGGATATTCTTACCTCTATCCACGTGGACGAATATCTTACCGAAGTTCGTGAAACCAAACGCGGTCCGGAGGAGTTGACAAACGATATTCCTAATGTCAGCGACGATGCTACCAAGCGTTTGAACGAAAACGGTATCGTGATGGTCGGTGCTCATATCGAGCCGGGCGACATTATGATAGGTAAGATTACTCCTAAGGGCGAGAGCGATCCTTCTCCGGAGGAGAAATTGCTCAAGGCCATCTTCGGTGACAAGGCCGGTGACGTGAAGGATGCTTCCTTGAAGGCCAATCCTTCCCTGAGCGGTACAGTCATCAAGACTGCCCTCTATTCAAAACCTAACGAAAAGAGCAATCGCAAGAACTCAGCTGCCAAGGCTGACCAGCAGACTCGCATCGGACTTCGTCAGGCAGAATTCGAACAGAAGGCAGAGCGTCTCCGTACCGATTTCATCCAGAGGCTCATCAACCTTACGAAGAATCGTAAGAGTAATGGCGTCTTCGACCTTTACGGTGTAGAAATCATCGGTGCCGACAAGAAGTTCTCGGCAGACGTGCTTAAGGGTATCGATTACCAGAATGTAAATTCAAGTGATTGGACCACAGACGCTCATATTAGCGAGATGATTCGTGACCTCATCAATAATTATTGTCTCACACTCAAGACCGAAGAGGCTGCTTGCAAGCGCGAGATCGATAAGATTAAGGTAGGTGACGAACTCCCTAACGGCATTATGCAATTGGCAAAGGTTTACATCGCCAAGAAGCGTAAGATTACCGTCGGTGACAAGATGGCCGGTAGACACGGTAACAAGGGTATCGTGGCTAAGATCGTGCGTCAGGAGGATATGCCATTCCTCGCAGATGGTACTCCGGTAGACATAGTTCTTAACCCTCTGGGTGTGCCAAGCCGTATGAACCTCGGACAGATCTACGAGACTGTCTTGGGATGGGCCGGTGCTAACCTTGGACTTAAGTTCAGTACGCCTATCTTCGATGGTGCAAGCATCGATGAGATCTGTGACCTTACCGACAAGGCAGGTCTTCCAAGATTTGG
>URCV01000036.1 GCA_900546445.1 uncultured Bacteroidales bacterium | reverse complement strand
GCTGTGGCAGCATTGGCCATCGCGGCTTGTAACAAGAACGATTTGGAGAAAACGACCCCTAGCGGGAAGACTCTGAATATCGGTTTGAATGTGGCTGTCGACGAATCTGACACTAAGGTTCATTTCGACGGCGTAGATCATATAGCATTCGACAAAGGTGAAAACCTGACGGTGGCTATCGCGAAGGAAGAGACTCCTACTACGAATGTAAAACTCGGAAAGCAGCACGAGGCAGAGGCTAAGGAAGATTATTTGAAATTCAAGATCGTGGACCCCGAGGCTAAGAATCCTGTATTCAGCGGCACATTGTGGAGCATAACAGAAGACAACATCGCAGATAAGTACATCCTTTACAGTGCTTGTCCTTCTTCGGCTTTCTATTTCAGTAGCCTGACGGAAGCCAGCGCGACCGTTCCTTACAGACAGAAAACTTCTCAGACTGCTTGGGACGCCAATGCCAATGCCCTCTTGGGTGAGCCTGTAATATTAGACGCTACGGAGCGCGACAAGACTCAGTATGACGAGTATGACGTAAAGGGCAGCGTGTCAGTCAATCTGGCTCACGTGTTCGGTTTCGGAAAGATCTCCTTTGCTGATGTTCCTGAAAAGTATGCAGGTAATAAGGTAAACACCGTAGTCATAGAGGCAGTAGGTGATAAGAAAGATATCGCAGGTTCATTCTATATCGACCTTACTAAGGACATCCAGTTCCAGGAAGTTACGAAGAAGAGTTCATATTCTTACATCGAAGTGACTCCGGCAACGGACGTTACCGTAAAGGATGCAGTCATTTGGTTCGAGGCTAATCCTGGTAATTACGACGTGAAGATAACCGTTAAGACCGACAGATGTAATCTTGTGTATGAAAGACAGGGACTTCTTATCGAGAGACGCTGCATCGCAGCTCCTGTAGTTCATTTCAAGGAGGCTGTAGACGTAGTCGAGAGTTTCGACGTCGACCTTACAGGACATAAGGAGTGGAGTTTGAGGAAGATAGGTTATAGCTACATCTATAATGCACCTAAGGAATGGGGTCCTGACGGCATGAAGATGAAATTCGGCTTGAAGTGGGAAGGTGCTACCAAGTCTAATTATGGTACGTCGTATTACAAGAGCGACGATGGTACAGCACAGGGCTTCAATGGTAGTACGAATTTCGACGGTAAGAAGATCATCCTCTACTCATTGGCTTCCTTCAAGGGTGTGGAAGATCTCTATCTCAACTTGGGTATTTATACCAGGAGCGCTTCTTGCGACTTCACGGTAGCACTTGCAAATGGGGCTGATACCACTAAGGTTAAGACAGTGACAGTCTCTACTACCGAAAGCGAATACAATGCCGATGGTAAATACTATGTAATAGAGAACGCTACGGAAGTAAAGGATGGCGACTTGCTCATTATGGTAGACAAGTTGAGCGCATCTGATATTAGACCATATCTGGGCTCTATCGTAATCAATCCTGCTCCTGTAGTAGAGGTGGGAACGAATGACGTAAAACTCTCCGCTGCCGCAGCTTCAGACAAGATCTCTTGTAAGGTTTCTTTCTCTAAGGAAGCACCGGTGGTAACTTCGGATGCAGAATGGCTTACTGTAAGCTATGCCGACGGCGAGATTACTTATAGCGCTACGGCTAATGAAGGAGTTAAACGTACGGCTAAGATCGAAGTGAAGATTAACGACGTGGTTTATCAAACTATCGCAGTGTCTCAGAAATCAGTACAAGAAATAGAGTATAAGCTCGTCATCGATCCTACGACCATGGCTCCTGTTCTGGATAAGGCTAAGGCGGAGCATTCGGGCACGGTAACGGAAGATACTTATTCAGCGCTTGACTTCACCCTTACTGCTACCGCTACTGATGGCTCAGGAAAGACGATTGAAGTTCCTCTTACCACAAAGCAAATTTACTTAGAGTACACAGAGACATCTGTCAAGATGAAACAAACTATCGGCGTCAGCGCTTCTATAGGCTATATAGAGGAGGTAGTGCTCGTCGGAAGCGGAAAGTTGGGAACCAGTTTCTATTCTTCAAAGCTAGCGTGGTCTAAGGATGGCTCTTCTTACAATACTTGTAAAGATTTCGTCGTGACCGGCGACGACACTCCTTACACAAACACCTGTAAGAACAATGACGAGGAGATAGGCTGGTTCAGAATCGACGTGGGTAATACGGCATACAGATTCAAAAGTATAGAGGTTACTTTCGTAAGTGACTAATGGATGGTATGAGAAAAAGTGTGGTATTTATGTTTTTAGCGGCGTTCGCCTTTGTCCTGTCTTCTTGTCAGGATAAGGGCGAGACCGCCGAAAAAGTGTCGGTAATAAAGGTCGGGGAGAATGTCTTGAAGTTTGGTCCCGAGGGAGGGGAGCACACGCTCCTATTCACCTCTGTCGGTGAAGCCTACGGAAAGGTAGCGGAAGCCGAGGTGGATGAAGACTGGGTAGAGATACAGAACGTCTCATCGTCTTCAGTGCAGTTTGTCGTGACTGAGAACGCTTCCGGCCAAGACCGCTCTTCGAAGCTTGTCCTCGGCGGTAACGGGGCCAAGCCTGTAACCGTTCACATCATCCAAAGCAAGGTTTCCGATTCCAAGCCTGCCTACAGGAACTATACGGTGGGCATTTCGAAAATCACGTCTTCTTCGGCTTGCATAGAGGTGGAGCCTTTGAATCCGGCTGCGTATTATTACACTGACCTTTTCACGGCTTCGCAGTATAATACTTACGGAGAGGCTTATCTGGCCAAATCAATGGTAGATTACGTGAATAATCTGGTATCCCTTTCAGGAACAGATGACCCTCGTGTCTTTATGTATCGTGGTTACTATAACACCGATTATGACGAGGAAGTGTCTCTGGACTTGAGAGATAACACCGATTACTATGTGGCCGTGCTGGATATGGACGTGGACGAGAGCGGAAGCATTATCTCGAGCGGAAAGGGCGAGTTCCATAAGTTCCGCACTTTGAGGGCATCTCAGGTGGAAATGACATTCACCTTCGACATCAAGGGTACGCAAGTGGAGGTTACTCCGAGCGCAGACTACACCTATGTCTGCGGATTGTGCACAAAGGCTCAGTGGAATGCCTATGCCGATGCTAACGATGCTGCCAGGGACTACATCGCCATAGCCAAGCAGTATAATATGCTTGAAACCGTGGTTTACACCGGAAAGCGTACCGTGGATTTCACGTATCTACTCGAAAAATCAGGAGAATACGTGGTCTATGCCGTAGGCTACCGAAACGCCTCTACCGATAAGGGTCTGACCACCGAGATACAGAGTCAGACATTCACATATACGGCCAAGTAAACTTTTTGTGTTTTTTGGGACTTATAATTGTTAAAAAATTTTGTATAATTAAAAAAGTTTTATACCTTTGTAGTCCCATTGCGGAAATAGCTCAGTTGGTAGAGCGCAACCTTGCCAAGGTTGAGGTCGCGGGTCCGAGTCCCGTTTTCCGCTCAAACGATGAGTGACAGCCTTTATGGCTGTCATTTTGCGTTTATGGTAGGCTGATTTTAAGGGGGCGACCTCAACAGTCCCCCGAGGGGCGGCGGCACGGCCGCCGGGGGTAACGTTATAGCGAAGGCGTCAGCGTAGCGACGCCGCGGGTCCGAGCCCCGTTTTCCGCTCAAACGATGAATGACAGCTTTATGGCTGTCATTTTGCGTTTATGGTAGGCTGATTTTAAGGGGTCAAGGTGGCTGGTGCCCCCAAGATAAACGGCTTGCTGGAGCTCCGCAAATTCACTTTGGCAGGGCGAGTGGCGTAGAGCGCACTCTGTTAAGGATTGCTTGCCAAAGTGAGACTTTTTTCGCTTCACCTTGGCAAGACGATGCCAGTATACGCGTTCTGTGGCACATTGGCTGCCAAAGTGAATTTGACGAGCGTTTTCGCAGAACGACTAGAATCAGTTTCCGGGTTTACAGATACAAAGGATTTTCCCACTGATCTGAAAACGGGAGCAGTCACTAGTGGTGAGGAAAATACTCGCTTGGAGGAGGTAATTCTTCGCTATAGCGGAGATAGTTTTCAGGAAGGCCTTCACTGTCTTTCTTCTCCGAAGACAGCACTTCGATCAAACGCAGGTAGATAGGGCTCGTTGACAAAAAAGTAAGCCTCCCATCCATCGTTACCGTTGCCCCAGCATCCTCTTTCGGAGGCAACTATATACTCTTTTGCCGGGTACACTTTCTTCCCGTCCTCATATTTTACACAAGAAGAGAATGCGAATAAGATAGAAATCAAAATGAAAAGGTAGCGTTTCATAAGGCGTTTCTTTATGTGTGGCGAACAAATATATGAATAAATTTTTGATAAATTCATTGCCAATCTTTCCTTAAAAAACGGAAACTATCCAACTGCTATATCTTCTTGCAGTTGCTACAGTTGTTTCCTTGGGGATAAGGAATGTGATTTCGTTATTCAGAGCGAAACAGCCGTAAAACAGCTGATTCAAGTTTGCTGGGACATAAAAGACAAAGACACCCGTGAGCGGGAACTGGGCGGTATCTATGAAGCTGCTGACTTAACTGGGTGTAAGGATTTGATTATCGTCACGCGCGACAGTGAAGAAGAAGTCCAGGATGCTCGAGGTATCATTCATATTGTTCCTGCATGGCAATGGTTTCATGAACGATAATTCTTACACGCCACTCCGTAGATTATGTAAATAATAGCATAAATCGAGCGATTATTACATTCGTTTCATGTGGCAGAGGATGAGGGCGCCGTTTTCGTCGCGAAGGTGCATTCCGTTTCCGAGGCAGTAGCGGAACCATTTGCAGTCGGCACATTCTCCTGTGCGCATCCACTTCCTATCGCGGTAAGGCTGGAAGTGATTCTCCCAGACATCCATAAAATTATCCTTATAGATGTTTCCCTGATGGTAATCGGCCCGTATGCTAGGGCAAGAAGAAATGGAGCCATCGGCCAAGACTGACCCCACGGTAACACCTGCCCTGCAAAAGAAAAAGTGATCACGCACCTCGCCCTCGTAATTCCCTAGAAATCCCTCGCAGCCATAGCTGATGTTCAGTCCCTTCCTGCGCGAAGATTTTATGAACTCCATGAGCCCGCGAAACTGCTCGCGAGAAAGCTGTAATTCAGGGTCTTGTGCGGCGCGCCCGACCGGGAAGACCGTAAAAAGCCTCCATGCCGTCACGCCTATGGACCAGAGAAATTCCCGGATTTCCGGAAGCTTGTCGTAGTTATGCCTATTTACGCAAGTTACCACGTCCGAAACCAGGTCCGGCGTAGCCGAAACCATCTCGATGGCATTGGCCGCCCGAGCGAAACTCCCCGGAACCCCTCTCATCCATTCGTGCTCCTTTTCGAGTCCGTCCAAGCTTATGGTTATGGCGCGAAGGCCTGACGCCAGAAGCCCATCCAGTCGAGTTCTCGTCAGGGCCAATCCGTTAGAAACCATTCCCCACGGAAATTCCTTTTCATATATTGCCCGTCCGCATTCCTCGAGGTCCGTTCGCATAAGAGGCTCGCCACCGGTGAGTATGACCATCACCTTATGGGAATCCTCCACTCTGCGCACTTCGTCCAATACCCTTAAGAAATCCTCCTTCGGCATATCCTTTACGGCGGAGACGTGCTTGCAGTCGCTTCCGCAATGCCTGCAATTCAAGTTACATCGCAGTGTGCATTCCCAAAACAGTTGACGCAAAGGATGGCTTTTCACGACCCTTTGCGCCTGTGCTCTGTGTAACTCCAGAGCGAGCCTATGTCTTGCGTCCAAATCCATTATTCGGATGCTTTCTTGTCCAGTTGAGCGTTGACCTCTGCCGTAAAGGAGCCGTGATACCAGCCTGAACCCTTTTTGTCTTGCTTGTATTCCACTTCGCTTACGGTCTTCGATTCGAATTCACCGCCATTTTCCACGCCGTCGACATCGTTAAAGATGACATTCAGAGTTCTCTCTAACGGAAAGTCGCTTTTCTGGAGCGAGAAATTACCATTAGCGTCTGAATAAGTAGTGTCGCGCAATACGGACTTGTCACGGAAAGTCTCTTCGGTTACCACCTGTATGCCTTTGATAGGCTTTCCAGTACTGTCTTTCACAGTGCCGAGCACTTTATAGTCTGCGGTAGGACAACCATACTCCACGAGTTGGTCACCCACTTGTGGCTGATTACAAGAGGTAACACCGGTGAATCCCAATAGGGCAAATAAACCTGCTTTTTTCATATCGTGAAGATTTTAAGCCAAATATAACATTATTGATGCGAAAATCCCACAAAACGTTGTACTAAAAATAAATTATGGGCATCTTTGCAGATGAGATATGCCAATTTTGAAACCATATATGCACCAGGGGCTTCTGGAAGCCGGGTGCGATGAGGCGGGGCGTGGGCCATTGGCCGGACCGGTCTATGCCGCAGCCGTGATTTTGCCCGAAGACTTCTATCATCCGCTGCTGAATGATTCGAAGAAGATGAGCGAAAAGGCCCGCTACGAACTCAGGCCCATCATCGAGCAGCAAGCCCTAGCCTGGGCGGTGGAAGAGGTGAGCTCCGAAGACATCGACCTCCTGAACATTCTCTGGGCCTCGGTAGAAGGGATGCACCGCGCGCTTAAGAAATTATCTACCCGCCCGGAGTTCGTGCTCGTGGACGGAAATCGCTTCAAGCCCTTCGAGGACATTCCCTTCGAGACGGTAGTCCACGGGGACGCCACCTATGCAAGCATCGCCGCAGCCTCGGTGCTGGCTAAGACCTACAGGGACGATAGGATGCGCCAATTGGCCCGAGAATATCCCCAATACGGATGGGAGCATAATATGGGCTATCCCACCGCAGAACATATCGAAGCCATCAAGCGCTTCGGCTACACCCCATATCACCGCAAGAGCTTTCACCCGAAAGAACTCGAACCGACTCTTTTTTAGCGGAAAAATTCGTAACTTTACGCTCCGCGAGTCTCGATAGGGCTTGTAAATATAGTATAGTATGGAAAAACAACAGATATTGCAGGCCTTGCAGGAGGTTCTTCATCCTGGCAGGCAGAATAAAAGCATAGAGGAACTGGGTATGGTCAAGGACATTCTCGCCCAGGATAATCACATAGAAATCACCCTCGGATTCCCGAAGCGACGTGATCCTCTTACGGAATATCTTGTAGGAGCTACCCGCGCCACTCTCATAAGGAACTTCCCCGGAGTGGAGGTCGATGTGAAGGCCGTAGTCGTGGAAGACGACAAGCCTAAGAAGAAGACCCTCGATTTAGATGACTCCCAAGTAAGGAACATCAAGCATATTATCGGCGTGGCATCCGGAAAGGGTGGCGTCGGAAAGAGCACCGTTTCGGTGAATTTGGCCATAGCGCTCGCTCGACTGGGCTACAAGGTGGGATTGGCCGATGCCGATGTCTACGGGCCAAGCGTGCCGACGATGACCGGCACCGAAGGGTTCGAGCCGGAAGCTATAGAAGAGAATGGGAAGACTCTCATGCTCCCTGCTGAAAAGTACGGGGTAAAATGGATGTCCATCGGGTATTTCGCAGGTGAAGGTCAGGCACTTATCTGGCGTGGCCCTATGGCTTGCAATGCCCTCAAGCAGATGATCCTTCAAGTCAAGTGGGGCGAGCTGGACTTCCTTCTCATAGATATGCCTCCGGGAACGGGCGATATCCACATCACTCTCGTGGGCGACATCCCTATGGAGAGCGCCATCATCGTGACCACTCCGCAGAAGGTGGCATTGGCCGATGTGCTGAAGGGTGTGAATATGCTTCAGAACGAGAACGTTCACAGACGCATACTGGGTTTGGTGGAGAATATGGCGTGGTTCACGCCTGCCGAACATCCGGACGAGAAGTATTTCCTGTTTGGCCAAGAAGGCGGCGTGCAGATGGCTCGCGAAACCGGACTCGACCTGCTCGAACAGATCCCGCTCGTGCAGAGCGTCAGGGAAAGCGGCGACAAGGGCGAACCTATAGCCCTGTCAAGTGGCCCGGATGCGATGGCCTTTCTCGAATTGGCAGGAAAAGTAGCACAAAAAGCGTAATTCATTATGGCGAAGAAGGCGGAAGATACCCCGATGCTCAAACAGTATTTTGCTGTCAAGGCCCAGCACCCGGAGGCATTGTTGCTTTACAGGGTGGGGGATTTTTATGAGACCTACTCGGACGATGCCTTGATTGCAAGCAAGGTCTTGGGTCTAGTGCTCACGAAGCGCTCAAACGGGGATAAGGAGCCTACTCCTATGGCCGGTTTTCCACATCACGCCATAGAAACATATCTTCAAAAATTAGTTCGCGCGGGGTATAAGGTGGCGATTTGTGACCAGCTTGAAGACCCGGCGCTCACTAAGAATAAATTAGTCAAACGTGGCGTAACCGAGATTCTTACGCCGGGAATTGCCTTCGGAGAGGGGATGCTCGACCAGAAGGAGCATAATTTCCTGGTGGGACTGGATTTCGACAACAATACTTGCGGAGCGGCCTTTCTGGACGTGTCTACAGGTACCTTTCAGGTGGCTCAGGGAAGCATCGACTATATCGCGACGCTTCTCAGTTCGCTGAAAGCTAAAGAATTGGTAGTAAGAAGGGAACTTCGCGCGAAAGTGGCCGACAGATTTCCCGACTACTACATCTCTCCTATCGACGAGTGGGCTTTCGTCTACGATTCGGCCTACGAGAAACTATGCCGCCAATTCGGGGTGAAAAGCCTTAAGGGATTCGGCGTAGAGAGCTTTCCTGTAGCTCTTTGCAGCGCAGGAGCATTGATATTCTACCTGGAGCAGACCCAGCACGTGGGGCTGAAGAACATCTGCGGCATCTCGCGAATCGACGAGGGGAAGTTCGTCTGGATGGACCAATTCACTTTCCGAAACCTCGAGGTGTTCTCATCTTCTGCCGGGAAAGACGGCGTGAGCCTGGTCGAGTGCATTGACCGCTGCCTTACGCCTATGGGTGCGCGCCTGCTGCGTTCGTGGCTCGCGATGCCTATTTTCTCGTTGCAGCAGCTCGGCGACAGACACGATGTGGTCCAGTTTTTCTGCGATAACGACCTTGCCCTTTCAGAATGCCAATCGCTCCTTAGCGAAGTGGGTGACCTTGAGCGCATTATCTCTCGCGCTGCCACTGGAAAGATTCTACCTCGCGAGGTGAAGTCGCTGTCCCGGTCCCTGCGTCAGATGGCTCCGATTGCCCAATTGGCATGTACGTCACAGGTGGATGCGCTCGTACGGCTCGGTTCGGGGATGAAGGCTTGCGAAGAGTTGATAGAAAGGATAGAGAGGACATTGGCAGAAAGCCCGGCTGCTATGGTCGGGAAGGGAGATGTCATCGCAAAGGGGGTGGATGCAGAGCTGGACTCTCTGCGAGAGGTGTCGACCGGAGGTAAGAGCTATCTTCTTGAGATTCAGCGCCGCGAGATAGAGAGAACGGGGATAGGTTCGCTGAAGATAGGTTATAATAATGTCTTCGGCTATTATATCGAGGTTAGGAATTCTTCCAAGGACAAGGTGCCGGAGGAGTGGATTAGAAAGCAGACGCTGGTTAACGCGGAACGCTATATTACAGAGGAACTTAAAAACTATGAGGAGAAGATTTTGGGAGCCGAGGGGCGTATCTACGAACTGGAATCGAAACTCTATTCGGACCTCGTGCTTTATATAGGCGAGTTTATAAGGGTGATTCAAGAGAATTGCCGTGTGGTATCGCAAATAGATGTCCTGCAGGGATTTGCGCAACAGGCTGTGGATAAGGACTATTGCCGTCCGGTGATAGATAACTCTTCAGTTTTAGACATAAAGGCTGGAAGACATCCTGTGATAGAAAGCTATATGCCTGTAGGCCAAGAATATATACCTAACGACCTTTATCTTGACAGCAAGAAGGAGCAGATAATGATTCTTACCGGTCCTAACATGGCGGGTAAGTCAGCGCTTCTAAGGCAGAGTGCACTTATCGTGCTGATGGGCCAAATCGGTTCTTTCGTGCCTGCGAAGAGTGCGCATTTCGGCTATTTCGATAAGATATTCACACGTGTCGGAGCGAGCGACAATATCTCACGCGGGGAATCTACCTTTATGGTGGAGATGCTTGAGACTTCGATGATTATGCATAATCTGAGCGCCCGCTCACTGGTGCTTTTGGATGAGATAGGACGTGGAACTTCCACTTTCGACGGTATGTCCATAGCACGCGGCATAGTGGAGTACATTCATGGCTACGGAAAGGGTGCGAAGACGCTTTTCGCCACGCACTATCACGAGTTGAACGATTTGGCGGATGTCTTGCCTAGAGTGGTGAACTACCATATCGCGGTGAAGGAGGAAGGGAAAAGCATAGTTTTCCTAAGAAAGCTTCTTCCTGGCGGTGTGGCGCATAGTTTCGGTATTCACGTGGCCAGGATGGCGGGTATGCCTAAGGAGGTGGTGGAGGCTGCCGAGAGGACCCTTCATAATCTGGAGGCGGGTGGCGTGCAGAACGTATCGGGAGGAGGTGCTCCTGAAATGCAACTTTCTCTTTTCCAACTCGACGACCCTACGCTCAGCTCGATTCGAGACCAGCTCTCGCAGGCAGATTTGAATAATATGACTCCTCTTCAGGCTTTCGATTTGCTTAGGCATCTGAAGGCCGAACTGGGTGTTAATAAATAATTTATGAAAAAGCTGTGTTTTAGCTTGTTAGGACTGTTTCTGTGTGTTCTTTCGCAGGGACAAGCCCCACAGGAAAGGGTGGATACCCTTTCCGCTGCCATCGTGCAGACGGCTAAGGAAAAGCTCGCAGCGAGAAGCCAAACCAGCATAGTCAAGCTCGATTCGGTAAAACTCAAGAGGGGATTTGCCGTTTTAGGAACTCCTGACCTTATCAAGACGCTTCAGATTCTACCTGGTGTGGCGAGCGGAACGGAGCTTTCCAGCGGACTCTATGTTCGTGGAGGCGATGGCTCCGATAATCTCTTCCTTCTCGACGGAGTGCCTCTTTATCAGGTAAGTCACGTGATAGGGCTCTTTTCGTCGTTCAACACCGACGTTACCGATGGCGTCGATTTCTATAAGGGTGGATTTCCTGCCAGGTACGGAGGCCGCCTTTCTTCCGTGGTGGATGTGGATGTAAAGGCCGGAAACTTCACCAAATGGAAGGGAACGGCCTCGCTTGGCCTGATAGATGGCCACTTTCAGATCGAGGGACCGTTGGTCAAGAATAAGACGAGTTTGAATTTCGGAATGCGAAGAACTTGGCTCGATGTAATCAAGACTCTGGCGATGCCTGCCATAAAGAAGAAATATGGCGAGGTAATGGGTGAGGAGGTGGCCGGCGCCACGCATTTCGACTTCGGAGATTTTAACCTGAAACTCGTACACCTTCTGTCGCCTACTGCGAAACTCAGCCTTTCTGCGTATTATGGGCACGATTATCTGACGGCCAAGGGGGATATGGACGAAGAAAACAAGGAGACGGGTTCGATTAATAACAGCAAGTTGAAAACCAAGCTTATATGGGGTAATACCTTAGCATCTTTAAGGTGGGAGCAGGTGTGGCCGGAAAGCGGGTGGTCTATGGATTCGAAAGTGTATTACACTAACTATACTTCCGATATAGTGATGGACCTCAGCGCCTTGCAGTCCGAAGTAACCGAGGGGGTGCGTCAGAACGTGGACCTGAGCCTATATGAGAGGGATTTCACGAGAATTCACGACATCGGAGCGGCTTCCGATTGGCTTTTCGATGGTCTGGACCATCACCATATCCGCATGGGAGTTCAGGGAGTAGGGCATATTTACGACCCGTACAGGAAGATGGATATGGTCCTCAAGGTGAATTCCGTAAAATATGACGAGGCTCACGGGAGTTCCTCGCTAAACTACTTGGGCGCGGAAATCGCACCTTATATAGAAGATGAAATCAGCCTCGGAGAGCGCCTGAAAGTGAATTTGGGCCTTCGCGACGCACTGTTTTTAGTGAAAGGCAGGGCGTACAATAGGCTGGAGCCCCGATTGGCCATAAGACTGGATGCGGCCCCGTGGGTGAGCCTGAAGGCTTCGTATGCGAAGATGAACCAATTCTCGCACTTGGTATCGGTGTGCTATATCGATTTGCCGACGAACCTTTGGATGCCGTCTACCTCGCGTGTGAAGCCTATGTCGGCGGACCAATTCGTTCTCGGCGCGCTTTTTACCCCGAGCGAGAAGTGGAATGTGGACATCGAGGCTTTCTATAAGAAGATGGAGCATCTCTACGAGTACGACGGGACTAACTCGATGCTTCCTAAATTGGATAAATGGGAGTTGGATTATCTCGAGGGACGCGGTCGGGCTTACGGTGCGGAACTCTCTGTGGAATACATCGATACGCATTTCTTCGGCGCGCTGTATTACACGCTTTCGCGAAGCGAGCGGCTTTTCCCGACCTACTATCATACGTGGTTCCCGGACAGGAACGATAACATGCATAGGCTGACATTGAATGCCAATTATCGCTTCTCTCCTCGATTCGAGCTCTACGCTTGCTGGACTTATCACACCGGAAACCGCTTTACTGCAGCTAGTTCGCTGACTTGGATACCGCCTCAGAATGAGGAAGACTCCGGGAACACGGATTTCATCTATAGTATGCCGAACAACTACCATCTTCCGGATTATCATCGCTTGGACGTGGGGCTGAACTGGCATAAATACTTGAGGGACGGGCGCAGTCGCACGCTTAATGTAAGTATCTATAACGCTTATAATCGGGTAAATGCGCTTTTCGGAACGGTGGATGTCACTGGAAAGGAGGTTACCGGAACTGCGTTTGGCGTGATTCCCATCATCCCTACGATTAGTTACACTTGGAGGTTTTAGTTATGAAAAGGATAGTTCCATATATCGCCGCACTCGTCTCGCTGGTTTCCTGTGAGTATCAGTTCGACGTCGTGTCTTCCGACAAGACTTCTATGCTTTTTGTAGAGTCGATAGTGGGTCTCGACGATGCGGCTTCTGATATTAAAGTGTTGAAAACCTTCCCTGTAGGTACGCCTAAGGAATCTTCGCCGGAAGTGCGGGGATTGTCGGCGGAATTGGCCGTGGACGGGATGCCGGTGGCTCTTTCGAAGGTGGAGGGGCAGCCGTTTCTTATGTTCCCGAAGGTGGAGGAGGGAGCGGGCGAATTGGCATTGAAGATGAAGGCCAAGGGACTCCCTGAAATCAGTGCGCGCACGGAGGTGCCGGAAAGGCCGCAGGTGGAGGCGCGTGCAGAGGTGTTCCCGGATAGGATTAAGTGGACGCTGATCGGCGGAAAGGAATCGCAGAATTATGCTATATGCCTGAACATCAGAGGCGGAGAGGGCGAGTTGAAGAGCGCGACCGTGTATGACGATTATATCGGTGGCAGTTATCTGGAGATGCTTTCGTCGCGGCTTAAGAAGGTGTATTGGCAGACCTATTATCATTTTTATGAATTTATTCTGCTTCGAGGAGAGGATTTCGAAAATGGCGAGTTCATTTTCGCGTCGGACCCTGAGGCGGGTGATTATCAGCTGCTGGTGTACTCGCTTTCGGATTCTGCCTATGGCTACTTGAACGCGAGATATAACCAGGAAAGCAACATTCTGGGCATTCTGGGCTTGAGTCCACCGAACTTCGCCTATTCTAACGTCTCGGGTGGTTATGGCGTGCTCGGCGCCGCGAGCAGGAAAGAAATACTTGTCGGCATCGAACGGTAAGACCGCCGGCCATAGCATTCACCTTGTCTACGTCGATTGGTTCGAGGACAATTTACACTTTTTCCAACGACTTTTACGACTAATCGAATTTCAGCAACTTCGCCAGTTCTATGAAGTAGTCGTTTGACCAGATGTTCAACTCCTTAGGGTTTCTGACAAATGGGAGAACGTCAGCCTTTACCTGATTGATGTCTGACGTAGCAAGTCGTTCGTTCAGTTTCTCCAGAAAAGACTCCTTTGTGATTTCTTCATGATTGAACTGCAAGGCCCTTTCTTGCAGATGGGTGAAATTAAGGGGGATGTTGTGGCGTATATACCATTCGAAGTCATACCAGTCTCTTCCTTTGACGCGATTTTTCCATGCTCGATAAACGAGAGCATGCATTTTTCCGGCAAAGAGGTCAGGCAGAGTGAAACAACGTACCATGAACGACTGCGGTAGCAATAGAAGTCTTTGCTCCGTATTGAACTTCAATGGTGGCTGCGTATCGACCTCGATTTTGATTTTTATTGATTTCTCCGTCTGAAAGGTAATATCATAAACGTTCTTTTTATCTTTCTTCTTGATTTCGATATTACGGCCAACCATGGCAAATTGGTCAATGATTGGCTGGAAGAAATTAGTGAAGTCAAACTTGTCGTTTGGAGCAAGGAGAGAAAAATCCATGTCTTCGGAGAATCGCTGCAGACCATGGAATATGCGCAGGCATGTACCTCCGTAGAAAGCGGCTTCATCGAAGAATCCACCGTTATATAGGCCTGCGAGAATGATTTGCTGGTTCACCTCGAAGGTGGCATTGAGCTTCTGTTGCTCGGTTGTCAGGTCGTAGGCCGATAGCATCTGGTTGAATAATTCGTTTCTCATTTCTTTAGATACTTTATTAGTGTCTTAATGGAATTGGCTTTCTTTCCCACTTGGGTATAGCGCTCAAAAATGCTTATATCCATATTTTGCAAATCGTCTAAATTCATACGGATATCCTCTTCAATATAGGGCTCCACATCCTTTAAGTAACGGAGATTGACCTTGGGCGAATGGGCAATAAGGTCGCAGAGAGCCTTCTCCGGAGTCGCCATCAAAAAGGCATAATTCTGCTTGTTGATGCTCGTGATGCCAATGGGGAATGCCTTGCGAGAAATCATCTGATACTCATAATGCCCTAACGGAGTGTCGAAACTGCGTGTATGCTTTAGGGTCATCGACTGTACAGAGTAAACAGCTTCCGGAATGAGGCCATAGTAGCGAAGCGCGGTCTGCATAGAGACGTATGAGGGAGAATAGAGATGGTTGGCAATCAATTCTGTGGACAGAACTATATGCGAGACCTTTGGATCTACCACATAGAGTCCCTTTTTGAGACGTATAATCAAGCCTGCAGCCTCAAGATTGCGCACCTTCTGGTTCCCCGCCTCCAAATCAGGGAATAGAGAAGCCACCGTCTGCGTGCTGACGGGAATGTTGCCGATATGTTCCAAATCCATTATCATAGCGCAAATATAGTAAAATTCAGAACAGAAAACTAAATAATTTTTACTTTTCTGTTCCGGAATTATCTATGTCCTTTGGCTCGATGAAACACTACCCTCTCGGCGACTGGAGAGAGGGAATGTCCCGTAGACCGGTGTGCCTGGGAAGGTCTTAGAGTTTTTATTTCGCTGCAAAAAAGGTCTTTCCGAATGGCATAATGGAGAGGCCCACCATCTTGAAATGCTGCAAGCCGAATGGAATGCCGATGATGGTCACGCAATAGAGAAAGCCTACCACGAAATACACTAGTGAGATTAAGAATCCTCCTAATAAAAACCAAAGAATGTTACCTAAATACTTCATAATGACTATAAAAACTACTTACCCTAAAATCTCCTTGGCCATAGCATTCACCTTGTCCACGTCGATTGGTTCGAGAATGATTTCTTCCGGCTCTAGGTCCAAGAGGAACTGCATATAGTTCGGGAGCGTGAGTAATTGACCTTCCCGTCCGACGTTGTAGTCGCCGAACTTGATGATGTGTTTCACGTGGTATTTGTCCGTGTGCTTCAAGACAGTTTGGACACTTTTGGCTTGTGCTGTCTTTGCTTTTACTTCAAGCGGCACACATTCGCCTTTCATTCGGACTAGGAAGTCAAGTTCAAGGCCTGAATCCTTCAGGAAATAGTACAGACTCTGTTGCTTTTTATGGAGCGTATCAGCCATCAGATTTTCGAAGATGGCCCCCTTGAATCCTCCCAAGTTACCTTGCAGTATGTCCGCTCTGGTCCCAGGTCCCAACATCTCAATGAGCAGTCCAATATCTGCCGTATAGACTTTGAATATGTTGTCCTTAGCGTTGCCTTCCATAGGAAGCCCAGTGATGTCCGTATTGTAGCAGCGGCATATAATTCCGGCGTCCTCCAGCCACTGGAGAGAGCCTAGGTAGGTTTCACTTCGTCCGCCAGGCTTAACCTTGTTGTATTGGAATTTCTTGTTCTCTTTGGCCAATTGTTTGGGTATGGAATTGAAACACTCGCGGATATGGGGTTTGTCTTTGTCCGGAGCATATTTGACCATATCATCGCGATACTCCTTCAAGATATTCTTGTATTCTTCGCTCACTGCGTTCATATTGTTTGTGGCCAAGAATGCGTTGATGGGGGCTGGAAGACCGCCAATAGCAATATAGAGATTAAGATACTGCTTCATGGCTACGTGAATTCCTTCCGGGACAGGTGTCTCCTCCGTATAAAACTTCCGAAGGGCCTCTATGACATCTGGATTCATCCCATTGGCCCATAGGAACTCTTCGAAATCTAGCGGAAACATCTCGATGATATCTTCGCTTCCTACAGGAACAGAGTTTATCCCTAGTTCTTTCTTCTGAATCATTTTGCGACGCCGTTTCTTTAGTTCATCACCGTAGCCTTGGACTCCTAAAAGGGAACCGGTGGCAATCACGTCAAAGCGGCCATCTTCTTTAAAGAACTTGAGTGAAGTCCTTGCCTCAGGACATTCCTGGATTTCATCGAATATTAGGCAGGTCTTCCCGGGAATAAACTTTACGCCCTTGATTTGCGCCGACAGGTTAAGCAGAATACTGTCCACATCCTTTGATCCGATGAAAGCATTGATTCGTTCCGGCTGCTTGATGAAGTTCATATAGACGACACTATCGTAGTTCTGTGCCGCAAATTGCTGTGAGATATATGTCTTGCCACATTGGCGGATGCCCATAATCACTAGGGGCTTGTGTCCTGGCTTGTTTTTCCACTCAATGAGTGTGTTCTCAATTTTTCTTTTTAGCATAATCCACTGCTTTATCCGTGGACAAATTTACACTTTTTCCAACGACTTTTCAAGTAGTTGCTACACTTTTTCCAACGACTTTTCGGTGGTTCGTCGCACTTTTTCCAACGACTTTTACGAGTGCAGTATTATACAGAAGGGGTGATGATTACACGCCATATTCCTTCGTCGTTTTTTGCTTCAATGTAGCCTTTTTCCTTCAGGCTGGTCAACAAGCGCTGGACGGCGGATTTGTTGATGCTCAGCTGTTCGCACAAACTGTTGATGGTAACAGATGGCTGGGATTGCATAATGCGGAGAATCTTCGCATAGTTTAGTGTGCGGAATTCGACCCGTTGGCCGTCGTACCACCAAACGTTCTCGTCGGGTTCGGTCAGGAAACGGACGTCGTTGTAGATTTCTTCAGCGACTACTGCGATAAAGTATCGGAGGAACGGACGGATATGATTCAGGTCCGCATGAGCACCGATACTGGGTGTTGAACCGACTTCGAGATCGGCCTGGTGAAGCGCTTCCAGGTATTTTTTCTTGTCGCGACTGCGGATGACTATCATCGGGTAGTCGTGTCGAGCTAGGATGTAATTGACGATTAAGCGAGCGATACGGCCATTACCATCCTCGAATGGGTGAATCCGGATATAGCGGTAGTGGAAGAGCGCGGCCAGTTCAATGGGGGAGAGTTTACCTTTCGATTCTTCCTTGTTGTACCAATCCACAAGATCCGCCATGAGTGCAGCGGTTTCTTCAGGGGCTGCATACTCAAAGCGATCTCCGTAGCGGGTGATGACACTGTTCGGACGTGTCTTGTATCTTCCGGCGTGGATGACATAGCTTGTCTGCTGGCCGCCTGGGAGCTCACGATATACGGTGTAATCTTCCCGTAGCAGCGTTTTGTGGAGCTGGCGGATGAAGTTCTGTGTAAGGGGCTTATCTTTGATGCCAGCTTGCTCTTGCATCATCTTGAGCCCGACGTCGCTGGCCTTCATTTCTTCCAGGTCCTTCATCTCGGCTTCACCGACCACCTTACCGAAGAGTAGAAGAAGTTCGGTTTGGCCGTATGTAAGGGTGTTGCCCTCAATATGGTTGCTGTTGAAATTGAAATCAACCGTAAATTTGCGGTTGAGACGTTCCCTGTCCCTGTCGGAGAGAGGTTGTATGGCGTTCCATGCGGCTATAGCCTTAGGTGCAGTTAAATACTTCATCGCTGGAAAGTTTTCTATTTGGTGGTAAATATACCACTTTTTTGCCAACATTTGCAAGGATGATAGGGAAAAATAGTTGAGCTGCAAAAAAGGCGACTCAATCGAGCCGCCCGTTGTGCTTTAAAGTCAACTAATTTATTCCTTTACACGATACCAATCCATCGTTCTTCCGACCCAGCCTTTTTTGTCCAATGAGCCGTGAACTTTCAAGATGTCGCCGTCCACCTTCATAGAACAAAAATAAGTCTTT
>URCV01000035.1 GCA_900546445.1 uncultured Bacteroidales bacterium | reverse complement strand
ATGTATGTGACCAACCTATTCAACTGGAGTTTGCTTTTAAATATTAACCGTTCAAAGATTTTCTTTGGACACTAGTGATATAATAATTCAAATAGAGAGGATTTATCTTCTCCTCGTCAATATCATATATGTTGTAGGCAGAACTTACACTTCCAACCTCATCAAGCATTATCCCCCAATTCAATATTTCACGGCTCATTCCAAAGACAATATCATACTGTCTAAGTTCCTTATTCATTGATAATACTCCACTTAGTTGTTTTTTGAATTTCTCGGATCGTGGGATAATACCTGTGTTTGTTACAGAATACTCTGGAAACATGCCTACAGGTACTTTCTTGGATATTGGAGTCAAAAAGTCTTTGAACGGAAGAATTTTCCATTCGTGCGGAATCATCCCAAGCTCTGATTCAACGAATTTACCATCTTTAAATGGCTCAAAGTCAACGAACCATGACTTGTAGAGGGCCTGTGCCTGCTCCTCTAAATTATGATTTCTAACGCTCTTTGAGGCGTAAATAGGCCGTTTGGTGCGGCCAAGTGTAGCCGTTACCATCATCCTATGAATTTTCTGTGTGAGAGTTTGACGTTTGTTTGATTCACCATGGCGTAACGCATGGTGGTGTCTATCTTGACATGGCCAAGAAGTTTCTGAACCTGTTCTACAGGCATTCCTTTATCAATAGCCATGGTGGCGAGAGTCCTTCTGAACTTGTGCGGGTGGATTCTTGGAATCTTGAGACCACGACCGAGGTCACGAAGGCGCATCTCTACACCGGATATCTGGAGCCTTGTGTGCGGTTTGTCAAGCGAAACAAACAGGGCTTGGTTCTTGTCCTTGCGCGATGCAAGATATTCCTGTAGGTGCAGTTTTGCCCTGGCATTGAAATATACCATACGTTCCTTGTTGCCCTTGCCAAACACGATGCACTCACGTTCAGCAAAGTTTACATCGTTACGGTTGAGCTTAACCAGCTCGCCAACACGCATACCGGTTGATGCCAGCAAGTCTATGATGGCAAGGTCACGCGGGCATTTGCAGTTGTCGCGCAGTCTCTCCAGATTTTCATCTGTGATGACTTCCTTCACCTGTTCGCCGGTCTTGACCTTGTGGATCCTGCGGACTGGGCTCTTCAGAATGAAATCCTCATCCTCCAACCATGAGAAGAATGATGAGAAGATCCTGCGGATGTTGTCGATAGTGACTTTACTGGACTTGTGTTTCTTCTGGAAAACGGCCAAATATGCGCGGAGGTCATCGGTTGTGTATTCCTTGACCGACTTGGGCATGTACTTGAAAAGCTGCTTAACGGTGGTCTCGTAATACTTGATTGTCTTGGCCGAACAACCTTCAACCAGTTTGGCAGACAGGAATATCTCCAGCAGACGATTATTAGAGGCAAAGTCCTCCTTGACTTTGTCTCCGTCCTCTATAACGGTGTACTTGCTGATTGTCTGCAGCAGCACACTGTTAAGCTGAGCCATCTGATCTACTGTGAGTGTTCCTGACATCGAGTCTGTAATTTCTTGAATAAATTTTTCTTTCATAATACCCCTTGTTTTTGGTTATTGAACCAGGGGCATGAGAATTATTTAATCTCGAAGCCAATGGAAGCAAGCTGCTTCTTGATCTCAGCCTCCAGTTCGTGTGATTTCTGGAATAGTTCACCCAGCTCAGTAGTGAGTCTGGTCATCTTCTCCTCGAAAGGCTCGCCGTCATCCTGAGTCTCTGCAATGCCTACATAGCGGCCAGGGGTGAGGATGTAGTCCTGCTTAGCAATCTCATCTATACCAACAGTAGCGCAGTAGCCCTTTTCGTCCTCCAAAGTTCCATCAACATATTTGTCGTAGGTCTCTGCAATCTTGAGGATATCCTCCTCCGACAACTCGCGAAGTTTGCGGGTTACCATGGTGCCCATGTTGCGAGCATCGATGAACAGGGTCTTGTTGGTCTGCTTCTTTGCTCTGTTCAGGAACCAAAGGCATACAGGAATACCGGTAGAATAGAAGAGTTTGTCGGGAAGTGCCACAATACACTCAACGAGGTCAGCCTTGAGGATATTCTCGCGGATTGTACCCTCGCCACCAGACTGTGATGAAAGAGAGCCATTAGCGAGCACCATACCAATCTTGCCCACAGGCGAGAGGTGGTGAATCATGTGCTGGAGCCAAGCAAAGTTGGCATTGCCTGAAGGTGGAATGCCGTACTTCCAACGTACATCGTCCTGAAGCTTGTCTGCGCCCCAGTCGCTCATATTGAATGGCGGGTTGGCAAGCACGAAGTCCGCTTTGAGGGTTGGATGCTGGTCCTTAAGGAATGAATCGGCATTTGCCTCGCCAAGGTTTGCCTCGATACCACGGATGGCAAGGTTCATCTGTGCCATTTTCCATGTGGTAGGGTTGCTCTCCTGGCCGAATACGGAAATGTTATTGATGTTGCCATGGTGGCGCTCGATGAACTTGGCAGACTGAACGAACATTCCGCCTGAGCCACATGCAGGGTCAAATACGCGACCATGATAAGGCTTTAGCACTTCGACAAGGGTGCGAACGATACATGACGGAGTATAGAACTCACCGGCATTTTTGCCTTCGGCAGAAGCGAACATCGATAAGCAGTACTCGTAGGTTCTGCCCAGGATGTCCTTGCTGTCACCGTGAACCTTCATGTTAACATTGGTAAAGAGGTCGACAACGTTGCCGAGTTTCTCTTTGTCAAGCTCCGGACGTGCGAAGTTCTTTGGAAGAATGCCTTTAAGACGGGAGTTCTCCTGCTCGATGAGACGCATTGCGTCATCAATCTTCACACCGACCTCAGGTGTGTGAGCTGCCTTGGCTATTACCTCCCAACGTGCCTCCTGCGGCACATAGAAGATATTGGAACTTGTATATTCGTCCTTGTCCTCCTCCATACCATAGCCTTCTTCAACCAGCTCGGCATACTTCTCGTCGAAACGGTCGGAAATATACTTCAGGAAAATCAGTCCAAGAACAACGTGCTTGTACTCCGAGGCATCCATGCTGCCCCTCAAAACATCGGCCGCGCTCCAGATTTGCTTCTCAAATCCAACGTCGGCAGTGTTAACCTTTGCCATATATGTGAATTGTAGTTTGTTACTTGCTATGCTCAAAGATACGCAAAAATTTCTAATATCGTGTCAAAAACACAAATAGTCCTGCCATATTATGCAATAGATTACTTTATCTCCTCAATTCCGCAAACTTCCAAAAGTTTTGACGATTTGAGCCGAGAGGGAAATCAGCCAACCCACCTTCTCTCCGTACGGGAAGCGGTCATTTCTACGAACCTGAAAAACGACGTTAACGAGTAACTTTTTCCCAAATTAATTGTATATTTACATCAAATCATTTCGGTTATGATAGGGATAGATAAAGAATTGGTGGCGGAGCTATTGGCCAGGGCGGCTGAGAGTCCGCGTCTTAGGCAGAATTTTGATCTGAGGAACTGCGCTACGGGCGGGGGCTCCGGGGTCGCGGATAACAGCCAGCGGATGTTGAATGCGCTGATGCCGGGGACGGTGGTGCCGATTCACAGGCACCCTAATTCGAACGAGAGCATAATCCTCATCAGCGGTAGGGCGGTCGAGCTCTTCTATGACGCCGAGGGGCACGAGGTGTCGCGCTGTCTTCTGGATCGCGAGCAGGGGAGTTTCGGTGTGGTGGTTCCGGCAGGGGATTGGCATACGATACAGGCGCTCGAGCCGACGGTGATTTTCGAGGTGAAGGACGGCCGTTATGGCGAAGATGGAAGTGAAGAATGGAAATAACTTTATTATGAATAAGGAATTGCAGATTTCGCAGCGCGGCATGGATATGCCGGCATCGCCTATCAGGAAATTGGCTCCATTGGCCTACGAGGCCGAGGATAGGGGAGTTAAGATCTATAAACTGAACATCGGTCAGCCGGACCTTCCGACTCCGCAGAAGGCACTGGATGCGCTCAAGACGATAGACAGGCGCGTTCTGGAGTATTCTCCGTCGCAGGGTTACCGCTCCTTAAGGCAGGCTCTGGTGGGCTATTACGAGCGCTACCAGATCAAGCTCCACCCCGATGAGATCATCATCACGACAGGTGGTAGCGAGGCGGTGCTTTTCGCCTTTATGAGCTGTCTTAATCCGGGCGACGAGATAATAGTCCCGGAGCCGGCCTATGCGAACTATATGTCCTTCGCCATCTCGGCGGGAGCGGTAATCCGTACGGTCACCACGACCATCGAAGAAGGTTTCTGCCTGCCTAAGGTAGAGAAGTTCGAGGAGTTGATTAACGAACACACGAAGGCCATCCTCATCTGCAACCCTAACAACCCTACGGGCTACCTCTATACCCAGAAGGAGATGAACCAGATACGCGATTTGGTAAAGAAATATAACCTCTACCTGTTTTCCGACGAGGTCTACCGCGAGTTCATCTACACCGGCTCGCCCTACATCTCGGCGATGCACCTCGAGGGCATAGAGCAGAACGTGGTGCTCATCGACTCCGTGTCGAAGCGCTATTCGGAGTGCGGCATCAGAATCGGTGCGCTGATTACGAAAAACGAGCAAGTGCGCAGGACAGTGATGAAGTTCTGCCAACTCCGCCTCAGCCCACCGCTGCTGGGCCAGATAGTGGCCGAAGCGTCCATCGAGGGCACGGAGCAGTACTCGCGCGAGGTCTACGACGAATACGTAGAGAGGCGTAAGTGCTTGATAGACGGAGTGAACCGCATTCCGGGCTGCTACACGCCCATGCCTATGGGAGCCTTCTATACGGTGGCCAAGCTGCCTGTCGACGACGCCGAGAAATTCTGTGCGTGGTGTCTTTCCGACTTCACCTATAAGGACGAGAAGACCCCGAAGGGGTATGTGGGAGAGACCATTATGATGGCGCCTGCAGCCGGATTCTATACTGACGCGAAACTGGGCAGGGACCAGGTGCGATTAGCCTATGTCTTGTGCAAGCACGACCTGCAGAGAGCGCTTTTGATACTCGAAAAGGCACTTGAAGAATATAATAACAAAAACTAAACTGATAAATAGATGATTACACCGGGAAAGAATTATGTCGTAGGTATCGACATCGGCGGCCAGACCGCTAAAATGGGAGTTATAGACAGACGTGGTAACGTAGTGGGCGAGACGGTCATTCCGTCTAACAAACACACGGACCCCGCTGAATTCGTGCCGTTTATGGCAGAGGCGCTTAAGGGACTCTTCGCCAAGCTGGGCGTCGAGGACCAGATACTCGGCGTGGGTGCCGGCGCTCCTTGCGCGAACTACCGCAGCGGAACCATCGACAATGCCGCTAACGTGACTTGGGCCAATGGTCGCATAGTTCCATTCGCAAATATGCTCTCCGAAGCGCTCGACGGCATACCGGTAGCCCTTACGAACGACGCTAACGCCGCAGCCCTGGGCGAAATGTACTATGGCGCTGCCAGGGGTATGAAAGATTTTATAGTCATTACCTTAGGCACGGGCGTGGGAAGTGGAATCGTCATCGACGGAAAGCTCGTCTACGGCCACGACGGATTCGCCGGCGAATTAGGCCACGTGCGAGTGATAAGACATAACGGAAGAGCCTGCGGATGCGGCTCGGTGGGCTGTTTGGAGACCTACTGCTCGGCACCGGGCATCGCCAGAACCGCACGCGAGCTGCTCGAGACCCAAATCGACACCCCGAGCGTACTGCGCGACATCGACAACATCACGGCTAAGGACGTGCAGGAAGCCGCATTTGCGGGGGATAACATCGCCAACCAGGTCTACGCCTTCACCGGACGCATTCTGGGCGAGGCATTGGCCAATTTCATAGCATTCTCATCTCCTGAGGCCATCATCCTCTTCGGAGGCGTGGCGAAGGCACGTGAGCTCCTTTACGAGCCTGCAGTCAAGGCTATGAACGAGACAGTGTGCCCACTCTGGAAGGACAAGGTGCAGCTGCTATTCTCTGAATTGAAGGATTCCGATGCGGCCATCCTCGGCTCATCTGCCATCGCGTGGGAATTATAGTTCCATCAATTTTTCGGTAAGTTCGGGCCATCTTTTCTGAAAGGAGAAAGGTCGTCCGTTTTCAATGAAACAGTGGGTGCTGGTGGCTTTGCATACCAGTACCCCTTTTACTTTCATAACATACGAAAAGGTAATCTTAAGCTCGGACATCTCCTTGACTTTCAAGCTTATCTCTATCTCGTCCTTAAAGGTCGTAGGCTTTTTGTATTCGCAGCTTACGGCCACCACAGGGGACACGACACCCTCTGCCTCCATCCTGTCGAATCCATATCCCAGCATATCAAGAACATAGATGCGTGCCTCTTCCATAAAGCGAATGTAATTGGAGTGATGCGTTATGCCCATTCTGTCGCACTCATAATACTTCACCTCTCTTTTAAAACTTTCCATTACTTTCCGATTTCTTTTTCTAATCTAGACATTACCTTTTCCAGAGGCGCGTCCTTCAGCATCACGACCTTGTTCTCGTCGAGCAAGTACAGCGAAGGGATGGCCCTAATGTTATATTTTTCCGAATCCTGCAGCGTGAATGTCGGGTCAAATCCGCTCTTCCACGATTTGGGATAGGCCTTCAGATAAGAGCGCCACTGCTCCAGATCCTCGTCCACATACATATTTACCACTGCCAATTCTCCCGTCTCCAGGGCATTGGTGACCTGCTCGCTCGACTTCAGCGCATCGATGATTTCCTTACATGCGTTACAGTAAGGATTGCTGAAAAAGAGCAATGTAAACTTTGCCTTTACATTGTAAAGAGAAAAGTGACGTCCGCGAGCATCTTCTATGGTAAAATCGGCGGCCTTTGTGCCCACGGCGTTCAATGCGCAAAGACGCGCGGTCTTCTGCAAGTCTCCTCCCACATAGGCTGCCAGCGCCCCGTAGATGTCTTCGTCGCGATAAGGCGACTGCGGGTCATAGAGATACTTCTCTGCTAATTCCAGAATCACCTCAGGACTCTTTTCATACGCCTTTATAAGTGATTCGCAGGCCTTCTTACGGCCCACTTGCTCGGAAATCCAGATCCAGTTCGCGAATTGGCCCTCTACCTGCTGACGATAGCACTTAGGGCTCAATTTGTCCCAGAAATGCGTTATCGCGAAGTCGAGTCGCTGCGCATTGTCCTCGAGGATGGCAGGCGGCTGCACCATAGTGAAATTCACCGAATCCACCTTCGGGGTAGACACCTGCTTCGCAGAGCGTGCTCCGCGATTAGCGCAGGATAGGGTAAGAACCAGCCCCACTGCTATGACAATTCCCGTCCGTCTCATAGCGCGATGTCGTTAACCAGAGCGTCAAGCGCCTCTATGTCAGTGGATTTCACTGTGCTTTTTATGGTGACTGTGGTCTCTCGCAGGTCGAGCTCTTTCATAGAGGAGAGCATCTCGCGCATCACTCGTCCCGCGCTTGGCGCCCACGAGCCGTTCTCTACGAGTGCCACCTTACGCTTGCAGTAACCCTTTATCTGAAGTCTATGCAGGAAATCGTACATAGGGGTGAAAAGTCCTCCGTCGTAAGAGCTGGCGGCCAGCACCATCTTAGAATACTTGAACGCGTTTCCCACGTTCTCTGCCATATCGGAATCGCACAAGTCGCTAAGGCTCACCTTCACGCCCTTTTTACGAAGCTCCTCGGCTATGTACTGCGCCGCCTTCATGGTGCCTCCGTATATGCTTGCGCAGGCTATGAACACGCCCTCGCATTCGCTCCGGTACGAGCTCCAGATGTCGTAAAGATGCAGGTATTTTTCTGTCTCGCCGTCCAGAATAGGGCCGTGTAACGAGCGTATACTCTTGATTTCCAGTCCTGCGAGCTTTTTGAGCACGGTCTGGACCGGTCCGCCGTATTTGCCCACTATATTAAAGTAGTATCTTCGCGCCTCGCAAGCCCAATCCTTATCTTCGCTTCCGGTAAATCCGCACGCCGACAGGGCTCCGAACTTGCCGAATGCGTCTGCGCTGTACAGAGCGGCGTCGGTGCTGTCGTAGGTCATAATCACCTCCGGCCAGTGCACCATAGGAGCAGTGACGAATGTCAGGGAGTGACTGCCCAGTTCGAGCTTGTCCCCGTCTTTCACGGCCAATGCATTCCTTACTTCGAATCCTTCGAAGAACTGCGGGAGCATGGAAAGAGCCCTCGCGCTCGCGACTATCACGGCCTCGGGGTATTCTTCCATGAACCACTTTATGAGAGCGGAATGGTCCGGCTCCAAGTGCTGGACTATGAGATAGTCCGGAGTCCTTCCCTCGAGCGCTTCCTTAAGGTTTTCCTGCCACTGCTTGGCCGTGCGGTGATCTGTGGTGTCGAGTACGGCCACCTTTTCGTCGAGGATAAGATAGGAGTTATATGCCATTCCCTCGGGAAGGAAGTATTGATTTTCAAATAATTTGAGGTCTACATCGTCTGTTCCGATATATTTGACCGAATTGCTGATATTCTTTACCATAACGGACTGTTTTTTGTAGCACAAAAATAGTTATTTAATTCTGAAAATTATAATTATGAAAAAGACATTGTTTATTATCTGCGCTTGCGTGTTGGGTTTGTTTTCTCTCAATTCCTGCTCGCATAGTGAATTGGACGGAAAATGGAAAGTGGAGAGCATAGAGGGAGTGGAACTCGGAGAGCTCTTTAACGAGGCTACGCTGGAAATAAATACTTCGAAAGGAGAATTTTACGGAGTGACAGGCGTAAATAACCTTAACGGTAATGTTTCAGTCGTGGGCGAAAAGATCAAATTCACCGACGGACCTATGACCAGAATGGCTGCGGACCCTCATTCCATGGAAGTGGAGACTGCCTATGTACACGCCCTGAGTATGGTCAAGAGCTACTCGCTCGAAGACGGAAAGCTGTTGCTTAAGGATAGTGTCGGTCAGGTAGTTATGACACTTGTCAACTAAACACCTGTAAATAAAACTAAAGGAAGGCGACCCTCACGGGCTGCCTTCCTCAAATCTACTAAATTATGGAAAACAATTTAAACTTACCAATTAAGAATTTTCTTGAAATCGTAATCGGCAGGGTTTGAGACATACTGCTTTGCAGCCTCATAATCAGCCTCTGTAATGTAGTGGCAGATGTGATTATAGTAGTTCTGTGCAGTACCACCATCGATATTTACGCGGCGTGGCGGGATCTTGCCTTCCTCGTTCTGAAGATCGTGCAGGTAAAGCGGCTTGGCCTCACCGTTATGATCTACGAATACCATACATCCGGTCTCACCTTTCTCGAAGAGCTCATATACGCCCATAGCGAGTTCTGAGCAGTATGTAAGGTCGAAAGCGATAGGGTCCTGGCAGCGTACGTCGTACCCGATCTCGATAGGACGGGTCTTCACCTTCATACCTATCTTCTTGAATTCTTTCTCGAGGATATCGTTAAACATCACTGCCTTAGAGATCTTGCCGAGCTCCGGATGTCCGTGCTCGTCGTAAGTAAGATGAGCACCTGTAGCGGTGATTTCCTCCGGATCCAAGTCGTGGAACACGCCCTCAGCCACTACTACGGTACCGTAGTCGATGCCCAGGATCTTGCGTTTGATGATAGAACCGAGTGTAAGCTTTATGATTTTGTCGATGTGAATTTCTGTTTTGTTGAACATCTCAGGGATGATGGTCATAGGGCAGTGAGTAGCCTCACCGATGCCTAATGCCAAGTGGCCTGCGCTACGTCCCATAGCGGAGATGATGAGCCAGTTTCCTGAAGTACGTGCATCTTCGTAAACGGTACGAGCGATGTGTGCGCCTTCGTCCTTAGCGGAATTGAATCCGAAGGTAGGAGTATTGTTAGGAAGTGGAAGGTCGTTATCTATAGTCTTAGGAACGTGAATGTTAGCTATAGGATATTTATTCTGCTCGAGGAACTTCGCGATACGGTTCGCCGTAGAGGCAGTATCGTCACCACCTACGGTAACCAGAAGCTTGATGTCGTTCTGGGTAAAGAGGTCGAGGTTGAAGTTTTTCTCGAAATCTTCTGCTGTAGGTTTGAAACGACTCATCTGAAGGTAGCTACCGCCTCTGTTAAAGTAAGCGTCTGCCTTGAAGAAGTCGATGTCCTCGATGCGAGGGTTCTTTGAGAAAAGGCCGCTGTAACCACCGTGAAGTCCGATTACACGGTAACCGTTAGCGAGAAAAGTCTTAGCGACTGAGCATACGACGGTGTTCATGCCCGGAGCCGGGCCGCCGCCACATAGAATAATTACTGAACCTTTCATTTGTATATATTTATGTTTTAAAATTTTCGCGGTGCAAAAATACATTATTTCTTTAAAATAATAAAATCCATAGGACCTATATTTACCATTTCTTTGCCGACAAAGCGAGAATCTGCCTCCGAAGGTATGGTAACGAGCAGATTGGCCCGTTCGTGCGAGAAATTACACACCACCAGCACGTCCTGTTTCGCACCCTTTCGCAGGAAGGCGAAGTGCTTGTCGGGATCGAACCCTTCGAGGGCGGATTGGCAGTAGGAAAGGTCGAAATTCGGTGCGTCCCCGAGCTTCTTCTTCAAGGCCAGCACCTCCTTATACACGGCCAATGTCGATTTCTGCGCGTCCGTGAGCCTGGTGGTCCTGATAGGGGCGCAGTGCGAGAATATGGACGTGCGTCCGCTGTTCCCGTCGGCTGCGTCTTCGCCTAGCTCCTGCCCGAAATAGAGCATGAACGCAGTAGGGTAGAAGAGTGCGCTGACCGCGAGCGCCGCATATCCGTTCTCGGGGCTTCCGGCAAATTCCGGACTGGCTATGCGCTGCTCGTCGTGGTTCTCCAGGAAATTCAGCATACGGGGCTGCAGGTCGCCGAGTCTTTGCCAATTGGCAGTTATCCCTCTGGCGGATTCGTAGCCGCAGGTTACGGCGCGAAGGGTATCGTAGAGGCCGGATTTGTCGTAAAGAAGATCGAACCCGCCGTCGCTGATAAAGCGTCTGTAGGAGTCCATCTGGTAGACTTCCGCTATGAATAGGAGCTCCGGATAGTCGACCTTCGCATTAGTAGTCAGGAAATTCCAGAATTCGACGGGGACGAGCTCCGCCATGTCGCAGCGGAATCCGTCTACACCGAGCGACGCCCAGAATTTGATGATGTTCAGAAGGCGCTCCCAGTTTTCGGTGCATCCGTAGTCTATCTTATCGGTGTCTGTCCAGTCGTAGTCGTGGCGATGAAGTGTCTTGAGACCTCCGAAGTCGTCGTGATAGTCGGGACTTACGTGATTAGGCACGAAATCGATGATTACCTTAAGTCCAGCTTCGTGAGTGCGCTCGACCAGGCTCCTGAACTCTGCCATACGTGCGGAAGGCTCGTCTGCGAGATAGGCGTTTACGTCGTAGTAGTCGCAGATGGAGTAGGGTGAGCCCCAGTCACCTTTAACATAAGGCTTTCCCGGCTTGGAATGGCTTATTACGCCGGTGTACCACACGTGGGTTACGGACAGGGACTTGAGGTACTTGAAGGTGGACGCGGTAAACGAAGAAAAGCGACCCCGTGAGTAGAGTCGCGTAAGCGTCTGATATATGATCATCGTGGAAGAATCTTACTGATGATGTCGGTATTATCCATTCTTCCCGAGAACTTCTCTGAGCCGGCGCCTATGGCATAGATAGGCACGTGGTCGCCGGTGTGGTGAAGCGAGGTCCAGCCTATGCCGCAAGAGCGGTTGAACTCGTTTCTGGTCACGTCGGAATCGAAGGTGTCCTTATGATTAGCCTCGTTCCACTGGTCGATGACTCCCTGCCAATTCACTGCATAGCCGTATTCGTTACTTCCCAGGCTTATTCCGCCGGTCTGGTGGTCGGCAGTGACCAGAATGAGCGTCTGCTTAGGGTGCTTGAGGTAGAACTCGTAAGCTACCTTCACGGCTTCATCCATCTTCAAGATGGCCTCTATCGTAGGCATGGTCTTGTTAGCGTGGCTGGTCCAGTCTATCTCGCCGCCTTCGCACATAATGAAGAAAGGCTTCTTGTCGCCGAGGGTCTCGAGGCAGTCTTCCATCATTTGGGAGAGAGTGACGAGCTTGTCGTTCTCTACGCCGTAATTGGCCACCTTGCTGCGGTTAGCTTGGTTAGGATTGGCCACCATCACTATCTTGTCCGAAGTGGCATCCTCGAACTCTTTCTGGCCGAAGACTACTTGATAGCCACGGTTTTCGAGGTACTGCTCGCTGTCTTCGCTCTGTCCTTCGGGAGCTTCGAACTTCAGGAAGCCCGAGCCTCCTATGAACTCGAATCCGGTAGAGGGAATCTGGGTGGTGATGTTAAAGTAGTCGCCGCGGCTCGGGACGTGAGCGTAGAAAGCGGCCGGAGTGGCGTGATTAAGGGGAACGGACGAGAAGATGCCCACCTTATAGCCGTAGTCGTCCTTAAGGATCTGCGCCACGCTCTGTACGGGATTACCTTCGGCGTCCACTCCGAGCATGCCGTTATTCGTCTTATGTCCGCTTGCGATGGCGGTTCCCGATGCCGCAGAGTCGGTTATGACGCTGCTCGACGAGTAGGTGGTGCACATTCCGAGCACCGGGAAGGTGGTAAAGCAAAGCTGCTCTCCGCCCAGCTTGCCCTCCAGATGGGAGAGATATGACTCGGTTACAGCTACTTGTGAAGCGCCCATTCCATCTCCTATGA
The DNA here is from genome assembly GCA_900546445.1 of uncultured Bacteroidales bacterium. Taxonomy (GTDB): domain Bacteria; phylum Bacteroidota; class Bacteroidia; order Bacteroidales; family UBA932; genus Cryptobacteroides. The sequence goes on along the minus strand of URCV01000035.1, from coordinate 5,934 downwards.
AAAGGAAAATATATTTGGCTTCCGGTTTCGAGGTACAGGACGAGATAAGTAAAAGTCCTGCGAAAATGCTGATGATTGATTTGATGCTATTTTTCATATTTCTTTTTTCGACAAAATTCAGATATGGTCACGGCACTGGCTATGGCGACGTTAAGGCTTTCGGCGTGAGCTCCGTCCCTGAACGACGGAATAAGGAGCTTCGAGGTGCACAGAGACCTGACTCCTTCGCTCACTCCGCGGGACTCATTACCCATAACTATCAATCCCTTAGGCTTTATGTCCGAGGCGTAGAGGTCGCTGCCGTCGAGAAAAGTTCCGTACACGGGAAGTCCTTTCGAGGTGAAGTCCCTGCATAGCTGCTGAATATCGCAATACACTACCGTGTTTCTGAAAATGGTTCCCATACTGGACTGAACCACCTTAGGATTATACTGCTCCACGGTGTCTTCCGATGCGAAGATGCCGTCGATGCCAAACCAGTCGCAGATGCGCATGATGGTGCCGAGGTTACCTGGGTCCCTGACGGAGTCCAGTGCCAGATAGAGCCCATCTTCCTTAATGACGGGCCTGCCCGCGCTTGCCTTTCTTACCACGGCCAATGCAGGCGAGGGGGAGTCGAGAAAAGAGATGCGTCTCATCTGCTCTTCTCCGATTTCCTCTTTACGGAAGAGCATAACTACCTCAAACCCTGCTGCTTGCGCTTCAGATACCATCTTTTCGCCTTCCACTACGAACAATCCGGATTCGTCCCGATTCTTCTTCTGTGACAGGCCCTTTATGGTCTTTATTTCAGATAAAGTCAATTTCTGCATAGTTTCGCGCAAAGATACTCAAATATTTGTTAAATTTGTAGCCTATGAGTGTTAAAATACGCATCTTGACAGTAATGATCGTGGTATCCTGCCTGGTTTCCTGCAGCACCACGAGGGTTCTGAGTGAAGATCAGCTCCGACTTGACAGTAACGAGCTGATAATCACTAATGATGCCTCTTTTCCCGTAAACAGCCTCACTCCTTATATAAGACAGCAGCCTAACCATAGCTACTTGGGCTGGAAGCCGCTCCTGTACGTCTATAACTGGTCCGACGGCAGCGACCGCGGGCTCAACCGCCTCTGGAAGGGATTGGGAGAGGCGCCCGTCATCTATGACCAGGGCCAAGTGGAACGCTCTAAGAGCAGCATAGAGAGCAAGCTCAACAATATGGGCTACTTCGACTCGAAGGTGGAAAGCGAATTGCACCTTAAGGGGCAGAACGCACAGGTTACGTATTACATTACATTAGGAGCGAGATACCAGATAGATACCATAATCTATAGACTTCCCGAAATGCGTAAGGACTTCGCCGAGGACTTCTATGCCGACATCCCGAAGTCTCTCATCAAGGCGGGGGACTACCTTTCCGAGCAGAGCTTGACTGCCGAGGTGGACAGAAGTATGGCTTCGCTCCGCGAAAAGGGCTATTTCGCCCTGAACAGGACTTGCTATAATTTCGTGGCGGACACATTGGCCCGGGATGGAAAGGTCGCACTGGAATATGTCATCTCGGAGGACGAACAGCCGCTTAAGAAGGTCAAGATAAGCGATGTACGCATCACGTACCCGCAGAATCTAAATGTCCGGGAGTCGGTGCTCGAAGGGGTAAATCTCATAGAGCCGGGGCAGCCATATAAGGAGAGCACCGTAAGCGACACCTATTCGAGGTTCTCTTCACTGAAGATTTTCAAGACGGTGGGTATCGATATGAACCAAACCTCCGAAAACGAGGTGGATTGTGACATCACCCTTACCAAGTCCCAGCCGCAGGGCTTCAAGACTAACCTCGAGATGTCTACGAACTCGTCCGGGCTTATGGGCATATCGCCGCAGGTCAATTTCTATCATAAGAACATATTCGGCGGAGGAGAGTGGCTTAACGTGGGATTCGTGGGCAATTTCCAGTTCAAGCCGGACGAGAACATCGCCTCGAACGAACTCGGTACGTCTCTTTCCCTGAGCCTTCCGCGTTTTCTGGGACTTAACTATAAACTATTTAGAGGTCCCGTCATCTCGCGCACCGAAATCAACGCATCCTTTAACTATCAGAATAGGCCGGAGTACACGCGTAACGTATTTTCTACTTCATACGGCTATTCGGGAACCATAAAGGGGCGTTTCTATTATCAGGTGTACCCGTTCAGGGTTAACTACGTGCGTTTGTTCAACCTTAACGAGGAATTCCTCAAGAGGCTGGAGAAGAACCCGTTTATGCGTTATTCCTATCAGGATCACTGCGATATGGGTATAGGAGGCTCCATCTTCTATAATAGCAGCACCGACCTCGTCCCTAAGACCGACTATCATTCAGTCAAGATATCCACAGACATCTCCGGTAACGTGCTCAGCGTATTCCAGAACCTGATGAGCACTAACGAAAGCGGGGAACGTCTGGTGCTGGGTGCGCCTTATTCGCAGTACGCGAGACTCGAGGCCAGCTATGCAAAGGCCATACGCTTCGGACACGACGACAGCAGGGCATTGGCATTCAGAGTATTGGCCGGTGCCGGTGTAGCCTACGGCAATTCGACGGCACTGCCTTACGAGAAGCAGTTCTATGTCGGCGGTGCAGGTAGTATGCGAGGCTGGCAGGCGAGGGCTCTGGGTCCTGGTTCGGCCCAATTGGACAAGACCTTCAGTATCCCGAGCCAGACGGGTGACATCAAGCTCGAGGCGGACTTGGAATACCGTTTTCCTATGATGTGGAAGCTGGAAGGAGCGTTGTTCGCCGAGGTGGGTAACGTCTGGAAGGCCGAGCAGGGCGTGAATCTGGGCGAATTGGCCGCAGACTGGGGTGTAGGATTCCGTGTGAACCTGGACATCCTGGTGCTTCGTATCGACTGGGGTATTCGTCTGAGAGACCCTTCTCTGGATGGCGACAAATGGCTGTCGCCGCTCTCGGCTCTCAAGTCGAAAGGCAGCGCACTTCACTTCGGTGTGGGTTACCCGTTCTAATCCTTTTTAGGATAATACTTAGGCCAGCAAGCCTGAAGATAGGCCTTGAGGTTATTCTCGTGGCGATTATCCGACGGTTCGTAGAAGACTTTTCCCTCTAATCCCTTAGGCATAAATTCCTGATCTACGAAATGGCCCGGGAAGTCGTGGGCGTATTTGTAGTTCTCGCCATAGCCCAGCTCTTTCATAAGCGATGTCGGGGCGTTTCGAAGATATAGAGGCACGGCTGCGGTCTGGTCCTTAGAGACTTCCGCGAGGGCAGAATTAATCGCCATATAGGCGGAGTTGCTCTTAGGAGAGGATGCCAGATAGACGGTGCATTCCGATAGGGGAATCCTGGCTTCCGGCATACCTATGTTATGGCAAATCCTAAAGCACGAGTCGGCTATCAGAAGTGCGTTCGGATTAGCGAGTCCGACGTCTTCCGCAGCACTGATACACAGCCTTCTGGCTATGAAAAGCGGATCTTCGCCTCCGTCGAGCATACGGGCCAGATAATACACCGCCGCATTAGGATCGGACCCTCGGATGCTTTTTATGAATGCGGAGATGATGTCGTAGTGCATCTCGCCGCTCTTGTCGTAGATGGCTATGTTCTGCTGAAGGCATTCGGCTACGGACTTGTCGTCGATGACTATTTTGTCGGACTTGGCCCCCAGGGAATCCACTACTATCTCCAGTATGTTCAACAGCTTACGTCCGTCGCCGCCGCTGTAGCGGAAGAGGGCGTCGGTCTGGCTTACGCTTATCTGCCTTTCCTTCAGAAGCACGTCTTCGGTGAGCGCGCGATTAAGAAGGGCTTTCAAGTCGGATTCTTCGAGCGATTTGAGCACGAATACCTGGCATCTGGAAAGAAGTGGGGTAATGACCTCGAACGATGGGTTCTCGGTAGTGGCGCCTATCAGGGTGAAGATGCCTTGCTCTACGGCTCCCAGAAGGGCATCCTGCTGGGCCTTGTTAAAGCGGTGAATCTCGTCTATGAACAGGATGGGGGGTTCGCCTCCGGAAAAGACCGAGCGGCTCTGCGCCCTGTCTATCACGTCGCGCACGTCCTTTACGCCGGAACTGACAGCCGAGAGGGTATAGAAGTCGCGATGCAGGCTTTCGGCCAATATCTTCGCCAGCGTGGTCTTTCCCACGCCGGGAGGACCCCAGAGTATGAATGATGTGACATTTCCGCTGTCCATCATATTTTTAAGGACGCCGCCTTCTCCGACCAAGTGGCTCTGGCCCACATATTCGCTAAGCTTATGCGGACGCATTCTTTCGGGAAGCGGAGGTAGAACTGTATTCATAGTCGTAAATATACGATAAAGTTTTCGCAATACCGCCATTTTACAAAATAAATCCTTAACTTAGCGGACGTGTACAAGAACCGAAAAATCGCTCTGCTATGCGTAGTGGCGCTCTACTGCCTGATTACGCCGAGTTTCGCTCAAGACAGCGAGATAAAGATGTTGCGTACCGGTGTCATCACCTCATATAAGGAGCAGAACGTTTCCATCATCGCCAGTTCTTCCAAGCAGGAAAATACCTTTAACGTGTTCAACCTGGGGCTGGACACCTACGGAATGTTCAGCTACAAGTCGCGCCTTCCGGGAGGCAAGTTTTCCTTTTCTCACGACACGATTTTCCATCGCGGCGGCTTCGACGACGGACAGGTGGAATACATATTATATGTAGGCGCGGGCTTCGTCGGAGGCTACGGAAAGGATTTTTCGAATATGAAATATAATCCGGGTGCCATATTGGGCCTTACCTCGTCTGTGGGCACTCTCGTGGCATTCAAGGGTACCAACCTGGAGCTGGGACTGGACTTTACTGCGCAGTGGGCGATACACATACGAAAGATGGAAGAGAAGAATGGACTAATCGGCCTCTCGTGGTATGCCAATGGTCTAATCTACGCGCTCGTGCCTCAAGTTTGCATTTACTATAGGTTCAAATGAAACGTCTTCTGGCCATAACATTTTTGTTTTTCGCATTAACTCTTAGTGCGAAGCCTCGAATTACAGGAGGTTTGAGCTGGGGCTATCTTCCTCAGGTCTACAGGTCGTATTCGTGTGCCTATTATTCGGGAAGGGATGGCTACAGAATCAACGATTCGCGTGAAGGAATGCGTTATGTCCGGAATTCCTATGTGTTGCTGGATGGTGGAGTGGATTTTCTAAGGCACTTTTCGGTGCATCTTCAGACAGGCTTAAGGGGAGTGGATGTAGATTATGTGGTAATGCCGATGAACGTAGATTTCAGGTTCTTCTTAAAGGGTTACGACAGGAGCGGACTGTTCATAGGCGGTATGGCGGGAGCGGCTCTGCACAATTGGTCATTCGATGACGGTATCTTTAACGCGGGACTCTCCTTAGGATACAGGGAGCAGCTTTACCGAGAACTGAGCGTGGATTTCGCCTTCAAGTTAGAGGGCATAAACTGTCACCCTCTGCCCGTAGACAAATATGAGGGCGTCATATCGCGCCCTCAAGTATTGTTTTCCAACACGAATTATCTTTTCGTGGGGTTCGGAGTCGGTATAAACTTCTAGAATTTAAGAAACAGATAGATCATATAGACTACTTCCATAAGCAGGAAGGAGATTCCGGCCGATTTCGACAATTGGCTCTTCTTGGAGGCATTGGCGAAGATGAACAGGGCCAATACGCTGGCTGTGAGCGTCGCCATATCTACATAATTTAATGAGGATGTGTCGAGCGGGTGAATGAGACCTGAGATGCCAAGTATCAGCAGGATGTTGAAGACGTTGCTACCGACGATGTTTCCGAGTGCCAATTGGCCTTTCTTCTTAGCGGCGGCTACCACGCAGGTCATAAGTTCGGGCAGGGAAGTGCCTACGGCGAGGATGGTCACTGCGATGAACTTGTCGCTGGCGCCGAGTGCGTGTGCGAGGGTTACTGCGTTGTTTACGAAGAGCTTGCCTCCGAATATGA
>URCV01000034.1 GCA_900546445.1 uncultured Bacteroidales bacterium | reverse complement strand
GACATCAAGCTTGCCGACATCAACAAGGACGGACGTATCACTTGGGGACAGGATAAGACCGTTATCGGTCGAAGCAGTACTCCTGAAATGGTATTCGGTTTGAACTTGAACTTCTTCTGGAAGGGATTTGACCTCGACGTATTCCTGCAGGGTGCAGCTCTTTGTGACATTCCTCTTTGTGGTTGCTATAGAGATAAGGATGCCATCTATGATAACACATTCTATACTAAGCCTTTCGCATTCGATGGCAATACTCCTAAGTATCTTGTTGAGAACTCTTGGACACCGGATCATACTAATGCCAAGTACCCAAGACTTCGTATAGAGGAGCGTGCCAATGGTGGTAAGATGTCTTCTTGGTGGCTTGTTGACGGTTCATATTGCCGTTTGAAGTCTCTCCAGTTCGGTTACACCATTCCTGAGAAGTTACTTCGCACGCTCGGTCTTGAAACTCTTAGAGTTTATTTCGCCGGTGGTAACTTGTTCACCCTCTCGCATCTTCCATTCTTGGATCCTGAGATGCCTGACGTAAACCAGGGTTACTATCCACAGCAAAAGACGTTTGAATTTGGATTAAATCTTAAATTTTAGCAAGTTATGAAGAAGATAGGATATATTTTAGTGGCAGGTCTATTGATTTCTGCTTGCTCTATGGAGCCACAGTTGACTTCATCGTATTCGGAAAAGATAGCATGGTCAAGCGAGGCAAATGCTCAGATGTATGCAAATGAATTCTATTCCTTGCTTGGAAGTAATTATTATAACGACGCAGTAAGCGACGACTGCTGCAGTGACATTATGAAGAGTAACGACCCGGCTTCGGACGAGAACTACTTCTTGTATGGAACCATTAAGGTCAGTCAGGACTCTAACCCGTTGTTCAACAACTGGAGCTGGGGACACAGCTGGGCTTTGGACGTGTGTCGTTTCATCGACAATAAGAACAAGTTCGGAACAGAACTTTCACAGGAATTTCGTGATTATCTGGAAGCACAGGTTAGATGGTTCCGTGCCCACGTATATTTCGAGATGGCCAAGCGTTTCGGCGCCAGCGTAGTAATCTGGAGAGAACTCCCTCCTATGGGAACCAAAGATTATGAGCGTTGCACTCCGGAGCAGTGCTGGGACTTCATCGAGGAAGACTTGGATTTCGCAATAGCACATCTTCCTGTCACGAACGATGCAGGTTTGTTGACAAAAGGTGCCGCTTATGGACTCAAGGCTCGCGCTATGCTTTACGCAGGTCGTTATGACAAGGCTCTAGCATCTGCCGAAGAAATCGAAAAACTCGGTATCTATGACTTGGAGCCGGATTACGCAAAGCTTTTCCAATATCGTAGAGTACAGGGCGTAAGTAAGGAGAGTATCGCAGAATTCGGATTCTCTTATCCTTCTATGTCTTACACCTTCGACAAATTCTACTGTCCTCCCGGAGACGGCGGTTATGCTCAGGTAAGCCCTACCGAGAATCTCGTTTCTATGTATCAGATGGCCGACGGCCGCGATTTCAGTTGGGATGACCCCGCTATGGCAGCTGCTCCATACGAAGGCCGCGAAAAGAGATTCTACGCATCAATTCTTTACGATGGTTGTACTTGGAAGGGTAGAACGCTCGATATGACACCTGGTTCTCCTGACGGAATCGTTTCTGGCGGTAATTCTACCACTACGGGTTATTATATGCGCAAACTTTGCGATCCTTCACAGACCGAGGGATTCATCGAGAGCGACCTTACTTTCTACTATATGAGATATGCAGAGGTTCTCCTTATCAGGGCAGAGGCATTGGCACAGCTCGGTAGGGTAAACGAGGCTCTTCCATTCTTGAACGAGGTAAGGAAGAGAGCAGGTTTCACCACTCCTCTCTCTGCTTCAAGCAAGAGCGAATTTATGAAACTCCTTCAGCACGAATGTGCAGTGGAATTTGCCTTCGAGGGACACCGCTTCTGGGATTTGAGAAGATGGGGTATCATCAAGCAGACGATGAACAACACGAAGCGTAAGGGTGTCAAACCTGTAGAGGAAGGTGGCGTAAGAACCTATATGGTATTCTCTGCAGACAACAAGACCATAAAATACGACGACAAGTATGCACGTTTCCCCATACCTCTTTCAGAGATGCAGAGAAACGAGGCTATGGAACAATTTGACGAATGGAAATAATTTCTTAATTCTTAATTTCACATAAAATGAAACACATTAAACTATTTGCAGGTATATTGATGGCATGTTCGCTGTTCGCCTGCACACCTAAGGAAAACACCCCTACAAACAAGGGTCAAGGTCTTTTGAACTTTATGGTTAAAATCCCTGAGCAACCAGGCGAATATGGTGCTGTCAAGAAGGGACCATACGCTCCTGACGAGGAGATTATCATCCAGCTTCCTTCATCGTATGATGATCCTGTAGATATCACGGCTCTCGAGGCTTACGCAAGCTTCGACAATGACTGCTACGCAGATCCTGCAGTCCCTTCCATCATCGACTTCACTGAGCCTTACGTTATTACGGTGGTTTTCGCTGACGGTTCGAAGCAGACTAACACCATTAAGATAGAATATGTTTATCCACGTGTTAAGGTAGAGAAAGTTTGGTGTCACGACAACAATACTCTTCAGTTCCAATACACACACTGGCTCAACCTCGCAGCTGACCAGAAGTATGTATACGTTCTTGACTGTATCCAGAACCTCGGAAACAAGATTTTCGTTCTCGACAGAATGACAGGTGAGAAGGTTGAGGAAATCGATACTCCTCAGAGCATGATGTGCCAGATTCACGTAGATGCAGCAGGTCGTCTTGCAGTTACCAGATACAATATGTACGGTGCAGGCTTCCGTCTCTTCATTTACGATCCTGCCAAGAAGACTTGGAGCGATCCTATAATCGACTTCGTACCGGACGATGAGAAGGGTATCTCAGTTCCTGAGGACTTAGGTGAGAGAGCAAGCATCTGCGGTGATCTCAAGAAGGGTAAGGCTTATGTTTACGCTACGGCACCTAAGACCAGAGAGTACTACTGCTGGGAACTTAACGATGGTGTTCCTTCTAAGGAGCCTAAGATCACTCGTTACTCTACATTCAAGGATGATTGGTCTACCTGTATGGTTAAGAGAACTTCTACGGAGCCTGATGCTAACCTTTATTTCGGTATGACAAGATACACAGGAGAGGAGGATTCTTCTTACGCTGAATTCCATATGGTAACTCCTACCGAGACCTATAAGATCAATCAGGTTAACTATGGCCCACGCATACTCAACTACCAGCCATTCACGGTTAACGGAGAAGAGTGGCTCGCTATTGCTTACCAGTGCGCATACACTCGCTGGAGTGGAACCAAGGTTGCCGTATTCGATGCCAACAACCCTGACAAGTGGGCTGATATGAATCCTGAGAACGACAACTATATATTCGATTTCAGACTTTACAATTCTGAAGTCTACGGTGGAACTAACTATGAGCAGAATGCAGGTATGGCAGTCGTAGTGGACGGAGAGTCAGCATACATCTATGTTTCTTCAGCTGCTAAGGGTGCTGACCCTGCCGAAGACAACGCAGCTGCACACGTAGCTTGCTACAAACTGTCTTATTCAAAGCAGCAGTAATTCATGAAGGCGGTTAAACAATTCGTTTTGTTATTGACAATATTCGTTTGTTCTTGTAACAAGACTGCAGCGGAGGATCCTTCCGCTGCAGTTAAAGAACAACAGGAAAAAGAGGTGAGCGAATTGCTTGATGCAGTTCGCTCATCTAAACCTATAAATACCTTCGACGAGATGAAGCCTGACACTTGGTACTACACTATGGGGCCAAGCTCCGGCTCACCTATGGCCAAATTGGCCCGTAGAGTCATTACCGGAAACAAGGTAGAGGGTAAGGGTTCTTTCTCATTCACTTACTCGTTCAGCGGCTTCGCCAGGGAAAACGAGAAGGAGACAGTCTTTTTCCAGCAGAAATGGGGAGATTTCAGGCCTGACCTCGGTTTCGAACCATTAGGTATATCTATGTGGATCAGGGGACATAGAACGAATAAGGGTGTATTCCGTTTCGTTTTGCTCCACGACGACAAGATGTACTACGACAACTTCAAGATACGTCAGACTTACGAGTATACGGATACGGAGATTCTTCGTAAGGAAGAGTGGACCAGACTCGTGATTCCTTATTCTTGGTTCAAGCCTTATTCAGGCGAAGAAGGTGTGGAATTCAACCCTTCTCGTTGTATGGGCTTCAGAATAGAAATCGTCAATGAAGATGGTGGCGAAGCTTCGAATTGCGAATTCCTTATCGACAATCTCGAGCAGCTTACGTCTTATGAGCCTGTTTATTCGAAGAATGCCAAATTCTCAAGTCTTTTCATCCAACTTAACAAAGTCTACGAGGACTACGACTGGGAGTGGGCATTCAAGTCTTGTCTCGAAGTTGGCATCGATACTTGGATTATCCAGTACAGTATCGGTTTCGGTGAGGAGAATCACGTTTCTTGGTACTCGAATACTTCGCTTGATTTCATCGAGAAGAGGTATACCATTATCGACGATATGGTAAAGGCTGCCGAAAAGGTAGGCTTCAAACTTATCTTCGGCCTGTTCGGTGGCCGCTACAGCGACACGAACAACCAGGACCAGAATCATTACGATATGTTGCATTCGAAGAACGCACGCGTAGTGGACGAGCTCGCACGCAACTTCGGTTCGTCACCTTGCTTCGCCGGTTGGTACATCACCGAGGAGTTCCACGATGGAAACTGGCGCGGCTGGCACGCTGAGAAATCAAGAGATATGCTCGCCGATTACCTCGAGGGTGTGGCCAAGTATGCCAAGTCGAAAATCGACAAGCCTGTGTGCATAGCTCCTGCCCTGTGGCGCGGTATGCCTGCCGACTTGTGCGGTCTGTGGTTCGAGAAGATCTTCGAAAGGACTCCGGACATCGACGTGCTCTATCTTCAGGACTGTGCGGGAAGAGGACCTGCTACCATAACAAGCGTACAGGTAGACCTTCCTAACTACTTCAGCAAGATTAAGGAAGCTTGTGACAAGACAGGCGTGAAGTTCGGTGTGGACATCGAATCCTTTATGTCTTGCGACTCACCTAACATCCCATACCAGGCTAAGGACTGGAACGAAGAGCTCAAGTATCAGCTCGGAATGGCAGGTAATTTCACAGAGTATATAACGAATTTCAGTTGGGCTACGTTCAAGCCTAGTATGCCTAACCCTGTTCCGGGCAATCCATCGTACCCGGGTGCAGGTGCATTTAAAGATTATAAAGAATATGTCGAATCACTTGGTAAGTAGAACACTGTTATGTGCAGTGTTGTTAGCGTCTTGCTCATCTAAGGCTCCTCTCGCTGACCTTACCGTCATCCCTCCGGGAGCGGTAAGCGACAAGGTGGATCTGGATTTGAGGTGTGGAATCACTAATGATACTGATACGGACCAAGTATACTATGTGGAACTTTCCACTAAGAATCAGGTCTTGTTTTCCGAAAAAGTCGAAGTCAACTCCGACGATGTGTGGTCTTATAAGCAAGTCGTTCCTGCGGGAACCTTGACGGGGAACATAGACCTGACTCTTAAAGTAAAGGGCGCAGATGGTACTTTCCGTAAAACCGAAAAGATTATCGTACTGCCATCGAAGGATCGTTCCATTCATCGTATTACCGGCGCTTGGTCCGGAATATGTCACTGGAGCGAGATAGAGGGAAAGCATTGGAACGCTGACATAAAGAAACTTACGGACGACCAGTGGCGCGAGATGGTCCGCTCTATGCATAAGCTCGGGCTGGACTTCATCGTCATTCAGGAAGTTTTCCGTAACGAGGAATATGTCGGAAAGCACAATACTACCCCTGAGAATTATCAGGGAAAGGCATATTATCCTTCATCCCTTTATCCGGGCCGTATGGAGATTACCGCCAAAGACCCTCTTGAGGCTATTTTCAGCGAAGCTGACAAGCTTGGTATGAAGGTAATGCCCGGCGTAGGCCTTTTCGCTTGGTTTGACTTTACTAGAGAATCGCTTGATTGGCATAAGAATGTAGCACAGGAACTGTGGGACATTTATGGCCACCATCCTTCTTTCTATGGTTTCTATGTATCCGAAGAGTCCGGCGGTAGTCTGGACAACTGGGAATGGACCGAGGAGAAGCGTCAGATGAGAAGAGACCAGATAGTGGATTTTATGAAGGAATTCAAATCTTTCTGCCGCTCGCTGGCTCCTGCCAAGCCTATTATGCTTGCCACTAACTCATTCGGCGTAAAGGGTGCAGAGCCTACATACGAGAGAATGCTGCAATACCTCGATATCCTGTGTCCTTTCGGATTCGCAAGAATGCCGGAGGGTGACATCACCGGAAAGGAAGCTGCCGACATTCTCCAAGCACTTTGCGATAAGGCAGGTGCGCATTTCTGGTTCGACCAGGAAGTGTTCCTGTTCAACGAGGATAATTCGCTTTATCCTCGCGACATCGAAGGCATCATCAAGGATTTGAACCTACTTGATAATTTCGAGAAAGTGCTTTGCTATCAGTATCCGGGAGTATTCTCTGACCCTTCATCGAAGTTCAGGGTAGGCGAGCCTAAGACGGTGAAATTATTTAACGATTATCAGAATTATTTAAAGTCTTTGGACAATGAATAAGTTTGCGAACAGATTATTGGTTTTAATGGCGTTTTTCGCGCTTTGTTCTTGCTCTGAAAAGCAGGCCAAGCTCGTATTTGACGAAAACGGGGAATTCAAGATTCTTCAATTCACCGACCTTCACTATATCCTTCACGACAGTAGAAGCGATATAATGCTGGAGAGAGTGGAGGAGATGTTGAATATTGAAAAGCCTGATCTGGTGGTAATCACCGGAGATTTGGTTTATGCACCACCTGCAGACTCAGCCTATATCGACATCTTGAGCAGAATCGCAGCTCACAATGTGCCTTTCGCAGTGGCTTTCGGTAATCACGACGACAACTGGGACAAGACAAATGCCGAGCTTTACGATTTGATGCAGACTCTGCCCGGTTGCATAATGCCTCCTGCAGAGAAAGGAAGATGCGGAGACTACACTCTTGAGATTTATTCTCACGACGGAAAGAAGCTTGAAGAAGTGCTCTACTGTATCGACACTCATAGCTATGACTATGATTATAAGGAATATATGCGTATAAACGCATCGCAGGTAGACTGGTACTATACTACCAGCCAAGCTTATACGAAGCAGAACGGCGGACAGCCGGTGCCTTCTATGCTTTTCCTGCATATTCCATTCCCTGAGTATAATGACAAACTTCCTTATACCGGATTCTGGGGAGAGAGTGTATGCTGCCCTGTAATCAATAGCGGTATGTTCAACACCATACTCGACTGTGGTGATGTCAAGGCTGTTTTCTGTGGACACGATCACAATAACGATTATGCTATGGATAACAGAGGCGTCCTCCTCGCTTATGGACGTTATACCGGAGGCGACACTGTCTACAATGACATTCCTAACGGAGCGCGTGTGATTCTTTTGAAAGAGAACTCAAACATTTTCTCTACTTGGGTAACATTGAAGGGCGGTGAAAGAATAGATTATCTCGAGCACAAACGATAATTAATAATCGATTTTTTTCAAGGAAGGGGCAAGATTTCCGGAGTAGGTGGATTTAATGAAGTGAAATTAAATTTAGAATAGTATGAAAAAGACAGGTATTATTTTAGGATTGGCTTTACTTCTTACACTTCCGGTATCTTGCCTTAATGATAGAGACGACTATGTAGACGTTCGTCCTACGGGCTTGGTAACCGTCTATCCTGATGAGGAGCACGGATTTAAGATGCAACTAGACGACAAGACCGTTCTCTATCCGACGAATGTAAAGACTTCTCCATATAAGGACAAGGTGGTCAGAGCCTTGGTTAATTTTACGGAAGACAATTCTTCTTCCACACGCCCCGGAACCACGAAGGCAGATGAGCAGTTGATTAAAAGGAACGTAAAGGTGAACTGGATGGACAGCATCCGCACTAAGACTCCGGTCAAGACTGTAGGCGAAAGCGATAAACTGGTGTATGGTGGCGAGCCTTTGGAAATAGTCAAGGACTGGGTGACAGTGGCCGAAGATGGATTCATTACACTTCGCATACGCACGGCCGTGGGTCCATTCCATCAGCCACACGTCATTAATCTCGTAAGTGGCACTAACCCGGAAGATCCTTTCGATTTTGTGCTTAGACACGACCCACGAGGCGATTTCGGCAATCAGTTAGGCGACGGACTCATCGCGTTTAATCTAAACGGGATGCCACACGAGGGCGACGAGGTGAAGGTTACTCTTAACTGGACATCGTTCAGCGGACCTAAAAAGTTACAGTTTACTCTGAAAATGCATAAGGAAGAGTAGTTGGCACGATTTAGGCAAGATTTATTCTTGATGAAACGAATTGCCCCTCAATCCGATGAGCAACATCAGGTAGAATTGGTTAAAAAAGGCGATGCCGCCGCTTTCGAGCGGCTGTATCGCTTGAATGTTCGATATCTTACCGCTATTTGCTCTCGATATATCACTGATGATGAGGTGGTTAAGGATATTCTTCAAGAATCTTTCCTTAAAATCTACTCGTCTTTATGGAAGTTCTCGTATAAAGGAGAGGGCTCGCTTCGCGCTTGGATGAGTAAAATCGTGCTTAACGAAACCCTTAAGTATTTAAGAGATAGCGGAAAGACCCGATTCGAAGAATTGACTGCGGATTATCAGCAGCCTTCTGACGATGTGGTGGAAAGAATCCCGCAAGAGGCTTTGTTCGAAATGATTAGAAGCCTTCCCGATGGATATAGGACAGTTTTCAACCTTTTCGTAATAGAGGAAAAGAGTTACAGGGAGATTTCTAGGCTCCTTAATATAAAGGAGGGTACTGTGGCCTCGCAAGTGTATAAGGCTAAGGCACTTCTCGCGAAAAAAATTACGGATTATGAAAGAAAGATGGATAGATGACATAAAGGCTGAGATGCAGGAATTCGAATCGGACTCTCCCAAGGGTCTGTGGGAATCCATAGAGGGGAGACTCCCGGCTTCGAAAGTAGCTCCTACCCGCTCGTGGTGGGGCTGGGCTGCGGCGGCGGGAGCATTGGCAGTGGCCGGAGTGTCAGCATTTCTCTTTTTCAGGCCAATTAGTCCGCAGGAGGTGATTTCAGTGGAGAGGGCCGAGTCGGTGGTGGCCCTGAATGATGTGCAGCCTGACCCTTCGGAGCAAATTGTGCGTCTGCAGGAGGCTGTGGCGCCGGTAGCGGTTTCGCAGCCGAAGGAAGCTCAGCGGCCGGAAAAATCTGCGGCATCGCAGAAAACTGAGGCGCTCAGCGAAACCGCAGCGGTGCAGGAGACTGAAACTGTGCAGGAAACTGAGACTGTGCAGGAAACTGAAATAGTGCAGAAGCCGGAAGCGGTGCAGGAGCCGGAATCGCTCCCGTGGGAGGAGTTTTCGCAGGAGCCGAGGGTAGCGCGGAAGACTCCGCAGAATAAGGTGTCGGTGGGATTGGCCGCATCGGGAGCAGCTTCATTTTCGCAGACGGCCCTAATCGGAGGCGGTCCGCTTTTCGGCGTGGGCTTGGATGCCGTGTCCTGGGAAGACAGTCCGAAGCTGGGATTGGCCGTGGTGAATCAGGGAAAGGATATCGAGAGCGAACTGCGGCATAAGGTGCCGGTGAGGCTCACATTAGGTGTCTCGTATGCGATTACGGATAGGCTTTCGGTGGTGAGCGGACTTTCGCATACGCTGTTACTTTCTGAATATAAGGAAGGTACGCAGCAGAATTATAAGAGCGGCGAGCAGAGGGTGGAGTATGTCGGAGTGCCGATTAACTTGAAGTACGATTTCTATTCGAGCACGCGACTGGATGTGTATGCGAGTGCGGGACTTACTCTCGACAAATGCATAAAGGCCAATCGTACAGATGATTATTTTCTTTCCGGAGAGAATCGTCTTAAGGAGGTCATCTCGCTCGGAGAGCATCCTTTTCAGCTATCCGCAGGCGCTGCGTTTGGTGCGGAGTATAGGATTCACGATAGTCTGTGGCTGTTCGGGGAGTGCGGATTGGCCTACTTCTTCAATGATCGTTCTTCGCTCGAAATTCTATATAAGGAGAGACCGCTTAACGCTACTTTCAATCTGGGTATCAGGGTCGCACTTTAACTTGCCTAAGAATAAGTGTAAACTTGTTTATAAAAAGTGTCAAAATATTTTTTCTTTTACGAATAATGCCTTATAATTGTAGTCGATTTTAAACCTTGATTTATGGCAACAGACGGAAAGAAACGACACGTGGTAAGTTACGAAAATATGTCTCGCGAATTGGCTGAGGCATTCGCGGAAAAGTATCCTCGCGGATTTAATGATTATCTGGTGGATTTGGTGAAATATCCGAAGCCTGACGGAACTTCATTTTACGCGGTTACTATAGAAATTCCAGACGGTATTTACCTGGTTAAGATAAAGGTGGATATCGACGATATGGAAGATTTGCAAAATTGGCTTGACGGAGAAGACGATTCTTCAGCAGAGGCTATAACAGGCGCGCCTGCGGAGCCGGAAGGCGGAGAAAGCCTTCCGGACGATAATATCTCCCAGTATTCTAACGGAGATGATGACCCGGACGATTCAGATGTATAAACTAAAGGAAAATAACAGATTAATGATGCTGAGCCTCCTCGTGGGGCTCTGCGTCGGTTTTGTAGCCGTCCTATTGAAGGAGGGAATTCACCTCATTCAGGGACTGCTCACTCCGCTCATTCAGAAGTCGTCGCTCTGGATGATAGCGCTTCCTGCCATAGGTATGTTGCTTTCATACTTGATAGTAAGGTTTATAGTGAAGGATAACATAAGTCACGGAGTAACGAAGGTGCTCAAATCCATCTCGAAGAACGAGTCCCGGATCAAGCCGCATAATATGTGGTCTTCGCTCGTGACGTCCGTGCTCACCATAGGTTTCGGTGGCTCAGTGGGTGCCGAGGCTCCTATCGTTTACACAGGAGCGGCGATTGGCTCGAACTTCGGCCGCCTGGGGCGTCTTTCCTATCGTAATATGACCATTCTGGTGGGTTGCGGTGCTGCGGGTGCGGTAGCAGGCATATTCAAGGCTCCATTGGCAGGTCTTCTCTTTACTATGGAGATTCTGCTTTTCAATATCTCGCTGGCGAGTATGATGCCGCTTCTGGTGTCGACCGTGTCGGCGACTGTGGTCTCTTATCTTTTTACCGGTATGGACACCGCATTCCACTGTACATTAGAGCCTTTCGTGCTTAAGAACATACCTTTCTATCTGGTCTTGGGAGTGGCTTGCGGATTCCTCTCGCTTTATTTTACGCATACTACGCTAAAGCTTGAGGACCATTTCGCGAAGATGCGCTCTCCTATGTTCAAGTGGCTGATTTGCTCACTGGGCGTGGGCGTGCTGGTGTTCCTGTTCCCGCCTTTGTACGGTGAAGGTTATGGAGACATCACGGCGCTGCTTAACGGAATAGGCGGTGAGATGAAGGGCTCTCCTCTTAATTTTCTGATGAATTCGAAGTGGGGAATTGTGGTGGCTTTCGCTGCGGTGATGTTCTTCAAGGTCCTTTCTATGACGCTTACAAATGCCGGTGGTGGAGTCGGTGGAACATTCGGTCCTACGCTTTTCGTGGGCGCCATAGCCGGTTTCGTCATTGCGAGAGTGCTGAATAATGTCTTAGGCGAGTCTTTCTGGCTTCTTCCGGAGCAGAATTTCGTGCTTGTAGGAATGGCGGCGCTTATGGCCGGAGTCATGCAGGCACCTATGACCTCCATCTTCCTTATCGCGGAGATGACAGGAGGTTACGACCTGTTCCTGCCGCTAATCGCCGCATGCACGGTGTCTTTCTGCGTGACTAGAATTTGGGAGCGCTATTCGATTTATACCAAGCGACTTGCGCAGACCGGAGAACTCCTTACTCACGATTCGGACCAAGCCGTCCTTACGCTTCTTAACACGGCCGACCTCGTGCGAGACAAATACCCTCGCATAAGCCTGGATGCGACGCTTAAGGACATTATGCCGGAGGTTTCCGAGAGTACCGCTGCCGTCTTCCCGGTAGTGGGAAGCGACGGCGTGTTCCAGGGATTGGTGGAGATGGACGACATTCGAAAGAAAATGTTCGACACGGCCAATTATTCCAACATCCATGTATACAATCTTATGAAGCAGCCTGCCGCTTATGTTACCATAGACGAAAAGGCTGCTTCGGTACTGGACAAATTCGAAAAAACGGGAGCTTGGCGTCTTCCTGTAATTGATGAGCAACATCATTACTTGGGATTCATATCCAAGTCCCGAATTTTATCTGCCTACAGGGAGTCCCTGAAGAGCATCTCCTTAGGAGACTAAGCCCAGTCCTATCCTTTTACGGTCGAGCTCCACGCTTTCCACCCTCACCTTTACCTTCTGGTGCAGGGCGAGGCTTTTGCCTTTCATCTTTGAGATGTGTATAAGTCCGTTTTCGTGGATGCCCAAATCTACGAATGCACCGAAATTAGTTATGTTCGTGACGATTCCCGGCAGTTCCATACCTGTCTTAAGGTCCGAGATGTCGCGTATGTCTTCGGCAAAGCTGAACGAAGATGCTTCGCTGCGCGGGTCGAGGCCAGGCTTAGCCAATTCCTTTATGATGTCGTTTATGGTAAGAAGCCCCTTCTCGGGGGTGACGTATCTGTCCGGGGATATGCGCTTGCAGAGCGAGTCATTTCCGACGAGCTCCTTCACTTCCACGCCCAGATCGCGAGCCATCTTGTCCACAATATGGTAGGACTCAGGATGCACTGCACTGCCGTCCAGAGGGTTTTCGGCCCCTCGGATGCGCAGGAATCCGGCACACTGCCTAAAGGTCTTCTCACCGAGCTTCGGTACCTTCTTCAGCGATTCGCGACTTTTGAACGCACCGTTTTCGCTTCGGTAATCCACTATCGATTCGGCCAATGTCTTTCCGATTCCGGCTACATAGGCAAGCAGATACGGCGATGCGGTGTTTAGGTTTACGCCCACTGAGTTCACGCACGCTTCGATGGTGTTGTCCAACTTCTCGCGAAGCAGGGTCTGGTCCACGTCGTGCTGGTATTGGCCAATTCCCAAGTTCTTAGGGTCGATCTTGACCAATTCGGCGAGCGGGTCCATAAGCCTTCGTCCTATGCTTACTGCGCCCCTGACCGTTACGTCTTCGTCCGGCATCTCCTTTCGAGCCACCTCCGATGCGCTGTAGATGCTGGCTCCGTCTTCGCTGACGCTCCACACTTTGCAATTCTGCGGCAGGTCGATTTTATTCAGGAAATCCATAGTCTCGCGGCTGGCAGTGCCGTTTCCTACGGCTATCGCCTCTATGTCGAAGTCGTCAATCAGGGTTTCGAGACGCTGAAGGGACTTGATTCTTTCGTTCTGTGGCGGGTGCGGGAATATGATTTCGTGCGCGAGAAGTGCGCCGTGTTCGTCGAGAACGGCCAATTTGCATCCGTTCCTGAATCCAGGGTCTATGGCAAGCGTGCGCTTTTCGCCGACAGGGGATTCCAGCAGGAGCTGCCTGAGGTTGTCTCCGAACACTCGAATGCTTTCTATGTCGGCCTTTTGCTTGGCCTCCTTTATGATTTCATTACTTATCGACGGGTCGAGAAGTCTCTGGTAACTGTCTTCTGCGGCGAGCTTTATCTCTTTTGAGAGAGCTGCGCTTTGAGGTCTTCCGTGGTCTCGGCAGAACTGGTAGTATACGTCGTCTTGCGTGCCTTCGCGCGGAGTGAGTCCTATACTGAAGAGTCCTTCGTTTTCTGCACGCAGGATGGCGAGAAGATTATGGGGGCTAACCTTGTCGAGAGGACGGGAAAAGTCGATGTAACTCCTATATTTTTCAAGTTCCGGCTTGCCTTTCGCGCCTCTGGCTACCTGAACCGTCAGGGGACTTCTCCTGTATGTGCTTCTAAGCTTTTCTCTTATAGAAACTTCCTCGCTGAGCCTTTCCGCTATGATGTCTCGTGCGCCACTGAGCGCTTCGTCGGTAGACGGCACTTTTTCATTAACGAATGGACGGGCGCTGGACTTCGGGTCCGTGGTCTTGAGCTCCCAGATGATGTCTGCCAATCCTTCCAACCCCAGTTCCTTCGCCACTGTCGCGCGGGTCCTTCTCTTCGGCTTGAATGGAAGGTAAAGGTCTTCCAGCTCGGTGGAGTCTACGGAGTTCTCGATTCGCTTTTTCAGCTGCTCCGTGAGTTTTCCCGCTTTCTCTATGGTCTGGATTATGGTGGACTTGCGTTTTTCCATATCGTCGAAGGTGTCAGCCCAATGCTTCACCTCGGCGACTTGACTGTCGTCCATTCCGCCCGTTTGTTCCTTTCTGTACCTGCTTATGAAAGGGATGGTGTTTCCGTCTTCGAGAAGCAGTACGCAATTCTCTATTTGCCACTTGTTGAGTGACAACCTGTCGGCTATAGCCTTAATGTACAGTGGTTTCATTAAAATTTTCTAAATCTGAGGGCCAATACGCCCCAAAAAGCCTCTCCGAAGATGGATCCTGACATTTTCGATGTGCCGGCCTTTCTGTTTACGAAGATGACGGGAACTTCCACGGCCTTGAATCCTTTCTTTACAGCCGTGTATTTCATCTCGATCTGGAATCCGTAGCCCTTCATCTTTACATTGTCGAGGTCGATGGCTTCCAAAACTCTTCTGGAATAGCACATAAATCCTGCGGTGTTATCCGTAATGTGAGTCCTGAGCACAGTCCTGACATAGCGAGATGCGCCATAGGACATCAGGATTCTTCCTATAGGCCAATTCACCACGCTGACACCGTCGGCGTACCTCGAACCTATCGAGAGGTCGGCTCCGCCGTCTTCGCAGGCGTCAAGCAGTCGCGGAAGGTCGTCCGGGTTATGCGAGAAGTCGGCATCCATCTCGAAGATGTAGTCGTAGCCTTTCTCCAGTCCCCATTTGAATCCGGTAATGTAGGCAGTTCCCAGGCCAAGCTTGCCTTCGCGCTGAATCATAAAGAGCCTTTCCGGAAATTCTTCCATAAGCCCCTTTACTATGTCGGCCGTTCCGTCCGGAGAGCCGTCGTCTATTACCAGTATGTTAAAACCACCTTCCAGAGCAAGGACTGCTCTGGAGATGGCTTCGATGTTTTCCTTTTCGTTATAGGTAGGTATTATAACGAGTTTACTTTTTCTTGTTAGCATCTAATTCTTTAAGTAATTCATTAACTGCAGCTTGGAGCTGGAGGTCTTCGCCCTTGAGAAGACTTTCGGGAGTGTTGTAAACCAGAATGTCCGGTTCTATCTGATAGTTTTCGAGAGCTCTGTTCTCGTTCAATCCCCAGCAGGTTACCTGAGGGATGCCGAATACTATGCTCGGGTCTATTTGGTTCTCCCACCATACGGCAGTCATCGTTCCGGGTACCGGAGCACCTATGAGCTTGCCTATTCCCAGAGTCTTGTATACATAAGGGAATCCGCTCGCATCCGAGTAGTTGTCTTCTCCTATGAGGACGCAGCTCGGCTTGTTCCATTTGCTGAAAGGCTCCGTTCCTATGTATTCTCCGCGAGGGCGGAACTCGATGTATGCCTTGCCGTTAAGAAGTGTGGCCAAATCGTCGTGGAGCCAACCGCCGCCGTTATGACGGGTATCCACTATGACAGCCTCGCAAGTTCTATATTTGCCCAGAAGTTTTGAGTACACTTCGCGGTAGCTCTTGGAATCCATGCCTTCCACGTGAACGTAGCCTATGCGTCCGCCTGAGAGTTTCTGCGTCATCTCCTCTCTCTGAAGTACCCATCTCTTGTAGAGGAGGTCGTAGTCGGTGGATGTAGCCTTTACGAAGAGTTCCACAGTCTCTTTCTTCGATTTCTTTATCTTGAGGAATACTCGCTTGCCCGCCTTGTAGCGAAGAGCGTCGTACCACTGGGTGCCTTCGGAGATTTCCTCTCCGTCGATGGCGAGTATGATGTCTCCTGCACCTATCTCAGGGTCGACCATGCTGAGTTCGCTTCCAGGGAGAACCTCGGCTATCTTAAGGCCTTTTCCTCTGTAGTTGAGGTCGTAGATTACACCTAACCTGCCGGCGTTCACGCGTGAAGTGTTACGATATCTCGCTCCTGTGTGCGAAGCGTTCAATTCTCCGAGCAGCTCGCTGAGCAACTCCTGGAAATCGTAGTTGTTGTTTATATAAGGGAGGAATTCCCTGTAGTTCTTACAGAAGCCCTTCCAATCTATTCCGTGGATGTTCTTGTCGTAGAATTTTTCTTCTACCTGCTTGCATATATGGTCGAAGATGTACTCTCTTTCCTTAGCAGGCTGGTAGTCATAATCGCTTGCAAATGAAATGGCTTCTATCTTTCCCGTGGCTGCATTCATCTTGTTTATGCCACGTCCTCCCAGGATGTAGACCGTCTTGCGGTCGGCTCCAGGAACGAAACTTCCGTTGAAACCCTTGCGAAGAATCTTTATGTCGCCCTCCTTACAGTCCATACTGCACAGGTCTATGCTTTGCTCCTGAACTCTAAAGAAATAGAGAGTCTTTCCGTCCTCGGTGAGGAAGAAGTCGCCCATAGCTCCTGAAATAGGAGTAAGTCTTACGATACGGTTCTCGCGACCCTCGAGCTGGAGCTTGAGTCCTTTCTTCTCAGTCTTTATGGAGTCTTTCTTTTCTGACTTTTCTTCGCTCTTCGATTTCAGAAGGGCGTTTATGCTATCTTCCTCCGAAGTCCTGGTGAAGTCGTAGAAAGCCTTGGCGTCGAAGAACATAGCGTAGATGTCCTCGTGTGCGCCCCAGCTTCCGTGGCTGCGATATCCGTTCTTGTCCGATTCCCAAAGCATGGCCTTTCCGCCAAGTGCCCAGTGAAAGTTGCCGTCGCTATATCCGCTTTCGGTAAGGTTCGTTACCTGACCGTTTTTAATATTGATTACGGCGATGTCCGTGTTATTCCATCCGCCGTTCGCGCCGTAGTTTATGAGGATATGCTGGCTGTCAGGACACCATTCGAAAGACTGGTCTCCGTCCTGGTAAGAGTAGTTCGCGTCCTTGAGAAGCGATTTCTCCTCGCCTCTTTCCGTGCCCTTTATGACGAGCTCGGTGCGGTTCCTCAGGAATGCCACCCACTTGCCGTCCGGAGATACTGCCGGCTGGAAGCAGGTTTGGCCCGCGGTCGAGAACAGACTCTCCTTAATGTCATAGGAGAATGCGAAGTACTTGTCTTCTTTTCTGGCCAATTCGGCCTTCCAGATACCCCAGCAGCCATTCCTCTCCGCTGCATAGTAGAGTGTGCGACCGTCCTTCGAGAATGAAACGCCTCTCTCCTGGCTAGGAGTATTGGTGATTCTCTTCGTGACTTTCTGCTCGGGGGCCACCACGAACACGTCGCCGTGTGCCACGATGGCGATTTCCTTACCATTAGGGCTTACGGCCAATCCGGTCGCTCCCGTGTTTATGTTTCTGTATATGTGTTCCTTATCGTTAGTGTCTGCGATTACCTTTATGTCTACCTTGGCCGGCTTCTCTGCGTCCGGGGCCAATGTGTACAAGTCTCCGTTATAAGAGAACAACAGGGTGTTGTCTGCGGCGATGGAGAGGTTTCTTACGGGATGTGTAGGAAGCTGGGTAATCTGGGTGGCAGTCTCAGGGGCGTTGATGTTCGACTTCCATACGTTGAAGTTACCGCTTTGCTCGCTTAGGAAATAGTAGTCGAGTCCGTTAGACGTGAATACCGGATTACGGTTTTCGCCGGCGAATCGGCTAAGTTTCTGATATTGTCCCTTTTTAGGAAGGTACTTCCAGATGTCTCTGGTAACGGAAGAAGTGTGGTGCTTACGTAAAGGATCTTCGTAACCCTTGTAGTCTTCGTAAAGCACGATTCCGTTAGAGTTCGCAGAGATGTTCATCATCGGAATGGAAGTGTAGAGCGACGACTTCCCGTCCTTTATGTTAACGGTATACACCTGAGGCTCTCCCGGGAACTTGTCGTAGTTTACATCCGGCTGAATGTTCGCCGAGAAGTAGACCACGCCGTCTTTCGATACGAAAAGGGGAGTTTCTGCGCCTGGGAAGGTAGTGAGGCGTCTTGCCTTTCCTCCCTCTGCAGAAATTATCCAAATGTCTTTCGTGTCTTCACGGAAAGAACTGAAAACTATGCTTTTACCGTCGGCGGTCCATAGCGGGTCGCTGTCGTATGCCTGGTTCGAGGTGATCTGCTTGGCCAGTCCGCCGCTCACCGGGACGGTGAAGATGTCTCCCTGATAACTGAAAGCGATGGTGCTGCCGTCTGCGCTGATGTCGCTTTTTCTAAGCCAGCGTGCGCTTTCCTGTGCCGAAAGGCTTAATGACAACAAGCCCAAGGCGAAAATCGTTAGTATCTTTTTCATTTTCACAAAATTTTTCAAGCCAAAAACAAATATAATGATTTTTTCACTTTGTTTGGTTTTTTAGTAGTCCTATCTTCGAAAGTCCATCGCAAATCTTTACCTGCTATTTTGTTAAGCTTACTAAGTAATTCTTCAAAATAACTTGATAATCTTAATGTGTCCAGCACACTCCTTTTTCTGAAAGAAATCTATCCTCGAAAAACCAGCGCAAATCTTTAGCTGCTATTTTTTTAAGCTTACCAAGTAATTCTTCAAAATAACTTGATAATCTTAATGTGTCCAGCACACTCCTTTTTCTGAAAGAAATCTATCCTCGAAAAACCAGCGCAAATCTTTAGCTGCTATTTTTTTAAGCTTACCAAGTAATTCTTCAAAATAACTTGATAATCTTAATGTGTCCAGCACACTCCTTTTTCTGAAAGAAATCTATCCTCGAAAAACCAGCGCAAATCTTTAGCTGCTATTTTTTTAAGCTTACCAAGTAATTCTTCAAAATAACTTGATAATCTTAATGTGTCCAGCACACTCCTTTTTCTGAAAGAAATCTATCCTCGAA
>URCV01000033.1 GCA_900546445.1 uncultured Bacteroidales bacterium | reverse complement strand
TCGTGCAGGTCGGAACTTACCCGACAAGGAATTTCGCTACCTTAGGACCGTTATAGTTACGGCCGCCGTTTACTGGGGCTTCGATTCAGACCTTTGGTTTGACCCTAAGTCCCCCTCTTAACCTTCCAGCACCGGGCAGGTGTCAGGCCATATTCTTCATCTTAACGATTTAGCATAGCCATGTGTTTTTGGTAAACAGTCGCCTGGACCATTTCTCTGCGCCCTACTCGCGTAGGGTCTGCTTATCCCGAAGTTACGCAGTCAATTTGCCTAGTTCCTTAGCCATGATTCACTCGAGCACCTGAGGATCCTCTCCTCACCCACCTGTGTCGGTTTACGGTACGGGTCGCTATACGCTACACGATTCTTAGATTTTCTTGCAAGTCTGCTTACCTGCGCTGTTCGATCAGACGAATCCTCTCGATACTGTCGACTTTCAGTCTCCCTACGGTCTTTAACCATCTATTCCGTCAGATGGCGGCAGTGTCACTCCTCGGTCTCTATTAATCCTGTATAGCGAGTACTGGATTATTAACCAGTTTGTCATCATCTTCCCCTCTCGGGTTCGACTTAGTCCCCGACTAACCCTGATCCGTTTAACGTTGTTCAGGAAACCTTGGGTTTTCGGTGTGAATATTTCTATATTCATTATCGTTACTTATGCCTACATTTGCTTTTCTATACGCTCCAGTCCCTCTCGCGAGTAAACCTTCAACGCTGAATAGAATGCTCCCCTACCACACAAACTTGCGTTCGTGTCCAAAGCTTCGGCGGCAGTCTTGATGCCCGCTCATCATCCACGCAACTTCGCTCGACTAGTGAGCTGTTACGCACTCTTTGAATGAATAGCTGCTTCCAAGCTAACATCCTAGCTGTCACTGCGATGTCACTTCGTTCTGTCTCAACTTAAACTGCGCTTGGGGGCCTTAGCTGTTGGTCTGGGCTCTTACCCTTTTGCCGACGGATATTAGCACCCGACGACTCACTCCTTGTCTCTAAATTGCACGCATTCGGAGTTTGTCAGGAATTGATAGGCGATGAAGCCCTCGCTTCCTATCAGTAGCTCTACCTCATGCAATCATAACAAAGGCTGTCCCTAAAGACATTTCGGGGAGTACGAGCTATCTCCCAGTTTGATTGGCCTTTCACTCCTACCCTCAACTCATCCAAGCCCTTTTTCACGGAAACTGGTTCGGTCCTCCAGTGCCTGTTACGGCACCTTCAACCTGGTCAAGGGTAGATCACTAGGTTTCGCGTCTACTCATACCAACTATTCGCCCTTTTCAGACTCGCTCTCGCTTCGGCTCACAACCCTTAAGGTCTTAACCTTGCTGGTATGAAGTAACTCGTAGGCTCATTATCCAAAAGGCACGCCGTCGCCCTCTCGGGCTCCGACCGCTTGTAAACGAACGGTTTCAGGTTCTCTTTCACTCCCCTGTTCGGGGTTCTTCCCACCTTTCCTTCACAGTACTGGTCCACTATCGGTCTTCTAGTAGTATTTAGCCTTGCGACATGGTCGTCGCAGATTCAGACAGGATTCCACGTGTCCCGCCCTACTCAGGTGGTGCTCTCAATCTCATATGTTTACCCGTACAGGACTTTCACCTTCTTCGGTCTCACTTTCCAGTAAGTTCTGGTTCGATATGAAATCTTTATGATCACTCCTACAACCCCGGTCACGCCGTAACGCCACCGGTTTAGGCTCTTCCCATTTCGATCGCCACTACTTTGGGAATCGATATTTCTTTCTCTTCCTCCAGGTACTAAGATGTTTCAGTTCCCTGGGTTGGCTCACTCCGTAGAGTGTGCGCGATCTTCAATCGCGCCGGTTCCCCGATTCGGATATCTCCGGATTAATTCCTGTTTGCAAATCCCCGGAGCTTTTCGCAGCTTACCACGTCCTTCATCGCCTCTAGAAGCCTAGGCATCCTCCGTTCGCTCTTCTTCTCTTTCTCTTTCGTGAATCATTTACTCAAAGTATCTCTCGATACTCTGCCTCAATAACTCTTGCCTTGAAATTGTAGTCCCATATTCAACTTACGAAAAAACTCGTATGCGTTATAATATTAGACTAATCTTTTCTTCTTTCTTTACCTCGTTATCTCTCTCAATAATTCAAAGAACTTTGTTGTTCCCATCCGCTCATCGCGAAAGGGATTGCAAAGGTAAGCATTATTTTTTATTCTGCAAATTTTTTTGAAAAATATTTCACTTTTTTTCGAAAATTTTTTCTGCCGGGACTTTACTATTATATAGGTATAAAATCGTATATTTGTAGCCTGATTAGTTACAAGTAATAGAAACATTGACTTAAATGAAAGAGAAGAAGGAAATTACAGCTTATTCTGTAGGTGTGGGACTGCTTATGACAGTCATCTTTTCCGCGGCAGCGGCATATTTAGGACTTAAGGTCGGCCAAGTATTCGAGGCGGCCATTCCCATATCCATAATCGCAGTCGGTCTGACCGGCGCACTGAACAAGAAGAACGGATTGGCCCAAAACGTCATCATCCAGAGCATCGGGTCTTGCTCGGGAGTCATCGTGGCAGGAGCCATATTTACCCTGCCGGCCATCTATATTCTGGGGCTCGACGTGAATTTCACGCAGATGTTCCTGTCGTCGCTCCTGGGAGGATTCCTGGGCATTCTGTTCCTAATCCCTTTCCGCAAGTATTTCGTGAAGGAGATGGACGGCCAATACCCTTTCCCTGAAGCTACGGCCACCACTCAGGTGCTGATGAGCGGCGAGGAAGGCGGAAATAGCACCAAGACCCTGATTACGGCGGGTCTCATCGGTGGATTGTACGATTTCGTCATCTCCACGTTCGGAGCTTGGGCCGAGACCATCAGTACCACATTCACACACGTGGGACAGGTAGTGGCAGACAAGGCGAAGATAGTCTTGAAGTTGAACACCGGCGCCGCAGTGCTTGGCCTGGGATACATCGTGGGCTTGAAATACGCATTCATCATCTGTTGCGGCTCGTTTCTGGTTTGGCTCGTAATCATCCCGGGAATGAACCTGCTCTTCGGAAACCAGGTCATCGACCTGATGGGTACGGGCATCGCGCAGACCGTCGGAGAGATGTCGCCGGATATGATTTTTAAGGAATACGCCAGGCATATAGGCATCGGAGGCATCGCGACCGCAGGTATAATTGGCATAATAAAAAGTGCAGGAGTCATAAAGAGCGCCGTCGGTCTGGCGGTGGGCGAATTCTCGCACAAATCCGGCGCACAGACGGCCGTGGACGAGAAGGATAAGGATTTGTCAATGAAAATCGTGGTGGTAGGAGTCATCATCACCCTGCTTGCCATCTTCGCCTTCTTCGCTTTCGGCGGTGTGGTGGACAATATCTGGCAGGCTCTGATAGGTCTTCTGATCGTCGCAGTCATCTCTTTCCTCTTTACTACCGTAGCGGCCAATGCCATCGCGATCGTGGGCTCGAACCCGGTCAGCGGTATGACCATTATGACGCTGATTATCACCGCTCTCGTGCTGGTGGCAGTGGGTCTTAAGGGGAACGGCGGCATGGCGGCTGCGATGATTATCGGCGGTGTGGTATGCACGGCTCTATCTATGGCGGGCGGATTCATAACCGACTTGAAGATAGGGTACTGGACCGGAACGACCCCGGCCAAGCAGGAAACTTGGAAGTTCGTGGGTACGCTCGTGGCAGCGGCTACCGTGGGTGGAGTGATGCTCGTGCTGAACAAGACCTACGGATTTACCGGCGAGGGTGCGCTCGTAGCCCCTCAGGCCAATGCCATGGCTGCCGTCATCCAGCCTATGATGAACGGCGGCAACGCGCCTTGGATTCTCTATGGAATCGGTGCGGCCATCGCACTGCTGCTGAATTTCTGCAAGGTGCCTACATTGGCATTCTGTCTGGGAATGTTCATTCCTATCGACTTGAACTTGCCGCTCCTGCTCGGTGGGGCCATCTCTTGGTGGGTAGGTAGCAGAAGCAAGGATAAGGAATTAAATGAGGCAAGAGTAAAGAAAGGAACGCTTATTGCATCCGGTTTTATAGCCGGTGGCGCCTTGATGGGCGTAGTTTCAGCCGTGCTCAAATTTGCGGGTGCGGACTGGTTTATGTACGATTGGAACAAATGTGCCGATGGTGCGATCTGCAGTGGCGCGGAGGCTATAGCCATCATCCCACTGGTACTACTTGTAATTTATATGATAAAGGCATCTTTAAAAAAGATTAGTTAAATGAAAAGAATACTCGCTTGTGTTTTAGTATTATTGTCCGCCCTGACCGTCAGCGCGAAGGATTACACTCTATCCAGTCCTTCGGGGAACATTTCTACGGTAGTGAGGGTGGATAGTACCACCACGCTTTCCGTTATCGTGAAGGGCGTCACCGTGATGCAGGACTGCAAGGTGGCGATGCGCCTGGCGGACAGCACGGTTTTAGGCGTAAATGCAAAAATCCGTAAAGACACCAGGGGGTCCAGAACAGAAAACATAAGCGCTCCGTTCTACAGACAAAGCGCCTTCCAAGCCTCTTATAACTACCTGAGCCTCAGGTACGACGGTAACTACACCCTTCAGGTGAGGGCTTATAACGACGGTATCGCCTACCGTTTCGTAACCTCCTTCCCGGAGACCATAGAGGTAGTGGACGAGACGGTTCAATTTAACTTTACTGATGCTTTCGAGAGCATAATTCCGTGGAAATTGGATGTTTCGGCCGACCCTTACGAGTCGAGCTTCGAAAATCAGTACGCATTCCAGAAAATCGGCGAATATGGCGAGAATAAGGACAGACTCGCGTTTTTGCCTATCGTGGTGCGTAACGAAAAGTGGGGAAACATATTGCTTACCGAATCGGACGTGGAAGACTATCCGGGAATGTTCGTAAAGCTCAGCGACAAGGGATTCAAGGCCGTGTTCCCTCCGGTTCCTACTAAATACAAGACCTCGGACAGAGGTGTGGAAAGGCCAGTCAGCTATTCTAACATAATCGCGAAGACTTCGGGGTCTCGCAGTTTCCCGTGGCGAATAATAGCTTATGCGGAAAGCGACTCGGACCTTCCCGTTAACAATATGGTCTACCAGACGGCCTCGCCGAGCAGAATCGACGAGATCGAGTGGATAACTCCGGGACAGAGCGCTTGGGATTGGTGGAATGCCAATCTTCTCTATAACGTGCCTTTCAAGGCCGGCATAAACACCGACACCTACCAGCACCACATCGACTTCGCAGCCGCCAACGGGCTGAAGTACGCGGTATTGGACGAGGGGTGGTATAAGGATTTGAACCCTCTCACCACTTCGGACGATGTGAATGTCAAATACCTGTGCGGATATGCGCAGGAGTCGAACGTCAAGCTGCTTCTGTGGATTTCGAGCTCGCTCCTCTTCAATAATGCCGAGGAGATTTGCTCGCACTATGCGAATTTGGGGATTGGCGGATTCAAGGTCGACTTCTTCGATGCGCAGGACCAGAAGACCGTGAACCAGATATACAAATTGGCCGAAATAGCTGCCAAATACCACTTGGTTCTGGATTTGCACGGAATGTATAAGCCTACGGGACTGACTAGGACCTTCCCGAACCTGCTGAATTTCGAGGGAGTGTTCGGTCTGGAGCAGCTCAAATGGACGAGTGCGGACGACGCGGATATGCCGCTTAACGACGTGCTGATTCCATATATAAGAATGGCCGCCGGTCCGGTGGATTACACTCCCGGTGCGATGAGGAATGCCCGCCGCGAGGAATTCAGGCCAATCTTCTCTCGCCCTATGAGCCAAGGCACCCGCGCACACCAGGTCGCGCTCTACATAGTATATGATGCTCCGCTGGTGATGCTTTGCGATTCGCCTTCGGCTTACGAAGAGGACAAGGCGACTACCGACTTCATAACGTCCATCCCTACTACCTTCCAGAATACCACTGTGTTAAGTGGCGAAATAGGCAAGAGCATAGTGACGTTGCGCGAAAAAGACGGTGTATACTATATTGGCGGGCTTACGAACTGGGACGAAAGGGATATAGACATTCCTCTTGATTTCCTGAGCGAGGGCACTTGGAGAGCTCGTATCTATAAAGATGGCGTAAATGCCGACGTTACGGCTACGGACCACGTCATAGAGAATATAAATGTCGATTCATCTACTTCTCTGGAGCTTCATATGGCTCCGGGCGGCGGATTTGCAATTATAATTGAAAAATGAGAAAAACGGTTCTTGTTTCAGGCGGTGCCGGCTATATCGGCAGCCACGTAACGGTAGAATTAGATGCTGCCGGCTACGACGTTATCATCGCGGACAACTTTTCAAACTGCGATAAGACTAACTATGAGGGTGTATGCCAGATTACCGGAAAGGCGCTCCCTCTGGTGGAGATGGATTTCTGCGATTTGGACGCGGTAAGAAAGCTCTTTAACGAAAACACAATCGACGCGGTGATTCATTTCGCTGCTTTCAAGGCTGTAGGTGAGTCCGTGGAAGACCCGCTCAAGTACTACACGAACAACTTGAATTCTTTCCTTAACATATTGACGGTTTCGAAGGAGCACGGATGTAATGTCCTGTTCTCTTCTTCGGCTACCGTCTACGGAGAGCCTGAGCACCTTCCGGTAAGCGAGTCTTCGCAGAGAAAGCCTTGCACTTCTCCTTATGGCAATACGAAGCAGATATGCGAGGATTTCCTGAGGGACTGCGTAAAGGCATATCCACAGATTAAGGGCATAGCGCTCAGATATTTTAACCCTATCGGAGCTCACCCTTCAGCCCTTATCGGAGAATTGCCTCGCGGAGTACCTCAGAATCTGGTTCCTTTCATCACCCAAACCGCTGCCGGCAAGCGCGAATGCCTCAGCATCTTCGGAAACGACTACCCTACCCCTGACGGAACTTGCCTTAGGGACTATATAGACATTACCGACTTGGCCAAGGTCCACGTCTGCGCCGTGAGCCGTATGATAAACGGGGAGATGAAGAAGGACTACGAGATTTTCAACGTAGGTACGGGAAGACCTCTTTCCGTTATGGAATTGGTTACCATCTTCGAAAAGGTTAACGGTGTAAAGGTCAATCACAAGATAACCTCACGCCGTCCGGGAGACGTATGCGCGGTATGGTGCGACCCTTCCCTCGCCGAGAAGGAACTCGGCTGGAAAGCTTGTCGTCCTATCGAAGATACTCTACGTTCCGCTTGGGAATGGCAGAAGCATTTAGAGAGCAAATAGGCTGATTATATTCAGCACTACTTTGCTCGCCTTTTCCATAGACTGGATGGATACCCACTCGAATTTTCCGTGGAAGTTAAGTCCTCCGGCGAATATATTCGGACAAGGCAGACCCATAAATGAAAGATTTGCTCCATCAGTGCCGCCTCTAATAGGCTGCACTTTTGGTTTTATGCCTTCCATCTCCATAGCCTTTATGGCTTTCTCCACGATATGATAGTGAGGTTCCACCTGCTTTCTCATATTGTAGTATTGGTGTCTTATCTCGACAGAGGCCGTACCCTCGCCGTACTTGGCATTTATGAAGTCCACGCATCTGCGGAGCTCCGCCTTCTGAGCCTCGTGCTTGTCGAGGTCGTGCTCGCGAAGAATATATGAGAACGTACAATTCTCCACCGTGCCCTTATATGATATGATGTGGAAGAATCCTTCGTAATCGGAGGTGTATTCAGGGCGCTGCTCTATAGGGAGAAGCGAGTTAAGCTCCATACCTATTAAGATTGCGTTCTTCATCTTGCCCTTGGCATAGCCCGGATGAACGTTTCGTCCCTGAATGGTGACTGTGGCTGCCGCCGCGTTGAAATTCTCGAATTCCAATTCTCCGACCTCGCCTCCGTCCATAGTATAGGCATAGTCGGCACCGAAACGTGCCACGTCAAACTTAGCCACGCCGCGTCCTATCTCCTCGTCCGGAGTAAATCCTATACAGATAGGACCGTGCTTGAATTCGGGATGGGTCATTATGTATTCCACCGCATTCATAATCTCGGCCACGCCGGCCTTGTCGTCCGCTCCCAAAAGGGTGGTTCCGTCGGTAGTAATCAAGTCCTCGCCCTTATGACGGAGTAATTCCGGAAAATCCTTAGGGTCCAGATAAAGTCCGTCCACGCCCTTGAGCGCTATGGCAGAGCCGTCGTAATCGTGAATAATCTGAGGCTTTATGTCAGCGCCGCTCGCATCGGGAGATGTGTCCACGTGAGAGATAAAGCCCGCTGCAGGCACATGCGCATCGACATTTGACGGGATTCTGGCCATCACATATCCATACTCGTCCAGTGTAGCCTCCACTCCCATGGCGAGAAGCTCATCTCTAAGCATAGACAGCAGGTTAAGCTGCTTCATCGTACTCGGCTGAGTCTGTGAATCTTCGTTTGACTGAGTATCTACCGATACATAGCGCAAAAATCTTTCTACCAAATTATTCATTTTTCTTTTGTTTTTCGTAATACTCTATATACTTGTCGAGAATCTCCTTCTCGCGACGTTCCTGTTTCTGACGCTCTATAAGCTCCTTTCTGGTCTTCTCGCGCTGCTTTTTCAGTGCCTTTTCCTTCTTCGCAGCCTCTCGTGCCGCATCTCTCTCGTCCAGTCGGGCCCAACGCTCCTCGCGCTGCTTCCTCCACTGCTCGAACTTATCCTTAATCTTCTGGATGAAAGACTTCTTCGACGACAGGCTGTCCTGCAACACATCGAAAGAGGTGGAATCCACCTGCGCCGACAGCGAATCTACCTTCGTAACAGCCGTAGAATCCAGTTTCACCATCGTGCTGTCCTTTACGGCCAATGTATCTATGACGTTCTCGTTCTTCCCTTCAAGCGCCTGCTGTTCACGCTTTTTCCGTGCCGCCTCCGCACGCGCGCGCTCCCGCGCATCGATAGACGCATAGACTGATTTTATGTAGCCGGGGAAGTAGATGTCGGTCTGTTTGAAGCGGGCACGAGGACGCTCCGCATACATCTTACGCTGCGAAGGACGTATGGACAGGGTGGTTATGTCCTGCTTGCCAGTAGGCCGAAGTTCCGGAATCCATCTGAAACCCTTAAGATAGCGCTCCTGCTGAGGGAATTGTACCACAGGGTAGGCATCGTTCTTCGGAGAGTCGTAGTAGTAGATCCTGTCTATGTTTCCCTTTACGAAATTACCTGAAAGCATCTTGCTCTCCACCTTATTGACCGTGGCCAGACGGTCATTTTCCCGTAAGAAAAAGACTGCCGTAGCACCTCCCAGAGCATCGAAACGTTTCAGCGCCGATGTGGAATCGAAAAAGGCCATGATCTCCGCACTCTTTATCTGGTCATAAAGAAGACTGTCTTCCTGGGTCACGACGAATGCATTGGACATAAGCGAGGCCCTATCTACCCTGCCCTTCTTAATGAGAACGGCCAAGGAGTCGGAATAATACTGTCTATTTTCCTCGTTCCAGATTACCGGGTCCTTATAGAAACGAGCTATGCTGTCCAGGTCGCTATAATGCATGGAGTCGCATCGCACCTGAATGTCGCGACGGAAAATCTTCACGTTTCCGCGAGCGAAGGCGAAACCATACTTGGTAGTGTCCACTGCCACGCTGACGCTATCTGCTGCCACACTTAGGCTATCAAGTGCTACTTTTGCGCTATCAGCCGTCACGCTAAGGCTGTCCTTCGGCTCACCAAGGCTGTCTACCGCCACATTCACGCTGTCAAGTGCTACTTTTACGCTGTCTGCCGCTACTCCCAGACTATCCGCTGCCACGCCAATGCTGTCCTTCAGCGCTGCCACATTATCCGCAGGGGCGCTCACGACATCCTCGGGAGCCTTCGGGCTGTCTTCCGGCGCCGCATCGGGGTCCGCGGGCTGTTTTTTCGAAGCAGCATCCGGCTTTAGTCCCGGGCGGGTGCCCGCTGCCTTCTCCAATGCCTCGGCTTGAGCCTTGGCCGCGGCCTCCGCCGCCTTTTTCCTATACTCGCCCACCGGGTCCGTCATAATCTCGGAGATACGCGCGGTCGAATTGGCCAATTCCGACTTAGGTATGTCGCAGTGTCTCAGCGTGTAGTACACGAGGGTATCGGCGCCGAAATAGAGCGTGTCCTTTTGCGAAAGCTCGTCTTCCGTCACTATCGCCACTGCAGCTTCCTTACGGAGGGTCACCGTCGAAAGGCTGTCCTCGTAGAAAAGGTAACGGGATACGGCCGTGGTGTTATGCAGACTGTCCTGGAGCTGGATGCTTCCCTTCATCAGGACATTGTTCGGGATTCTGTAGAAATAGAGCGAGTCGCACCAAGTCTCCTGTTTGTCGGTAGTGCCATGGACGTTTCCCGTGAAGAAGAAGATCTCGTCATTACGTTCATACCAGCCGGAAGAGGCGGTGAGCATATTGTCGTCTTTCCAGAAATCTATGTAAGTGCGGAAAACTGCCTTTTGCGAATCGGTATGATAGTCAAGCGCTTGAGTCTTGATGAAGACAGAGTCCGTGAACATGTTCACGTCTTTTTCGAAAGTGAAGAGTTTCGCCTTCGAGCTATATGTTCCGTCCAGACTCTCTATAATCTGGCCGTCCTTGTCCTTCATAGAAGCGCCTTTCGAAAACACGGCCACGCTGTCCGCCGTGTTGTAATCGAGAAAGTGCGTTCTTAGGATGTTGTTTTCCTTATCTCTAAGCTGAACTATGCCTCCGCGGAACTGCGCGAGGTTATCGTTAACATAGTAGTCCAGTTTTTCACTAGTCAGTTCCGTGCCTTCCTGCGAGAGGCGCACGTTACCCTTAGCATTGATGATATTTTCATCGACCCTCCAGTAAGCCGTGTCGCAGATGAGAAGGGTACCATTATGCAGGAAGGTGGCATCGACCGCCTTTCGGAATGCCTTTCCGTCCGCATCGGTTATTATGTTTACCGACTGGGCCTTTACCAAACGAACATATTTTTCCTCTTCGTCGGCACGGGCGAAAAGAAAAAACGAGATGCCGGAAAGCAGGGCAAGCGCTACTATTATTTTCTTACTTTTTCGGCCCATTCGCTTCTTGAGAACTCACAATCCGCAAACATCGGATCGATTACGATATAAGTCTTCTTAACTTTTTCACTTATAAAATCATTTATGGCCTCGTTCTGCTTGATGAGCTGAACTCGATTAAAGAGCACGTCATAGTCTTTCTCGAATGTGGCAGCATGTGCCGGGATGATTTTATCGAGCCTTATGATCTTATAGACCAAGTTACCTCCGTCCGTAGAGAAAGCGCCGCGACCTTCGTTATCGGTAGAAGTGAACGGCTGAGAAATCTCGCCCTCTTTCAAGGTGGAAATGGCTTTATAATCAGCAGGTTTCATCTGGTCTACCTCGTAGTATGACGAGCCTGTGTTCGGGTCTGCCATCTGGCCGGAATTGGTCCTGGTAGGGGCATCTTGGCTGTATCGCAGCGCAGCCTTCTCGAATGTTATGTTTCCTGCCTGTATCTCGTTTTTAAGGCTGTCCAGAACGGCATATCCCTTCTCCATGTCCTCCGAAGTGTATTCAGGCTTTATGAGGATGTGTCTCGCGTGGAACATATCTCCCTTTTTACTAATCATTTCGATGATATGGAATCCGTCCGGGGTCTCCACGATATTCGAAACCATACCTGGCTTTAGAGCCATCGCCGCATCCGAGAACGAGGTCCAGAAAACTGACTTGTTCGCCATTCCCAGATCGCCGCCCAGACGTGCGTTGCTTGGGTCCTGCGAATACAGACGCGCCAAGGTCGAGAAGCGCTCGCCGGCCACGATTCTCTCGCGGATGCCCAGCAGTTTTTCTTTCGCTGCCAATTTGGCCGCATCCCTGTCCGGATAGATGCAGATTTGACTCATCTGGTACTGTGCCGGAATCTGCGGGATGTTATGGACGTCCGTCGTGTCCATGAACTGTTTCACGTCATAAGGAGTGATTTCAGGGATTTTCTTCGCTATCTCTTGCTGTTCCTGCTGAGTCAATGACATCTCCTCGAGCTGCCTGTTCCACTCTTCGCGCAGTTTGCTGACAGATTTGCCGAAATACGCCTCCACGGCCTCTTCGCCGCCCAAATCGTTCAGCAGGCTGTTCATACGGTCCGTGAGATTAGCCGCGACCACCTCGTGATTGACCTTCAGCGAATCCACCCTCGCCTGCGAGAGAATGAGTTTACTGGCCAATATCTGCTCCAATATGTCGCATCTGAGCGATTTGTCCGACGAATATCCGCGCGTACGCATCATCCTGACTTCCTGCTCGATGTCCGAAAGCATTACGAACTCCCCTCCGATGACGGCGACCGTTTTATCTGCCAATCCGTCATATTTCTGCGCTCTACCGCCAAGGCAAATCAGCAGGCAGGCAATTACAGTTAAACTTCTCTTCATACTTAGTAAATTACAAACTGACCTTTATCCGAGGCCGCATTAAGCAAGCTTTGTTCCAAAGAAACCAGGAGCTCGCGTTTTCTGTCACTTAAAATATATTCCCTGATGCGCTCCTCGCAGAACTCGAATGGAGCCACACCCTTTCGCTTGATATCTCTGATATATGCCGTCTTGATGTCGGACATCTCCGCATTCTCGAAAGTTATATAGTTATTCTTCAAGCGGGAAAGCATAGTGAGATAGTCCGTATTGAACTCCTTCGCAAGCGTCGAAGCGTCTATCCAGCTCTGCGACTTGTCGAAATAGCGTATGGCGCAACTCCTGGCGAGGCTATCCACTTCCACCACGTCGGAAGGCCTGTTGGACGACATCTTCTTAATAAGGTAATCCTTATGTTCCGATGTCTTTACGATGTCGAGATAGCGCGCTTTCACGATGGGACGTTCCAGTTCGAAAAGGCTCTGATGGGCTTTATAGAAATCAAGCATCTGCGCTTCCGTGATCAAGGTGTCGAGTCGCTCATTAACGAACTGCTGCTCATAGCGATATCTTAGAAGCGAGCGCTTATAGGATTCCAGCTCGGCAGAGACGTCCTGATCGGCTTTCGAGAGCTGACTCTGTGCCATATCGCTGTAGATTTGGCCCGAAGCCCAAGAATTAATGTACTGGAGGGCCAAGTTAGTGCTATCCGCACCGGACACGCCGGACGGGATGTATTTCCTTAACTCCGATTTATATAGTTTATGCTTTCCTACTTTCGCCACCACCTCGTCGTCATGTATCAGGGACTGAAACGAATTACAAGATGTTAAGGCTAAAAGGGAAAGAGCAAATAGGAATATTCCGCTTTTTCTCATAACCTACAAATATAACATTTTTTTCTTGCATATTAATTTTTTAAGATTTTTTGGAATTTTCAAAATCTCTTGCTATCTTTGCGTTCCTTTTGAAGAATTGAAATACCCATTGAGATATGGTGTAATGGTAGCACTACAGATTCTGGCTCTGTCAGTGAGGGTTCGAATCCTTCTATCTCAACTCTTTTCAGGATGGCGGGGTAGCTCAGCTGGTTAGAGCGTCGGATTCATAATCCGGAGGTCGCGGGATCGTGCCCCGCCCCCGCTACGATAACTCTAATTACTTTTAAAATGAATCTTAGAGACATAAAAAAAGACATTGAATACGTTCTCGGTGCGTTTATCGAGGATTGTTCCGTTGTAGCTGCCGTTAGACCTCAGACAGATGAGACCGTAGCTGCACTTATGGAAGAGGCCATTGACCTTTATAACGAGCTTAAGGACAAAGTTTACGGAAAGGCCGAAGGGAGTAAGAAGGCTTACTATAACGCTCTCCGTAAAGAGATTCTTGAAAGAACAGACGCTCTCTATAACAAGCTGAGCGAGACTGTTAAGGCCACCGTTACAGAATAGTTTTCAATTATTCATACATTAATACGACGACAGCGAGACCGATATGGTTTCGCTGTCGCTGTTTTAGAGAGGGTCGCTCGCGGCAAAGACACCCCTCGGACGGGAACGAAAAATATCAGGGTGTATTGCCTGTTCGCTGGAGCTCCGCAAATTCACTTTGGCAGGGCGGATAGCGTAGAGCGCACTCGGTGAAGGATTGCTTGCCAAAGTGAGACTTTTTTAGCTCCACCTTGGCAGGAAGGTATCGATATACGCGTTCTATGGCACATTGGCTGCCAAAGTGAAATTGGTGAGCGTTTTCGCAGAACGACCAGAATCAGTTTCTGTATAGAAACACAGGGTTTTCCCCATGACCCACAACATATCATTACGTATATGAAATGACCACTTTTTCTATATTATATGATAGGTTATGGGATTTTTATAACCCAAAGTATCTCTCGAAGAAGGCTTGCAGCTTCTCGACGACAGTCTTCTTTTTCTCCTGCCTGTTGTCGCTTCCGCCGAAGCGGGACATAGGAGGGAGTATCTTGTCGATATCCGTTCCCGTGGTCCTCACCTGCCCGTCTCGGAAACTATTGTCGATGAATGTCTTCGTCTCCTGTGGCTTGAGATGCTCACTATCTATGATTTCTTTCAAATCTTCATCTTTCCGCTGCTGAACGAAGTCCTTCCAACTCTTTTCTACATCGATATCGGCACTTACACTGCCTATGAAATTCTCGATAAGCTCTTTCTTACTTCTGAGCTGGAGGCTTGAACCTACGGCCTTGGAAATATTTACAAGTATCTCCTTGTTCGTGCAGTTACTGTCGTGATATTTCTGGACGAGTAGGAGAATATAGTCAATGTTTATCTCCACCTGTCTTATAAGTTCAGTCTCGAACACGAGGTCATCATTAATATTCTCTTTGTCTGCGGGTCTGCGTCTTCTCCACTTTTCCTGTAGGTCAAGATAATTACTCTGGTAATCCTGCAACTGCCTGTCAGTGATTATTTGCTGTCCCTCAAATTGGTCAAAGGTGGAAAGAATGTTGATGGATTTGAGAAGGCTACCAAACAACGCCACGAACCTCCGTTCCGCTTCTTCACCTAAGATAGCCTGTCCTTCAGGGAACTCATCCTGAAGCTGCTCGACAAGTTCCTTATAGCCATAACAGTGCTTTCCCTTTTCCGTGTCGTATCCATCATAGTAAGACAGGAAATCTTTCAGCACCACAATACTGCTTGCATCCTTGTCCCCGAAGAGGGCGATGGCATCATCGGTAGCCTGCTGAAGATCCCTAAAACAGACTATATTACCGAAGGTCTTGACAGAGTTCAGTATTCTGTTTGTCCTAGAAAACGCCTGTATAAGTCCGTGCTGCTTTAGGTTCTTATCCACAAACAGGGTATTGAGCGTAGTGGCATCAAAGCCAGTAAGAAACATATTCACCACTATCACCAAATCCACCTCCCTATTCTTCATCCTGAGTGACAGGTCCTTGTAGTAATTCTGGAACTTGTCAGAAGAAGTGTCGTAATTAGTGGAGAACATCTTATTATAGTCCTGAATAGCCCCCTCGAGGAAATCCCTTGACTGCTGGTCAAGCTGAGTGGTGCTCTCAGGATTCTCTTCTGCGAGTATTCCATCCACCTCTTCCTCATTTGCACCATAACTATATATGGTAGCTATCTTCAGTCTCTGTGCTTCCGGGAGCTCTGCCTGCTGCCTTTTGAACTCATTGTAGTAGGCCTTGGCCATAGGAATGGAAGCCACGGCAAACATAGCGTTGAAGCCATTCAATTTCTGCTCTGTCTTATGCTCGGGGACCACTTCCCCTCTTTTCGCACCTGCCACTTTATTTATATCATCCAGCACACGGAAAGAATAGTACGAACTCCGTTTCGTCTTCTGGTCGAAGTGTTCCAGGATGTATTTTACCACCTGAGATATCCTTTCAGGAGAGGCCATAGCCTTTTCCCTGTCTATGGCGGAAATCTTCTGATCCAGAATGCCCTCTTTCTCCTTGATGGTATTCACATAGTCAATCCTGAAAGGCAGGACATTCTCGTCGTTTATGGCATCCACTATGGTGTACGTGTGGAGTTTGTCCCCAAACGCCTGCTGAGTAGTTTTCAGTCTCATATCTCCACCAGTCCCTGCATTCTGTGCGAAAATAGGAGTGCCGGTGAAGCCGAACAGATTATATTTCTTAAAGTTCTTAGTAATGGCACTGTGCATCTCACCGAAGTTACTCCTGTGGCACTCATCGAAGATGATGACCACCCTCTGCTGAAATACAGGATGGTTCTTATTCTTCTGCACGAAAATGGAAAGCTTCTGGATGGTGGTGACAATAATTCGGTAATCGTGATAACCGCCATTCTTATCCCTGTTTTCTAATTGTCTCTGAAGTACGGCAGTAGAGGTATTTCCGTCAGCAGCCCCTTCCTCGAAACGATTATACTCCTTCATCGTCTGATAGTCGAGGTCCTTCCTATCTACCACGAACAGAACTTTGTCTATATAAGGGAGTTTGGAGGCCAATTGGGCCGTCTTGAACGACGTCAGTGTCTTGCCGGAGCCTGTGGTGTGCCAGATGTATCCTCCACCCCTGATGCTGCCATAAAACTTGTAGTTGTTTGCAACATTTATCCTCTGGATTATCCTTTCCGTGGCAGCGATCTGGTAAGGACGCATCACCATAAGCATCTTCTCGCTGGTGAAGACACAATATTTGGTAAGGATGTTCAGCAAGGTATGCTTCGAGAAGAACGTCTTAGTGAAGTCCAAAAGGTCAGTGATAGTCTTATTGTTACTGTCCGCCCAGAAAGATGAGAACTCAAAGGAGTTGGATGTCTTCTTGGACTTGTTTCTTCCACCAGGTTCCTGCTCTTTGAGGTGATTGGCGCGGGTGGTGTTCGAGTAGTATTTGGTATTTGTTCCATTGGATATGACAAATATCTGCACATACTCATACAGGCCACATCCCGCCCAGAAACTGTCCCTCTGGTATCTGTTTATCTGGTTAAATGCCTCCTTTAGCTGGACGCCTCTTCTTTTGAGCTCAATATGCACAAGTGGGAGGCCATTGACAAGAATGGATACATCATATCTGGTATCATAGCTTCCTCCTTCTTCCACATACTGGTTAATGACCTGAAGGGAGTTATTATGGATATTGTCCTTATCTATTAGCTTGATGTTCTGGCTTTCGCCGGTGTCTCTTTTAAGGACCTGGATATAGTCATCCTGAATCTTCTGTGTCTTGGCTACAATATCATCGTTCTGGTTAGCTATGCACTCATTGAAAAAGCGCTCCCACTCACTATCTGTGAAATGATAGTGGTTGAGTTTTTCAAGCTGGGCTCTGAGGTTGGAGATAAGGTCTGCCTCCTTATGGATAGGTAGATAATCATACCCCTGCTCCTGAAGGAGCCGGATGAACTCTTTCTCCAAATCAGCCTCGCTTTGGTAATTTTCCGCAGGAGTGGCCACGTGGTCATACTCCGAGACCACAGTGTATTCCTGGCTTTCAGCTATGATATTGTATTGTGCCATTATTATGTTTCTTGTGTTTTGTTATGCTGCT
Organism: uncultured Bacteroidales bacterium; assembly: GCA_900546445.1. Classification (GTDB taxonomy): domain Bacteria; phylum Bacteroidota; class Bacteroidia; order Bacteroidales; family UBA932; genus Cryptobacteroides. The sequence goes on along the minus strand of URCV01000033.1, from coordinate 3,076 downwards.
TTTCTTTTGAAAGTTAGTAGCTTGTCTCTATAATACTCATACTGTTGTCTGCGTTTCTCAATCTCGGCAGGGAGACCCTGGGAGAGGTCAGTGGTGAGGCGATCGAAGCGGTCGAGGATGGAGACTATTTCTTGTTGCTCTGCTAAGGAGGGAACTGGAATAGTTGCTTCAAGAATATTATCATTGTATAATCTGGCTATTGTCCCTCCCGTTGATATTACCCACGGTTTCAACGTGTAGCAATATCTCAAATAAGAGTTTAGCACGATGCTTTCATCGTGTTTCAACCACACTATATTGCTATCCTGAAAATATGAAGGTGTACCATCAAATACAATGGTTCTGCCAATAGTACCTGCCGCAGAAATAAGAACATCTCCTTTTTGTGGGTATGAATATTTGGCCTTATACTCATTGAATAAAGCCTGTGATATATACGAATCAGCATTACCACCAAAAGTCCCGATTTTGAAGAATGGGATATCACCAGATGATGACGTTTGACTTTTCAGTATTCTTTTACACATACATACTTTACCTATGTCCTTCAACTTCATCCATCTTACTTCTGCTTGATACCCCCCCCTATTGAAATTCAACAGGTTCTCGAGATAGTAATTATACTGTAATTTACGTTTTTGCAATTCTGCTTGCAATTCTGCTTGCAATTCTGTAAAATTATCCAGTATTCTCACAATCTCTTCCTGCACAGGAAGGGGCGGCACGGGGATTTCAAACTTTTCGATACTTGATATATGAACGTGTGGAACACCACCACCTTTCTTTGTAGAATATATTTTCTCTTGAATATTGGTCAAGATATAATAGACATACTTGGTCTTCAAAGTTTCATTTCCTTGTATTGAAAAGGCATCGCAAACAAAAATTGGTTCATTCCAGTATTGAACATATCCAGCACCAGCCCCACTTCCAGCAACTGTAATAACCTCCCCTGTTCTATTTGAGACATTGCAATAAAATGCTGGTTGCCTTCCGCCAGAAATGACAGGGATATTGCCTTCCTGCATTATACCTTTTGTTACAGAAGTTCCCCTTTTCATTATGGTAGCCTCACCCAGTGTCTTCCACTCCACCCCATCAGGACAGTATTGTTGTATCAGTTCTTCCAACTTACTCATATTTTCTTCTGTCAAGTATTGCTTTTCCCTTTTAATTGCTTACCTTTGTGTCGGAAATGTTAATCAAGACGATTGAAGCGCTCTTCAAACTTGATTTTTAAAGCATTTGCTTTCGGGCAAGTGCTTTTTATTTAGAAATATACAGAACGGATGTACTCTTTAAGGCCGCTCTCAACTCTCAAACAAAAAATCGTCATATAGATGCTTAACATTTCAATCAAAATTCAGTTTGACGAGCGCTCCTGCACAGAGTGCAAAGATGCTCATAAACCTATTAAAGTCAGAGGCCATTTCAGAATGGTCCGAGACAAAAAGGTTTACGTGAAGGCCCACTACCGTAAAAGGTAGCCCCTCGGCCTTGTCTGCATACCCGTCTGTATCGGAGCCGTCCATCACACGGACGGCTTCGTCATTTGAGACCATTCTGAATTGGCACAAAGACATTATATTTCTATTTCATTTATTATCTTGTCAATCTCAGCCCTAAGCACATTCTCCCTCTCCACTATCTGGGCAATCTCGGCATTGAGTTTCACGATATCCACCTTCTCGCGCGTATCTTCCTGCTCCACATAGGTAGAAACCGACAGGTTGTAGTCAGCCTTGGCTATGTCATCATTGGCCACAAGCCTGCTGGCATACTGCACGTCTTTCCTGTCTGTGAAAATGGCCAATATATGCTGGATGTTCTCATCAGTGAGTTTGTTGGAATTGGTAACCTTGACGCACTCCCGGGTAGCATCTATGAACAGGGTGCTGTTGTCTTTCTTGGCCTTCTTGAGGACCATGATGCAGGTCGCTATGGTAGTCCCGAAGAACAAATTATCCGGCAGCTGGATGATGCAATCCACATAATTGTTGTCCACCAGATACTGCCTGATTTTCTTCTCCGCGCCACCTCTATACATCACACCCGGGAAGCACACTATGGCAGCCGTGCCATTGCTGGCGAGCCAGGAAAGAGAGTGCATAATGAATGCAAGATCAGCCTTGGACTTAGGCGCAAGCACGCCCGCAGGGGCAAATCTCGGGTCATTGATAAGGGTTATGTCATCATCTCCTTTCCATTTGGTCGAATAAGGTGGGTTAGAGACGATTACCTCGAAAGGCTCATCATCCCAATGCTGTGGAGAAAGAAGTGTGTCTTCACAGGCTATGTCGAACTTGTCATAGTCGATGTCGTGAAGAAACATATTGATTCTGCACAGGTTATATGTAGTAAGGTTGATTTCCTGCCCGAAGAAGCCTTGGCGGACATTATCCTTGCCAAGTATCTTTGCAGCCTTTAGGAGCAGTGAACCTGAACCACAGGCCGGGTCATAAACTTTATTGACTTCCGTCTTGCCCACGGTGGCGAGCTTAGTCAAGAGCTCACTTACTTCCTGCGGAGTATAGTATTCACCACCGCTCTTTCCAGCATTTGAAGCATACATTCCCATCAGGTATTCGTATGCATCACCGAAGGCGTCGATGGTATTGTCCTGATAATCTCCAAGTTTCATCGACTGGATGCCTCTCAGAAGCTTGACCAGTTTTTCATTTCTCTTGATGACGGTAGCTCCCAGCTTGTTGCTGTTTACGTCAAGGTCTGCAAACAGCCCCTTGAAGTCATCTTCACTTGCAGTTCCCTTAGCTGAGTTTTCTATGGCGGAGAAGATTCCTTCAAGTGTCATATTCAGGTTGGGGTCAGAATCACAAGTCCGGCAGATGTTTTCAAAGAGTTGTGAAGGAAGTATGAAAAAACCTTTGACATTCACCATCTCTTCCCTTATGCCTTCTGCTTGAGAATCATTAAGGTCGGCATAATTAAAGTCTCTGTTTTCTGTCTCCCATTCACCTTTGTTTATGTAGGTTGTGATATTTTCAGAGATATATCTGTAAAAGAGCATCCCCAAGATGTAGGATTTGAAATCCCATCCATCCACGGAGCCTCTCAT
>URCV01000032.1 GCA_900546445.1 uncultured Bacteroidales bacterium | reverse complement strand
GTTCGGAGTGCTGGTGTACCCGAGGGAAGGATTTGACAGTGAAGCGGTAAAGGCTGCACTTCTTAAGGAAAATAAGCTCTACCGAATCGACATCGCCCAAATGCCGCTTGTCAGCGTGTCCTCAACGGAAATTCGCAAGGCCGAGACTCACGGTGACGATGTCAAAAAGTGGTTGATGTAGATTTCTTGGAGAAAATTTGAAAGAAAATTTGCAATTACATAAAATTTTAGTACATTTGCAGTCCCAATCGGGAAACGGGGTGTGGCGCAGTTGGCTAGCGCATCTGGTTTGGGACCAGAGGGTCCTGTGTTCGAGTCACAGTACCCCGACAAAAAAACCATCAGAGATTATTTCTGATGGTTTTTTGTTTAGTAAGCGTTAAAAATAATTGTGAAGATTTACTTATCTAATGTAGTGCTCCACATCTTCTTCTGAATCACCGCTTTGTATTGTCAGTTTGTCGGCTGTGAGTTCCAGTACTCTGGAGTGTTGCGGCTCCTTAGCCTGCTTCTTGAATTCCGACACGGTTTTCTTAGTTATCATAGACGTAAGCATCTTCGGAAGACCTGTCGGCTCCAATATCTCGGCGCGAACGGATTTCGGGTCATAAGTGCGAATAAGGACGTTATTTTCGTAAGACCAAGTTCCGGCGCAGTATGTCGACAGTTTTATGGTAATTTGCTTTCCCTTACCATCGTCCATCTGCATTCCAATCATTACGACATCGGAAAACGACTTGTTCGGCGCTAAGGTCAGGGTATCGACATAGTTCACCTCCGTTCCTTCCTTGACAGCGGAGTTAGTCTGAAACCATTTGCCCGTAATATCCTGAGCGTAAATGCTTGCCGACATTACAAGGCAAGCCAGTATTATCATAACCTTTTTCATATCCATCGTAAAAAACCACCTGACGTGTGCAAAAATTGTGCGCTTTCTTCACTTTTACCCTTTTTGTAATAATGTAAGACCTCTACATAAGTTTCTTTACGCGATCGAACCACTTATAAGGCATATAGCGGAAAGGCAGGTCAGCGTGCTTGCGGGAGGTAACGACGGCTCGGTGGTGCGTAAAGACATCGAAAGTGCGTTTCCCGTGATATGAACCCATTCCGGATTCCCCCACTCCTCCAAACGGAAGATTCTCGTTCGCGATGTGCATCACGCAATCATTTATGCAGCAGCCACCCGACGAGGTGCGAGCGATCACCGTGTCGCCATCATCGCCGAAATAGTATAGCGCGAGCGGCTTGGGACGGGAATTCACGCGCTCTATCGCCTGCGAAAGCGAATCGAAGGTAAGGACAGGGAAAATTGGCCCGAAAATCTCCTCTTCCAGCACTCGTGCGCCCTCCGGCACTTCATCCAAAATGGTAGGAGAAATGTAACGTGACTCAGGGTCAGTCTCACCGCCAAAGATTACCTTACCCTCTTTAAGATAAGCGCTTAGCCTCTCGAAAGCCACGTCGTTCACGATACGCGCAAAATACCTGGATGAGTCCGGGCTCGGAGGCAGGCACTCGATGAATTCTCGCTTCAGCGCCTCGAGGAATGCGTCCTTCACATCCCGATGAATCATAAGATAGTCCGGGGCGATACAGGTCTGACCGGCATTGAGAAGCTTTCCCCAGGCGATACGCTTGGCTGCCAATTTGATATCGGCCGTACGGTCGACGATGCACGGGCTCTTGCCGCCGAGTTCCAGCACTACCGGAGTAAGGTTCTTCGCAGCTTCGCTCATCACGACTCTGCCCAGCTTAGGGCTTCCGGTGAAAAAAATTAGGTCCCACTTAAAGGAAAGAAGTGCGGAATTCACTTCGCGATTACCCTGAGCCACAGCGATATACTTCGCATCGAAGGTTTCGCTTATCATCGTCTCGATAACCTTGCTTACGTTCGGCACATAAGGCGATGGCTTGAGAACTGCCGTGCAACCGGATGAGATGGCGCCTACCAGCGGAACCAGCAACAGATGCACGGGATAGTTCCACGGGGCTATGATAAGAGTCCGGCCAAGTGGTTCGGCTACTATCTTGCTTCGCGACGGGAACATCTTCAGTGGCGACGCCACCTTTTCTGGGCGCATCCACCTGCGTAGTCCCTTAAGATGCTTGTCTATTTCCGAAAGAACTATACTAATTTCGGTCATATAGCTCTCTTCATAGCATTTGTGCAAGTCTGTCTGAAGGGCATCGGACATAGGTTTCTCCCATTTAAGGACAGCCGCCTTAAGTCGTAGAAGGGCGTCTTTCCTATACTCATAGGAAAGGGTGTGCCCAGTGGCGAAAAACTCACGTTGCCTTTCACGAATCTCCTTTATCTCCTCTATGGTGGTGTTCTTCATAAACAGTTAGAAATTAGCTGCCAAATTAAAAAAAAGCCGGCTTTTTCAGCCGGCTTGTAGCATCGATTTGTGAAAGATTATTCGACTTTTCCGACTTTCTCCAAGCTGATGTTGAAAATCAAAGTCTCAGCAGGACCGATGGCACCTCTTGTTCCCTGCTCGCCATAACCGAGTTTGTAAGGAACATAGATCTCTATCTCACCGCCCTCACCGATAAGAGGGAGAGCCTCATTCCATCCCTGGATTACCTGACCCAAAGTGAAATGTACGGCATCGTCGTCTGCCTTGGTCTCATCGAATACGGTACCGTCGAGGAGAGTTCCCTTGTACTTAACCCATACGGTATCAGCCATAGCAGGGTGAACCTCATTACCCTCAGCGATAATCTTATACTGAAGACCTGAAGGAGTTACCTTTACGCCAGGCTTCTTCGCATTCTTAGTAAGGAACTTGTCCTCTCTCTCCTTGTTAGAGTAGAGGATATAGTCGTGACGGTTCTGCAGATAGTTGTTAAACAACGCGTTCATCTCGTTAGGGTCTACACGGAACTGAGCTGCGAAAGCTGCAGGATCGTCGGTCTGCTTGGCGTTAAGGAAATCCTCGATACCCTTACGTACCTGAGCCATATTGAGATCGCCGAAATTATATCCCTTGATAAATGAGCCGAAGTTAACACCTACCAAGTAGCTCACGTCGTTAAGCTCCTTCTTTGAAGGAAGGAAATCCTTCGCCACCTTCTCCTGAGGGATTACCTCTGAAGTAGCCTCATCCGCACCCTCTTCAGCCTGCTTAGCCTCGTTTCCCTGGCAAGCTACGGCCAAAACGCCCATTGAAAGGGCCAATAACCATTTACTGATTTTCATATTACATTAATATTTTTAAAGTTCCCAAGCAAGAGCGGAAGCTCCTAAAATAGCGGCATCCGACTCTTTGAGTTGTGAGAAGAGAAGATCTACCTTATCTCTCCACAAAGGCAGAACATTCTCGTTCATAGCCTTCAATGTAGGCTCATAGATATACTCCTTAGCACGAGCGAGACCACCGAAAAGCACGATAGCCTCAGGTGCCGAGAACTCTATGAAATCGGCCAACTTCTCTCCCAAGATACGACCAGTGTAATCAAATATCTTCTTAGCCAATACATCTCCCTCCTTAGCGGCATCGAACACATCTTTCGACGTAATCTTGTCCACCGAACGAAGAAGTGAAGGCTCATCGGACATCTCAAGCCACTCGCGAGCCGTCCTAGCCACGCCCATAGCCGAGCAATATGCCTCCAGACATCCCTGCTTGCCACAGCCGCACTGACGACCATTGTGACGAACGGCACAAGTATGGCCAAGCTCGCCGGCGAAGCCGTCGCTACCATAAAGCACCTCGCCGTTAATGACGATACCACTACCTACGCCGGTGCCGAGAGTAATCATAATGAAGTGCTTCATACCCTTGGCCACACCATAGGTCATCTCACCCACTGCGGCGGCATTGGCATCGTTAGTAAGAGCCACAGGGATACCGCCCAAAGCCTCGCTAAGCATATCGGCGAACGGAACGTTCTTCTTAGCTGCCCACACGAGGTTCGGTGCGAAAGCGATCTCTCCGGTATAATAGTTACCGTTAGGAGCACCTACGCCCACTCCCCTGATCTGTCCTTCCTTACCGGACTTTGCAATCAGGTCCTTTATGGCATCGGCAAGGTTCGATACGAAGATATTAGCATCCTCGTGACTATCAGTACGAATTACGCTCTGAATCAACACGTCTCCGCGTGCGTCCACTATACCTATCTTAGCGGTCTGTCCACCGACATCTACGCCTACTACAAATTGTTTCTCCATATTACAAGTCTATTATTCTACCGGAATATCCTTATTAACATTCTTACTTCCCCTAAGGGCATAGTATACCAAGTAAAGCAAGCAAACTACCAGAAGCGCATAGCTTGGGATAGAGCCCACCTTGTCGGCGATGAGGTTCTGGACGAACGGAATGATACCGCCACCACAAACCAGAGCCATAAATATACCCGATGCCGCTGCAGTGTATTTGCCAAGTCCTTCGGCTGCGAGGTTGAAGATAGAGCCCCACATCACTGAAGTACAAAGACCACAAGCCACGATAAGGAAGAGAGCTACAGGAATACCCTTGATGACCAGAGTCTGCGGAAGGAAGATGACTCCCAGAAGGAAAAGAATGGCCACGCTTGCGGTAGATACGAGCATCTTCTTGCTGCTTACCTTAGCGCCGATGGCACCGCCTACCAGACGGCCAATCAGCATACTGAACCAGTATGCAGCTACGAAAGAACCTGCGAGAGCAGGCCCGATACCCTCTACGCCGGAGTAATAAACGTTAGCCGTATTAGGAATACCTACCTCGATACCTACATAGAAGAAGATGGCGATGGCGCCGAGTACGAAGTGACGGAAAGACAGAGGAGAATGCTGATCCTTAGTCTTTGCACCTGACTTACGAGCAGCCTTCTCTTCCGCTGTCTCCATATGAGGCTCAGGAATCTCGGTCAGCGAGATGACTACGAATGCGATAACGAAGATTACCATGGCGATGATCATCACAGGAGCAGTCTTAGCCACTGTGGCCTCCGTGATGGAGCCACCTACGAGCCATCCTACGAGTGCAGGAGCGATAGTACCACCGATAGAGTTACAAGCACCACCGAACTGAACGAGCTGATTACCCTTATTTCCGCCACCGCCCAGAGAGTTGAGCATAGGATTCACACAGATGTTAAGAAGACACATCGAGAAACCTGCTACGAATGCACCTGCTACATAAACTCCGAAAGACTCCACATAACCGGAAGCGAATTGGATGGCTACACCCACGAGACCGACGATAACGGCGAGTCTTGAGGTGAATTTATAGCCATAACGCTTGAGGATGATACCTCCGGGGATACCCATACATGCGTATGCGATAAAGTTAGCGAGCGTTCCTAACTGTGAAAGAGCCTTGCTGGCTCCGAATTGGTTTGTTACGACCACACCCATAGAACCTGCGAGGTTCGTCACGAATGCAATCATAAAAAAGAGGGCGAACATCACCACAATAGCTGGTGTGTAGTTCTGTTTTTTTACGTTTGTTGACATATTATTTTAATGTTATTTAATCCTAGTCGAGAGCCGCCATGTTCTGTGGGTTAATAAGCTGCTTTCCTTCAGGTGTGTAAGCATATTCGATACGTTTTTCGAAATGCTTCTCCACCTTACCGCGAACTACCTTGCCGGTAGAGTTCACGAGTCCGTTCTTCTCGGTGAACGGCTCCTCGCACACCACGATGGCGGTAGGAAGCCACTTCTCAGGGAATCGGCCCGCACGGATGCCACCCTTACGATAGCTGTCCACATCGGCCTGAATAAGGCGAAGCTGTGCCTCCTTGTCGCCTGGAGCGGCAGCACGAAGCGCTTCCTTATTAGGAACTACGAGCACGATGGTATAAGGGCTCTGGTTGTTATGCAAGATGACGTTATCGATGTATTTCGACACCACTGCCAAGTTATCCTCGTATCCTTCAGGTGAATACTTCTCACCATCGGAAGAAATGAGAAGGCTCTTGAAACGACCCGTAACATAGAGGTAGCGCGGATCTTCCTTACAGATATAACCGCGGTCTCCGGTGTGGAGCCAACCGTCTACGATGGTCTCGGCCGTAGCCTCAGGATTCTTCCAGTAACCAGCCATCACGTTCTCACCCTTGATGACGATCTCGCCTGTCTGTCCGTTAGGAAGGATGCGGTTCTCGTCGTCGCGGATAGTGCACTCCATAGGGCTTACGATACGTCCGGAAGATCCGAAACGGGCAAATCCCGGAGCGTTCGAGCAGATGATAGGAGTAGCTTCAGAAAGACCATATCCCTGGAACGTAGGCATACCGATAGCGCAGAAATATCTCTGTAGCTCGATGTCGAGAAGAGCACCTCCACCTACGCAGAATTTCATCTTTCCTCCGAAAGTCTCGCGAATCTTCGAGAATATTATCTTATCGAAGAGTTTCACGAAAGGTTTTCTCCAGAACTGTGCACCGCCTTGGTTATAATAATCCTTATAGTATGCACGAGCGTTCTTAAGTGCCATGTTATAAAGTTTCTCTGTAGTTTTACCCTTAGCCTTGACGCCGTTTTCGATAGCTTTCTTAAAGCTACGGCTTATGGCAGGAACGGTAAGCATTACCTGAGGCTTGATTTCCTTCATAGTAGGAATGATGTTACGAAGCTGCGCCTGAGGGGTCTTGCCAGGTACGGTAGCGATGCTTCCGCCATAGCTCATCATAGTGTACAGACCTGCCACGTGTGCGAAGCAGTGGTCCATAGGTAGGATGATGAGCATAATGTCACCACGGTCAATGCTGATGACGGACGCACCCTGAGCCACGTTTGCAGTATAGTTGCGATGGGTCAGCAGGATACCCTTAGGGTCTGCCGTAGTACCGGATGTGTAGCTGATGTTAGCATAGTCGTCCGGACCCACTGAAGCCATACGAGCCTCGAGTTCTCCGGGGTGTTCCTCGATGAACTTGACACCGGCCTCGCGAACGTCCTTAAGATAGATTTCACCCTCCTGGAGAGGAATGTCGTCCATAACGATAACCTTCTCGATGGCAGGGCACTGAGCGATTACGCGACGTACTTTTTCTATCTCCATCTCGGAAGCCACTATGAAACGGGAATCCGAGTGGTTTATACGAAATGTCAGGTCATAATCCGACTCCAGTTTATATGAAAGCGGAACGTCCACGCCACCTGCGAACAAGATACCGAATTCGGTAATCACCCACATAGGTCTAGCCTCTGCAAGCAGCGACACCTTGTCGCCCTTGTTAAGGCCCAATGACATAAACCCGGCAGCGATCAGACGTGCCTCGTCACGGGTTTTGATGAAGGATGTTTCCGTCCAGACTCCGTTCACCTTTTCACGCAGATAAGTATCATTCTGATACTTGTCCACATACTCGTTTACGAAGTCAATAATGGTTGTTCTTTTAGTCATAATTCTATTATTTTTGAGCATTATTTGAGAATAAACCATAAAGCTGGGCGTCTATCATATCCGTAACTTTCGAGAAGTCCTCCGGACGGTTGCCGAACTTTATGTGGTCTGCATCTATGACGAGAAGATTACCGTCATAACCGCTTATCCAATTTTCGTATTTTTCATTAAGTCCCGTAAGGTAGTCGATACGAATACCCTTTTCGTACTCACGTCCCCTTTTCTGGATCTGGCTCACCAAATTAGGAATGGAGGAACGGAGATAAATCAGCAAATCGGGATTTCCCACGAGGGACATCATAAGGTTGAACAAATCCGAATAATTATCGAAATCGCGCGAGCTCATCAAGCCCATATCGTGGAGGTTAGGTGCGAATATGCGCGCATCTTCGTAGATGGTACGGTCCTGGATTATGACGTCGTCCGTCTTCGAGATGTCCACCACGTCCTTAAAGCGCTTGTTCAAAAAGTAGATTTGAAGATTGAAGGACCATCTGGCCATATCCTCATAGAAATCGGCCAAGTATGGGTTATAGTCCACCGACTCGAATTTGGGAATCCAGCCGTAGTGTGCGGCTAACATCTTAGTAAGCGTCGTCTTTCCGCTTCCTATATTTCCGGCTATAGCTATATGCATAACGTGTTTTTCGTTTGTATCCTACAAATTTAATAATTATTTGAATAATCCGTAAAGTGCGGCGTCAATCCTATCGGTTATTACGGAAAAATCGGACGGGCGATTCTCGAAATCCAAATCGTCTCCGTCTATGACTATCAATTTTCCCTTATAGTGGCCTATCCAGTCTTCATATAGCTCATTTAGACCTGAAAGGTATTCTATGCTTATTCCCTGCTCGTACTCCCTTCCGCGCTTCTGGATTTGACTTACCAGATGAGGTATGCTCGAACGGATATATATCAGCAGGTCAGGCTCTTTCACCAGTGACATCATAAGTCTGAAAAGATCCATATAGGTCTCGAAATCCCTATCTGTAAGGTTACCCAGCTTGTGGTTGTTCGCCACGAAAATCTCCACGCCCTCCATTATGGTCCTGTCCTGAATTATGACATCTTGAGATTTTGCTATGTCCAGCACGTCCTTAAAGCGCTGCGCTAAAAAATACACTTCGAGATTGAACGACCACCTCGAAATGTCAGAGTAATAATCTTCCAGATATGGGTTATATGTGACAGCCTCGTAACGAGGGGTCCATTTATAATATTCCGCAAGCATACGCGTGAGCGTAGTCTTTCCGCATCCTATATTTCCCGCGACACCTATATGCATTATATGAATTTTCTTATTCCCACAAATTTACAACAAAGTTTTATTACTTTTGTGAAAGAAACAGAAAAAAGACTCATTATGTTGAATATTGCCCTGTTCGTTTGTAATTCATACGAAGAAAACACGATGGTTATCAATCGCAAGGATTCTCACGACGCCATAATAATCGACCCTGGATGCACCGAGGGAGAGGAATTGGACAGCGTCGTATCATATATCGAAAAGAACGGACTCAAACCCGCAGCCATTCTCCTTACCCACGCTCATCCTGACCACACTGCAGGAGTGGCGGCACTTCAGGGCAAATACGGCATCCCCGTATATATGCACCCTCTCGAGCGCCCGAAGGACTCGTTTCGAAGCACCAACATCGAGGACGGGCAGGTGTTGGAATTGGCCGGGATAAAGCTGAAGGTCATCGGCACGCCGGGACACACCCCCGGAGGCGTGTGCTATCTGGACAGCGAGGACAAGGCCCTGTTTTCCGGAGACACGCTGTTCGCCGGGACGATTGGCAGGACAGACTTGGAAGGGGGCGACTATGACCACCTCATCGTTTCGGTGATGGACAAGCTTATGGGGCTCGACGGGGACATCACGGTGTATCCGGGCCACGCACACAGCACCACTATCGCCCGCGAAAGAACTCAAAACCCCTTCCTCCAGCCATTTAACGAACCGGAAGAAGAGGTCGACGAAAAGGATTTGACTCCTATATCTATTTCCCGCGAACGCAGTTGACAATCACATTTTCGCTACCGCAGGCAAGTCTGAACTCGCCCGGTTCGAGAACCCAATTTAGAGAATTGTCCACGTAGGCCAAATCATCGGCTTTCAGGTGGAATGTCACTGTCTTAGTCTCGCCAGGCTGGAGAGACACCTTAGTGTAGTCGCGAAGACGGCGCACGTCAGGAGTAAGAGTAGCCCACAAATCCGAGCTAAAGAGCAGTACGGATTCCTTACCTGCCACCTTACCCGTATTAGTCACATCCACACTCACCTCGATCACATCGCCCGAATTGAAATCTCTCTTATCGGTACGAAGGTTTGAGTAAGCAAAAGTGGTGTAGCTAAGTCCGTGACCGAAAGGCCATTGGCTTGTAATGTTAGCATTATAGTTATACAGGCCCTCTATAGTAGCGCAGTTCTCGCAAAGCTTGTAATCGTAAGTATTTAGACGGTTCACAAACTTAGGATAGGTGTATGGGAGCTTACCGCTGAAGTTCTCCTCGCCGCATAGTAGGGCTGCCAGAGCATCACCCCCATAGTTACCCGGGAGCAACACACTCACTATGGCGCTTGCCAAAGGCTCGATATCGTTCAACACGCGCGGACGACCTTCGTTCAACACGAGCACGATAGGTTTTCCGGTACGGGCCAATTCCTTCACAAGGTCACGCTGATTCTGCGAGAGCGAAATGTCATTTATGTTACCCACTGTCTCGCAATACGAATTTTCACCTATCGCAGCCACGATAACATCGGCATTACGTGCAGCACGTACGGCCTTCGAGAAATCGCCACGCTCCTCCGTTTCGAAGTGTGCATGAGATGCGTAATTAAGCACAGGAAGGTATTCCACATTTTTAAATTTAGACTTAAGCGCTTCGTAGATAGTGTTATACTGTCCGGTATACTTAGGATTCTCGGCCTGATCTCCCTGCCAAGAATAGTTCCAGCCACCACCTAAGGTGCGCATGGAATTGGCATTAGGACCGACGAGAAGGATGCGAGTGTCTTTCGAAAGAGGCAAGATGGAATTCTCGTTCTTCAACAGCACCTCACCCTCGACAGCTGCACGGTAAGCTGAATTAACATACTCCGGGCATGCGAATTTCTCGTAATTTCCGGCCAATCCATAAGGGTCATCGAACAGGCCTAGTCTAAATTTCAAACGGAGTATACGGCGCACGGCGTCATCGATTCTACTCATAGGAAGCTGTTTTTCGTTCACGAGCTCTACGAGATAATCACACACCTCCACGCTATTTGGCTCCATAATCATATCCACTCCGGCATCGACAACCCTACGAATAGCTTCCTTATAGCTAGGAGTGGTGTAATCTCTATCGAAAGCGAACCTGGCATCGGCCCAGTCGCTAACTATCATACCATCCCAGTTAAGACCTTCCTTAAGCCAGCCTGTCAGGAGCTCCTTATTCGTATGGAAAGGAACACCATCGTTACTTGACGAGCTCACCATAACCGTCAATGCGCCCGCCTCAATGCACTCCTTAAACGGAGGGAAGAACTTCTCCTTCAACTCGCGTTTTGAAACCATCGACGGAGTGCGGTCCTGTCCGGATTTGGTAGCTCCATAGGCGAAGAAATGCTTAATGCTGACTGCCACATTTTCCGGGCCAATCGCATTAGGGTCACCTCCCTGCAATCCACGGGTCAGTGCCACGCCCATACGGCTCTGCACGAGAGGGTCCTCGCCGAAGCTCTCCCACATTCTCGGCCAACACTGGTTTCTACTCAAGTCCAGGGTCGGGGTGAATACCCACGGCACATTGCATGCGCGAGTCTCGTACGCACCCACAACTCCCATATTATAAGCCAATTCGTTATTGAAAGAAGCGGCGAGAGTAATTTCCTGCGGGAACAAAACGGCACCCGTAGTATAAGATGCGCCGTGAATCTGGTCCAAACCATACAGACACGGAATTCCCATTTCATCTATGGAGATATCCTGCAATTCCTTGATGAATGTCCTGTACTCCTCGGGAGTAGCGGCCACATCGTTCATAGTATTCAAAATAGAGCCTATCTTGTATTTCCTGATAAGTTCCTCCCCCGCCTTAGAAACGTGGTTTGTCCCGCTCTGAATCACGATGCCTGAAGTGAGCTGGGTCATCTGACCCACCTTCTCCTCGAGAGTCATCTTCGAGAGAATCTTCTCGATTTTCGCCTCTATCTCCTTATCCTGAGGAATAGCGCGGGGCACCTCACTCTTACACGAGCATAATAACGCCCCTATGCTCAAAAAAATAAAAATACTTTTTTTCATCTTGTATCTTGTTTATTAAATCTCAAATTCCGCAACTCGAGTTGCTAAAAAGTTAAAGCCCTGATAAAAAACCATAACAAGGCTTACCAATATCGGAAATATCACCTAAATTAGTGATGCGAACAAAAAAAAGTAAGTATCACTTCTAACATTATCATCGCAGCAAAGTTAGCAATTAAAACTGACAATATCACTCCTTTTGGAGGACTATATTCAGTTTTCAATCGTTTTCGGGAGACTCACTGTTCGCCTGGACGATTGGCAGGACAGACCTGGAAGGGGGGCGACGAAAAGGATTTGACTCCCATATCCAGTATACCTTAAGTATTTTAATTTTCCGGAGCGTATTCCATAGTGCTCAGCTCCACTTCGTAAGCATAGTATGGAGCCTGAACGGATAAAGGTTTGTTTTCCACAGGTTTAATTTTAGAAAAGTAATAGTTGAATGAGAAGGTAGCCGGGTTACGGAATGTCATGTTGAGCATATCTTTCAACACGATTTTCTTACCATTCTCGGAAGTCTTCATCCACCATACCACATCGACCAAACTCCAGTCTATGCCGAAGGTATAGAACTGAGAATAAGCGTGAAAGCCTTCAGGACGCACCACGAATTCCTCGTCTCCGAATACAAGATACAGGGCATCCGGATCGGACAGCCTAACCTCGAAAGCCACCTGTCTGTCGTCATCGGTAAGAGTCAAGCCCACACACGCGCCCAAATCAGGCTGAGCATCAATCGTCTTAGGCGCTCTGAAATTTACGCTATAGGTTCCGTAGTGACATTTGTCCTTTGAAGAAATGGATGGACCTCGATTAATCCCGGCAGCATCGATCGGATCTATCCGCAGCAGCATAACCTTTTTATTTCTCTCAGTAAATGAGGGGAACTCCGGAAAATATCTAAAGTCATCTCTCACCACAAGAGTTTTACACTCAACGAGTGACGACATCTTTCCGGAAAAATCCTCCGATATGGGTTTACTCAACACAACCGGCTTTTCAGGAGATGGAGGGTTAGGCGCCGGGACATCAGGCTCCTCGCTTGCGTTGTTACAAGCGCATAAAACCAATGCGGAAAAAATGATAGTCCAAACTTTCTTCATTACCAATTATTCTTTTTTCTCCACTCGATGTTCAACTCATCGAAAGGTTCGTATTTCATCCAGTCGATTTCCAGCGAATAAGGATATGCCGGCTTCTCTATGGAATCCGGGTTTGTATCCACGGGCCAATTATTCGTATGCCAGAAATTCAACAAATAAGTGGTCGGAGATACAGGAATACCGGTAAAATTAGGCGTTTTCCCGCGATAATCCCAAAGAATTATCTTCTCATTAGTCTCCGGATGCTCTATCCACCACGTCAATCTATCTGGATACCAGTCGAATCCATAGACATAGAATTTTTTAGAAGCATCGAAGTCCTTAATTACAGGGATGGACTTAGGAGTAGTGGAAGCGTCGTCGGTAAAATTGTGATTCTTGCCGCCGTCGTGAGAGGAGCGATATATCGTATACAAAATTTCTCCCTTAGCCAGGTTCACCGTGCGACCTATTCTTTGGTCACAATTAGGACCGGTCCAAGTACCCAAGTAAATGAGCTGCGGGTCGGCCAATAACCACTCGAAGTCGATTTCGCTCAGGCCAAACTTATCATCGACGCGATAAGTAAAGTAACCTACTACCGAGCCTATGTTAGGCTGAACCTTTTTCACATCCGGGACTCTGATGCGAGCCGAATAAGTTCCAAAATGAGTTCTCTTGGGCGTTCCTATCTCAGGACCACGTCCTGCACCTGCCGGATCATCCGGGCTAATCCTCATAATGAGAACTCCCGTGCCCTTTTCGGTAAATGACGACACCCCACTACTGTAACGAAGACTCGTTCCGCTAAATGTGAAATTTGTCGGCTTGCTTGAAGAGAAATCTTCGGTAAAAGGACGCATAAATCTACTATCAGTATCGGCGGTCTGCGCATTGAGACACACAGCTCCGGCCATTGCTATGGCGACAGTTATCACTTTTATATTCATAAATACTAACTAATTGATTAAAAAAGGGGCAGGGCCTATCCTGCCCCATACTTAATTAAAGAATAACCTTTACACTGAAATTATCGAAATACATATCTCTACCAGGGCCAAAAGTAGTTCCCCAAACATTTCGATAATCCATATAGAAGTAAAGTGTTCCTGTTTCTTCTACTGTATATTCAACATAAGGAGTCTCACCATTACCACTATACCCGAGCCCCATTTCGGTGTTTGCCTTAACCCAAGCCTCGTTTGTAGCAAAGTTTCCGTCAAATGCAGGCACGGAAACGCCCGTAGCATTCCAATAGTTGAACATTTCTATAATTGCAGATCCGTCAGGAGCCGAAGGAGCAGGAGCGGTCTTTGAGATTCCAAACCATAACAATCCGTTGTCGTTATTATTCTCGCCCCACTTCATCTCTGCCGATACGCGAAGAACATCTCCTTTCTCCACCTCGATAGCCTGATACATACAGAAATTGTTAGCAAAGTCGTGTGTTTGATTTTCGGAAGAAAGTCTTAGACAAGCACCGTCACCGCCACTAGGTTTATCATCCGTATAACCGAATGTAGGATTCCAGCAATATGTTCCCTCATCTCCTACATAATCGAAATTACCTTCGGCATCCGCCACATCGGCCCATATAGGAGATATCGTCCAATACTGCTCGTCGCCTTCGTTCATCTTACCTCCCTTAAGAAGTTCATTGTTTGCGACAGCCTCTACTTCTGCCGAATAGACATCCTCTACGCCACCGCCTTTAACGACAGCCTTCACGGTATACTTTCCATAATCCGGGAACTCGTGATTTACCTTGAAATCCGTAGCTGTCTGGCCATCACCGAAATCCCAAGCAATGGACTCTGCATTTTCAGAAGCAGTGGCATCGAAAGCTATCACTTTACCGAATTTGCCGGCACGACCTTCCAATACTTCGAATGTAAAATATGCCTTTACCTCTCCTGCGATAGTCAGTGTCTGCTCTTTTCTATTTACTACGCCATCGGCATTAGCCGCAGTCAATTTTACTGTATATTCACCGGCGCCTTCATAAGCGTGCTTAGGAGAAGCCTCCTTAGAAGTTTCGCCATCGCCGAAGTCCCATTTATAAGTAGTGGCACCTTCTGAAGTGTTCGTAAAAGTCACCTCGAGTCCGTTTACTTCGTAAGTAAAGTTAGCGACCACTTTAGTTTCCACATCTGGTTTGGAAGGACCCTCGCTAGGTTTATCCTCCTTACCACAAGCAGCCAGTCCCAACATAAGGCCAAGCGCCGCAAAGAATTTCAAACTTGTTTTCATAACTAATTAAAGTGTTTATTAATATTTTGGAAATAAATCTCTTATGATACTCTCCGGAAGATTTTCCGCCACATCGTCCCAGTGAGAGCTATTTAGATCGAGCACCACTGCCACGCTGGTATTCTCTTCGGCGAGTTCATACTCGGTAGGGTCACTGATTTTAAGACCCAGCACGAGTTTCTTATAAGTCTTCGTAGTGGTGTCGAAAAGCGACATCTTCGAAAGGGCATTCAAGTCTATGCCCACATAGCAAGTACCGCTATTACTTCCTGCCTTCACGCTAATCTTATCCGGGATAGTGCAAAGTTTCGTCGGAAGTGCGATGGCAGCCTCCCCATATTCTGCCAATTTGGCATCCGTAAGTTCGGAATCCACACCCAGAGCGACGCTGAATCCCTTAGCATTAGCGATATAACCGGCCCTGATTACGCCCAGAGCGATTTCGAGCCTGCCGTTTTCCTTATTATAGCGGCACGAATAAGTAGAATTCTGTGCGATGGGACCTGCCGGAATAGGATAACTGTTATCCAGTCCCGTAATGGTGGCCTGCGGAATATAGATTAGAGGAAATCCGTAATCTTTATTCGCATCGCTCGGTTCGCAAGACGAGAATACGAAAGTTAAAGCTACGGCCGTCAATACTATGTTTATTATTCTTTTCATATCTAATTAATTATACAATGGATTCTGATTCAAAGCTCCGTTCGAATTAGCTATTTCCTCTCTGGTGAAAGGCAGGTAATACTGTTTCTCCTCGAAGACGCGGGTACCTACTACTGTCGTAGAATACTGATAGCCACCGAGATTATTCTTCTTTACGACTATTCCCTTTATAGGCTTGTTGAGCACTGATTCGGCATCCTTCCAGCGAATCAAGTCCCAGTAGCGATGGTCTTCGAATGCCAATTCCACCCTTCTCTCGGCCTTTACTGCCTTTCTGAAGTCCACCTTCGAAGAAGCCGTCACCGCAGGAAGCGATGTACTGGCACTGTTACGCACCTCGGTAAGAGCTTCACGGGCCGTCATTCCGTAGCCTGCAGGGTCCGAATCAGGGCCATAGGCCTCGTTCATAGCCTCGGCATAATTAAGAAGCACTTCCGCATAGCGATATGCCACCCAGATATGGTCAGTCTTTCCACCTTCGATAAGATTCAGATTAGTAGCGAGGAACTTCCTAAGGTAGTAGCCCGTTTTGCTGGCACCATTGGCCTTCTGGGAGAATTGGCCCTTAGGGCTCTGGTCGAAATCGTTTACTCCGTTCCAAGAAGAGCCGTTGTAGACTATGGTAGCCGCCATTCTCGGGTCACGATTCTCGTACTGGTTCGGAGTCTTGGGGCCCACCCACTCGTAGGCATCCACGAGGTTCTGGGTAGGGCACACACCGCTATGTCCTCCACGGGTTCCCACAGGGTAGTTCAGCGACTCCGGCGAGTTACCGGCTGCCTGACGGATAAGGAAGATGGATTCGACGTCTTTCGTGGCGTTATTAGCTAGGAAATACTTACCGTAGTCTCTGTTAACCGGCATCTTGTAGTCCGGGAAAGTCTTGGCATCTTCACCGAATCCGAATCCACGCGCGAATATATCCTTCCTGCACTCTATCACTTCGTGAGCGGCTTCTGCAGCTCTTTTCCATTTCTCGACGGAGTTGTCGGGATTGTTTCTCGGGCTGGCAGCATAGAGTAGCACGCGGGCCTTTATGGCAAGCGCCGATGTCTTGTCGAAACGGCCAATATTATCTCTGAAGTTCCAATTATTCACGTCCGCCACCGCGTTATCGGCGTCCGGAGTGAGTGCCACGCGCCAATCGAGATTTACCTTGTCTTTATTATCGTCAATGAGTTTTACGATATGTTCCACCACCTCGTCGTAGGTGGCAGGAGTCATAGTAGGATTCGTGACGTCATCGCTTATGATAGGCACTCCGCCATACATCTTCGAGAGTTCGGCATAGTAATATGCCTCGGCGATACGTGCTTCTGCACGCTGCCATTGAAGGTTGATTACATCGCGCTTGTATGCACGAGGTTTATCCTTACTGTAGACGCTTCCGTCCGGATTATAAACCGTAGCAGTGTCTCTGTTAAGGGCCAAGAACTCTTCTCCGTCCTTAGCGTAATCGAGGAAGAAATGCGCCGCCCTGATTCCGTCGTAATAGTTAGTGTAAAGATATGAAAGCGGATTCCTCTCCGGAGAGATGATGCCCTTGTTGAAGATGGACACGTTCGACACTGCCGCAGTCTGCTCCGCCTCGTCAGATGCACTGGCGAAGAGGTTTTCGTCTATCATGGAGAAACCTGAACGCATAGGCGTGTAATAGGCGATGGCGAAGTTATTTAGAGTCTCCGATCTGGTCTGGAGCCTGTCCATAGTTTCAAATACATCCTGACGTGTATCCAAAAAACCGGAACACCCGCTTACTAAAAGTAAAGTCAAAAGACTACTGATACTTATTATTCTTTTCATTTCGAAAACTTCATTTAGAATGTTATTTGAATTCCTGCATTATATGACCTTCCCTGTGGATAACCGTAGTTGACTGTCTCAGGGTCCATATCGTAGTCGGAAAGGAGCCTACTGAAAGTCAAAAGATTATATCCTCTTACGAAAATGCGGCATCCCTTTATGGTGTAGCCCAGTTCGAGATTCTTAAGCCTCAACCAGTTGTTCTTTCTTATCCAGAATGAACTGCTGGTGTAATTGTTTTCGTTAGTGGTAGTAGAAAGGCGAGGATAGGTGGCAGTGTCTCTGGTGTCGAGCTTGGCCTCGGGATAGTAAACCCAAGCGCCCTGGGCCCAAGCGAAGGCATTGCCGTTATCCTCAAATGTACGCCACTGAGGATAATCGAGCAGGTTTATGGTCGAACCGGCCGTACCTGTAAAAAGGAGAGACAAATCGAAGGACTTGTACTTGAATTCTGCACCGAAACTAAATGACGTAGAAGGATAAGATGGATTTCCTATCTTCACGAAATCGGTTTCGTCTATAATTCCGTCACCATCTTGGTCCTTATATTTGAGGTCTCCCGGCTGTACGCTTCCGAAAAGCGGAATAGGAAGTCCCATATTGAGTTCTCCGTCGAGGTCGAAGTCTGACAGGCTATAGAATCCCACACACTCCAGACCCATTCTACTGCCATAAGGGAGTCCCGTGCTTTCGTTATAAGGGAAGCGCTTTCCGACTTCTCCCATCTCGAGTACCTTATTCTTAGCGAAGAGCAAGTTACCGAACACGGAATATTCGAAATCTGAAATCTTAGATGAGTATACTACGTTCAACTCCACTCCACGATTCACCATACGACCGATATTCGAATAGAACGTGTCGTAGCCGAAGCAGTCCATACGAGTTTTGTCGAGGGTAAGTATGTCGTTTCTTCTATCGATGAAGAAATCCGCGCCTATGCTCAACTTGTTCCAAAGCATAGCGTCTACACCGATGTCAGCCTTTAGGCTCTGCTCCGGGTGGGCGTCAGGATTGGCCCGGAAAAGAGGCCTCAATCCGCTGGAGCCGCCGTCGTAGTTAGGTCCCATTCCGGTTACGAAACTGCCGGTCCATCCGTAGTACTGCTGATAAAGATAGCGACCGTCGGTCAAAAAGCCTTCGATGTCGACATAGGCTTGCGATGCTCCGCTAAGACCTACTGAAGTCCTGACTTTGAGGCTGTTTACCACGTCGTTACCCTTAAGGAAATCTTCGTTTGAAGCTATCCACGCGAAAGATGCACTCGGATAGAACGAGAATCTCTTAGCCGGAGCATAGGCATCGCTTCCAAAATAAGAGAAGTTCAGCGCTGCGACATATCTGTTATCGTAAGTGTATCCGAGGTGTCCGTTATAGTTCACGTAGCGGTATTTCCAGTTGTAGAATTGATAACCGTTCCCGTTAAAGCTTGAGATGTGTGCTCCCAAAGAAGCGTCGAGAGCGTGCGCATCGAATGTGCCGTTCCATCCCAGATTGAGAGTTCCCTGCATCCAGCGTTCCTTTCCCGACGACGAATACCCGCTCGAGCGAAGGTATGTAGACACGTCCGATGTCTGAGCAGTGCCATTATAGTATCTGGCATAGTTACGGGTTTTGCCCATATTACCTATGGTCTTGGAATAGAACGAGAACCCTTCCTCGAGGTAAAGTCCTTCGAGAAGTGAAGACATATCCTCGCGGAATTTGAAATTGACATTCAAGACCTTAGTCCTACTGGTAGTCCATCCTAAGCCTTTCAACGAGCCGACAGGGTTATTAGGATAGATAGCCGTTCCCGAGTAATTGCTTATAGGGTCGGTAGAAGCCTCGTCGTAGACCGGATAGATATTTGACGGATAGCGCATAACGTCTTCCATAAGGGAATAAACGCTATAGTTAGGTCTTCCGCGGTCTTCCAGACGGCCTCCTATGTTCACGCTTGCGGACAACACCTCGTTGATTTTCATATCGAGGTTAGTCCTTAGTCCGTATTTGCCGAAAGTGAGGTTCGAGGTCCTGTCAGTGTTCGCTACGTTCAGGAAACCCTGCTGGTTAGCGTAGTCCATCACTACGTTATACTTTGCAAACTGAGAACCTCCGCGAAATGAAAGCATGGCATCTGCATAGGCGCCGGTATTTTTCATTACCTCGTCGTACCAACTCACATTCACGCCCGCACCGCTCTTGTAGTCAGCGAGTTGTTCGAAATCGTAGAACGTGTCCCATTCCCTTCCGTTATCGTTACTGTAGGCTTGATTATAAAGATTGGCATAATCGTAAGAAGATAGCGGCTTGGCTACGTTAATAGGGGTCTGCACTCCACCGCTTGCCCTGAAAGTAACCACAGGAGCACCGATGTTTCCCTTCTTAGTAGTGATAAGAAGAACTCCATTCGCTCCGTTAGTTCCATAAAGAGCTAAGGATGCTGCGTCCCTTATGACTTGAACCGATTCTATCTCATCCGGGTTCAGGTAGTTGATATAGTCACTCTGAACCTCGAATCCATCTACATATATCTTGACGGTATTGGATGTGCCTTCGGCATACGAAGCCAGGCCTCTTACCATAAGACTAGGGACACCACTGCCGGGCATAGCGTCATTGTCGATGACGATAAGCCCCGGACATTTCCCGGCCAGGCTTTCTATATAATTGTTCAAGTCCTGTGCATAGACAGAAGCGGAGAACAACACGAATGCGCTTAAACAAGCTATTATTCCTTTTTTCATCGTGTACGTTTTTTTAGATTAATAACCAGGATTTTGAACTATGATACCCTTATTTACCTCATCTTGACGGAAAGGCTCGAGGAACCATTTCGGATGCCAATAAGCTGTGAATGAATAGGCGTCCCAGTATGATACAAGCGCCGACATAGTGTTGTCACCACCGGTTCTCAAGAATGAAATCTCGGTCTTGTCGCCACCCAGTATCTTAGTTCCTATGTCCGGATGCTTCCAGTGCTTCACGTCGTAGTATCTATGGTTCTCTTCGAAGTATTCCAGAGCCTTCTCCCTTACTATCAATTCTCTAATCTCGGCCTGAGTACCGGATGTCACTAATGGGATACCGGCTCTTCCGCGGATTATGTTAAGATAGTGAAGGGCGTTGTCGGTCTGTCCCAGTTCGTTATAGCACTCAGCGATGTGGAGATAGTTCTCGGCCAATCTGAACAACGGGAACTCCAGCCATCTTCTGGCACCGGCCTTATAATAAAACTTCGTAGGAACACCTATCGAACGGCCTTCCGTGGCGCGAGCCATTGAAGCCGCGATTTCTGCACTTTCCGTGAAACTTCCCATATAGTAAATACCTTCGTTCCAATTGGCGTCGCCGTCGTTTGACCGACCAAATTTACCCGGAACACAAATGTCCACCCTGAAACGAGGTTCGATCTTGTCGATATTGGCCGCAAAATCGGAAATCGGACGCGGTGCATCCTCTCCCACCTTAGGCCAATCGATGTCGAGACCATTGCGATCGCGGTACAGGCGCACGAAATTCGTGAGGACGCCTCTCTGCGAGCGTTCACCAGCCTCCACATAACCGGAGAAATTATAACCTTCGGTCATATTATTGTAGACCTGCTGGTCGCTCTCGATCTTGAATGCCAATAACAACTCCGGACCGTTGAGCTCTGAAACTCCCCTTCCGTAGTCTTCGATTGCCTGTTCGTAATCGTTCACATTGCCGTCACCAGCAGTGAAAATAAGATGCTTGCCATTAGACTTACCCCATTCAATGACGGCCAGATTGGCATCAAGAGCCTGCTGGTAGCGCTCCCTATCATAACCTCCGAGCCAAATCAGTTCCTGCTGTGATTCAGGATATTTGAGTCCAAACTCCTTCGTGTAAGGCTGCGCAGCGTTAAAGAGAGGACGTGCAGCGAAGGTGAGAATGCGCGCCTTCATCGCGAGCACTGCCCCTCTGGTGATGCGCCCTTCCCATTTCTGGCCACAGCCCGGCTCTATGTCTGTCCAAGTGTCAGGCAAGCGCTTGAGGGCTTCTTCC
>URCV01000031.1 GCA_900546445.1 uncultured Bacteroidales bacterium | reverse complement strand
AGTACGCCTATCTTCGATGGTGCAAGCATCGATGAGATCTGTGACCTTACCGACAAGGCAGGTCTTCCAAGATTTGGTAAGACTCAGCTCCGTGACGGTGGTACCGGTGACTATTTCGACCAGTGCGCTACAGTTGGTGTCATCTATATGATCAAACTGGGTCATATGGTCGACGACAAGATGCACGCTCGTTCTATCGGACCTTACTCTCTCATCACTCAGCAGCCTCTCGGAGGTAAAGCTCAGTTCGGTGGACAGAGATTCGGAGAGATGGAGGTTTGGGCCATCGAGGCATTCGGTGCCGCAAACATTCTCCAGGAGATTCTCACCGTCAAGTCCGATGACATTACAGGTCGTAGCAAGACATACGAGGCTATCGTCAAGGGCGACCCTATGCCACCTGCAGGTGTGCCGGAGTCACTCAATGTCCTTCTCCACGAGTTGAGAGGTCTCGGATTAAAGGTTACACTCGATTAAATAACGAAATTTGATTAGATAGAAATATGCCTACTTTCAATAATAAAGAAACAAAGGTAAAAAGCAATTTCCAGACAATCAGCATCTCTTTGGCTTCTCCGGAGGACATTACGGAAAGGTCTTGCGGAGAGGTCCTTAAACCGGAAACGGTTAACTATAGGACCTATAAGCCGGAGAAAGATGGTCTTTTCTGCGAAAAGATCTTCGGTCCTACTAAGGACTATGAGTGCTATTGTGGTAAATATAAAGGCATTCGTTATCGCGGTATCGTCTGCGATAGGTGTAATGTAGAAGTTACCGAGAAGAAAGTGCGTCGTGAGAGGATGGGACACATCGCTCTTACAGTTCCTGTAGCTCACATCTGGTATTTCAAGAGTGCTCCTAATAAAATTTCGGCTATTCTTGGACTTCCTGCAAAGAAACTGGAGTCAGTAATCTATTACGAGAAATATGTAGTAGTAAGACCTGGTAACAGTGGTGTCGCTAAGATGGAGCTCCTCTCAGAGGACGAGTATCTAGATGTTTTGAGCCGTATTCCGGGTAATGAGTATCTCTCAGATTCCGATCCGGACAAGTTCATCGCCAAGATGGGTGCCGAGGGTATCTATGACCTCCTCAGCGAAATCGACATAGAGGAACTCGCAAAGGATCTTCGCCAAAGACTTTCGGTCGAGACGTCGCAGCAGCGTAAGGCAGAACTTCTGAAGAGACTTCAGATAGTTAAGTGGTTCCAGGAGTCTAACGGAAAGAACCGTCCTGAGTGGATGATAATGAAGGTTATCCCTGTCATTCCGCCGGATCTCCGCCCACTCGTTCCTCTCGATGGCGGACGCTTTGCTACATCCGACATCAACGACCTCTACAGACGAGTTATCATTCGTAATAACCGTTTGAAGAAGCTCATCGAGATCAAGGCTCCTGAGGTAATCCTTCGTAATGAAAAGCGTATGCTTCAAGAGGCTGTCGACAGTCTTTTCGATAACTCGAAGAAATCTTCGGCTGTCAAGAGTGAGCAGAATAGAGCTCTCAAGTCTCTTTCCGACTCCCTCAAGGGTAAGCAGGGACGCTTCCGCCAGAACCTCCTCGGTAAGCGTGTCGACTATTCGGCTCGTTCAGTTATCGTCGTAGGTCCTGAACTCAATATGCACGAGTGCGGTTTGCCTAAGTATATGGCTGCCGAGCTCTACAAACCATTCATTATCAGGAAGC
This sequence comes from uncultured Bacteroidales bacterium, assembly GCA_900546445.1. Classification (GTDB taxonomy): domain Bacteria; phylum Bacteroidota; class Bacteroidia; order Bacteroidales; family UBA932; genus Cryptobacteroides. The sequence goes on along the minus strand of URCV01000031.1, from coordinate 20,191 downwards.
TCATCGAAAGAGGTATCGTTAAGACCGTCAAGTCGGCGAAGAAGATCGTAGACAGGAAGGATCCTGTAATCTGGGATATTCTCGAGAACGTGATGAAGGGTCATCCGGTACTTCTTAACCGTGCACCTACACTTCACAGATTGGGTATTCAGGCATTCCAGCCTCGAATGATAGAGGGTAAGGCCATTCAGTTGCACCCACTCGCTTGTACGGCATTCAACGCCGACTTCGATGGTGACCAGATGGCAGTTCACCTTCCGCTGGGTAACGCCGCCGTTATGGAGGCACAACTCCTGATGCTCGGTTCGCAGAATATTCTTAATCCGGCCAATGGCGCCCCTATCACCGTGCCTTCACAGGATATGGTGCTTGGACTTTACTATATCACAAAAGTTCGCCCTAATGCATTGGGTGAAGGAATGTGCTTCTATGGTCCTGAGGACGTAATCATCGCATACGACGCTAAGAAGATCGATATGCACGCACTCATCAAGGTGAGACTGCCTAAGGATAAGATGGATTTGTCAAAGGGTTACGAGCTCGTAGAGACTACCGCAGGTAGAATCATCGTAAACCAGTATGTTCCGGATGAAGTTCCTTATGTGAACGTTCTTTTGGGTAAGAAACCTCTTCGTACTATCATTACCGAGGTTATCAAGCATACTGGTGTGACCCGTACTGCCAAATTCCTCGACGACATCAAGAACTTGGGATACTATCAGGCATTCCGTGCCGGTATTTCCTTCAACCTCGGTGACGTCATCATCCCTGCAGAAAAGAAGACTCTCGTCGAAGATGCATATAAGAAGATCGAAGAGATCAAGGGCAACTTCGCTATGGGATTCATCACCAATCAGGAGCGTTATAATAAGGTAGTCGACCTCTGGTCAGCAGTGGATAACAACCTTACAAGCATCGTGGGCAAGCAGATTTCATCTGACCAGCAGGGATTCAACCCTGTATATATGATGCTTGATTCAGGTGCCCGTGGTTCTACCCAGCAGATTAAGCAGCTCTGCGGTATGCGTGGTTTGATGGCCAAGCCTCAGAAAGCCGGCGCTTCCGGAGCAGATATTATCGAGAACCCTATTATTTCCAACCTTAAGGAAGGAATGACAGTGCTCGAGTACTTCATCGGTACGCACGGTGCACGTAAGGGTCTTGCCGATACCGCTCTTAAGACTGCCGATGCGGGTTACCTTACCCGTCGTCTCGTAGACGTGTCACACGACGTAATCATCACCGAAGAGGATTGTGGTACATTGCGCGGACTCGTGGCTACAGCCATAAAGGATAAGGATACCGTAGTAGAGTCTTTGGGTGAGAGAATCCTCGGACGTACTTCAGTTCACGATATCTTCAACCCGCTTACGGGAGATCTTATCATTCGTGCAGGCGAGGAAATCAAGGAAGCCGAGGCTGAGCTTATCGACTCTCTCCCTATCGAGAGCGTGGAGATTCGTTCAGTGCTCACTTGCGAAAGCCGCAAGGGTGTATGTGCCAAGTGTTATGGCCGTAACCTGGCTACCAGCCGTATGGTGGAGAAAGGCGAGGTCGTGGGTGTCATCGCAGCACAGTCTATCGGTGAGCCTGGTACACAGCTTACACTTCGTACCTTCCACGTCGGTGGTACGGCTTCTTCATCCGGTGCAGATTCAAGCATAGATTCGAAATACAATGGTCGTCTCGAGTTCTCCGAGCTTCGTACTATCGAACGTAATACTGAAAACGGTCCTCAGCAGGTCGTAGTAGGTCGAATGACCGAACTTCGCATCGTGGACGAAAATACGGGAATTACATTCTCACAATACGATATTCCATACGGCTCAGTTCTTTACTTTAAGGATGGTGACATCGTGAAGAAGGGCGACCGAATCTGCGAGTGGGATGCATATAACGCAACCACTATCGTGGAAGTGGCAGGTACCCTTAAGTTCGAGAATATGATCGAAGGCGTGACATACCGTAAGGATTCAGTCGACGAATTCTCAACATCTAACGATAAGGTCATCATCGAGTCTAAGGACAGGACGAAGAGCCCTTCAGTGGACATCGTGGATGTGACAGGTGCTATCATCAAGCAGTATAACCTTCCTGTAGGTGCACACGTTATGGTAGAGGATGGAAATGACGTGAATGTCGGCGACATCATCATCAAGATTCCTCGTGCATTCGGTAAGGCAAGCGATATCACAGGAGGTCTTCCTCGAGTTACCGAGCTCTTCGAGGCTCGTAACCCAAGCAGCAGCCCTGCAGTTCTTTCCGAGATTAACGGACAGGTAATAATGGGCTCTGTCAAGAGAGGTAACCGCGAGATTATCGTGAAGAACCGCTCAGGTGTCGAGAAACACTATCTCGTTCCGCTTTCTAAGCAGATTCTGGTTCAGGAAGATGACTACGTTAAGGCAGGTACTCCGCTTTCGGACGGTGGTATCTCACCTTCGGACATCTTGAATATCCTCGGACTTGTGAAGGCTCAGGAGTATATCGTCAATGAGGTTCAGGCCGTATACCGCCTTCAGGGTGTGAAGATTAACGACAAGCACTTCGAGATTATCGTTCGTCAGATGATGCGTAAGGTGGAAATCACCAATTCCGGTGATACCGAGTTCCTCCAGGAAGAACTTGTCGACAAGATGAAGTTTATGGACGTGAACGACGCTATCTATGGTAAATTCTATGTCGAGGATGCCGGGGATTCCCAGAAGTTCCTCGCCGGAAACATCATCGGTGCGCGTGAACTCCGCAGCGAGAATGAATCGCTTGAGCGTCAGGGCTTGAAGCCAATTGTCGCTCGCGAGGCTCGTCCTGCTACTGCCAAGCTTGTCCTCCAGGGTATTACACGTGCTGCACTTCGCACTAACAGCTTTATCTCTGCCGCTTCCTTCCAGGAAACGACGAAGGTATTGAGCGAGGCTGCAATCCGTGGTCGTGTAGACCATCTCGAGGGTTTGAAGGAGAACGTCATCTGCGGTCACCTCATCCCTGCCGGAACCGGTCTTAAGGACTACCAGGATATCGTAGTTAGCCGTAAAGATGATGCTATGGCAGAGCTAAATGAGTTATAGCAGAATATAAATACTTTAATTTGAGAGGTTTATCCGTAATATATTTGGGTAAACCTCTCTTTTTTCGTTATTTTTTTATACCTTTGTTTTCCGGTATTAAAATGAAACGAAATGGGAAAAGGCAGAAATACGTTTTTTACTCTTACTGATTGGTATTTTAGTCATAAGACTTTACCGCATTGGACTGTACTCCTTATAGATTGCGTAATCGTTTTTATATCATATCTTTCCACATTCCTGTTTTATGCAGGACGCAGTTGTGCCCTAGAGGCTGGATGGCAGTTCGTCATTACATTGATAGTCTTCCTGATGATTCACGTGGTGTTCTTCAGGATTTTCCGTACATATAGCGGTATCATCCGCTATTCTTCCTTCGCGGACTTGAAGAATGTGGGATTGGCCATGGTATTGGCCACGATCTTCTGTTTTCTGGTGCAGTTTATCTCTGGCACGGGTCCCGAGGGCTTCCTATTCAATTTCAAGTATTTGATTACCGCATCTCTGTCGGCCACGCTGGTGATGTGGGTGGAGAGGGTGTGCGTGAAACTGCTATATGACGGATTCAGGACCGAAAACGCGATAAGCGTGTTGGTCTATGGCATAGGCGACGGCGGTGTGTCATTGGCAAAGAGAATCAGGAGTGACAAGCCGGCCAGGTATCGTGTTCGCGGCTTCATTTCGCACGATTCGTCAAAGACGACGGATTCGCTGCTCGGAGAGACTGTCTACCTTCCGGACGAGAATCTCCCTGCAGTATTGAAGAAACTGGAAATCAAGGCTGTGGTAGTTCCTATAAATAGGATTAACGAGGTAAAGGCTAATGAGTTCCTGCATAATGCCATTCTGGATGCAGGAGTGAGATTGCTTTTCGAACACGCCCTTTCCGACTCGCAGAAGAGCGAAGGAAAGTACGCACTTAAGGATGTGAAGATAGAGGATTTGCTTCCTCGCGAACAGATAAAAGTCGATTTGGAGTCGGTGTCTAAAGAGTTGAACGGAAAGCGAATACTCGTAACCGGTTCGGCAGGTAGCATAGGTAGTGAACTCGTCAGACAGTTAGCTTCCTTCGCTCCCGAAGAGTTGATTCTCGTAGACCAGGCGGAGACTCCTCAGCACGACATTCGTCTTATGATGGCTAAGGAATTCCCTAACATAAAGGCACATACCATCGTTTCGTCCATAGACTCGAAGAACAGGATGAAGGTCATATTCAAGACCTACCGCCCTCAGTATGTCTTCCACGCCGCTGCTTACAAGCACGTGCCTATGATGGAGGATAATCCTAGTGCGGCGGTTCATAATAACATTCGAGGTACCAGAAACATCGCCGATTTGTCCGTGGAGTATGGCGTGGAGAAATTCGTTATGGTCTCTACCGATAAGGCGGTGAATCCTACTAACGTGATGGGTTGTTCGAAGCGTATCTGCGAGATTTACGTTCAGAGTCTCAACAAGGCGGAGCAGGAAGGCGTGGTTAAGGGAAACACACAGTTCGTCACCACTCGTTTCGGAAATGTGCTCGGTTCTAACGGATCGGTCATTCCGCTATTCAGAAAGCAGATAGATGAAGGTGGCCCTGTAACTGTAACTCACCCTGACATCATTCGCTATTTTATGCTCATTCCGGAAGCTTGTAAATTGGTTCTCGAGGCCGGCACTAAGGGAAAGGGCGGTGAGATTTTCGTATTCGATATGGGTAAGCCGGTTCGCATAGCCGATCTCGCCAAGCGTATGATTTTCCTTAGCGGAGCCACTAACGTACAGATAGAATATACCGGACTTCGCGAGGGCGAAAAGCTCTACGAGGAACTTCTTAACATAGAGGAAATTACGAAACCTTCATTCCACGAGAAAATCCGTATTGCCACGGTGCGCGAATACGATTATCTGGAAGTGAGCAAGTCCATAGAGGACCTTATCCAGACGGCCAATGCTTACGACGCTATGGATATCGTGGCTAAGATGAAGGAAATCGTGCCTGAGTATAAGAGTAATAATTCTGTTTATTCAGTACTGGACAAATAATGGCAGACATTCAAGTTGTTATTATGGCCGGGGGAATTGGCTCCCGTCTGTGGCCTCTCAGCACTCCCGACTTGCCCAAGCAGTTCGTGGATGTGCTCGGTGTGGGTAAGACCCTGATTCAGATGACCGTAGATAGGTTTCTTCCGGTGTGCCCGATTGAAAATATATGGATAGTCACTTCCGAACATTACGAGAGCATCGTAAGGGAGCAGCTTCCTTCCATACCTACTGAAAATATCCTTTTGGAGCCCGTCGGAAGGAACACCGCGCCTTGTATCGCTTACGCTTGTCGTAAGATAGCGGTGCACCACCCGAATGCCACGGTGGTAGTGACTCCGTCGGATGCTATGGTCCTTAAAACAGCTGTCTATACGAACATAATCAGACAGGCGAGCGATTTCGTGAGTGAAAGCGACGAGGCTCGCATCGTTACGATTGGCATAGAACCTACGCGTCCCGAAACCGGCTATGGCTACATCTGTGCGAGTAAGGCCGTGCTCGGCGAATTGGTGAAAGTAAATCATTTCTGCGAGAAACCCGACCTGAATACTGCCAAATCCTACATCGCTGCCGGCAGTTATTTCTGGAATGCCGGAGTGTTCGTGTGGAAGGTGAGCACCATTCTTTCGGAGCTGCGCACTCACGCACCGCAGATTTCATCCGTAATGGATAAGATAGAGCCGCATTTCTATACTTCTTCCGAGAAGCAGGTCCTTAAGGAACTTTTCCCGACCTGCGACAAGATTTCCATAGACTACGCGGTGATGGAGAAGTCCGATAACATCTATGTGATAGCTCAAGATTTGGGCTGGAGCGATTTGGGCACTTGGGGCGCGCTGAAGCAGTACCGTAAAGACGTAGGCACCATAGAGCTTCACGACTGCAAGAATTGTCTATGCGCCATAGAAGAAGGCCAACGACTCATCGCCGTCGGCCTCGATAACTATATCATAGCTGTAAAAGATGGCCGAATCCTGATATGCCCTTTAGACAGGGAGCAGGAAATTCGGGATTACATCTAGACTTTCAAGAATATCTTTTTCTTGTACAGGAAATAGAGCAAGAGCCACCTCAGCATAAATATCCCTATATAGAGAATCAGGTTAGCTGCCGCTTCGCTTGGCATAAGTTTCATAACTCCGCCGAGAAGCAGTTTGGCAGTGAGGCTGAAGCTTACGAATTCCATGGCCATATAGATGGTGATGGAGTTCATACCTACGACCTTGAACGGGAATGCCCATTTGTGGTGTCCCTTCACGTCTATTACATAATAGAAGAGGGCGAACATAAAGAGCGAGTAAGAGCCTACTACACAGGCGAAACTGCTGCTCCAGAGGTTCTTGTTGATAGGGAAGAATATGTTCCATACGAGACCCACCGCTAAAAGTAGGGCAGACGCTATGACCATATATAGAGTCTTTTTCTCGCCGCTTTTCTTACATTCCCTTACGAACTCACCGGTAAACATACCCATCATAGCGGTAGCACTGGCAGGAATAAGTCCGAGGAGTCCTTCCGGATCGAATGTTCCGAGGTAAAGTATTCCCGGCATCACCTTCTGATCTATGTATCCGGCTATGTTCCATTCCAGCGAGAACGGGTCAGCCCCTGCAGGTGCTCCCGGCGCCAAGCAAAATCTCATTATCAGGTAGTATCCTAGTAGCAGGGCGGCGCAGATGATGATTCTTACGTTTCTTTTGCAGTGCACAAACAGCAGCGCAGCTATCATCCACGCGAGGCCGATTCTTCCCAAAACACTGCACCAGCGCAGCTCCGAGAGGTTAAAATTGCCCAGAAGACCGTTGTAGATAAGTCCGAACAATACGAGGACAGCGGCGCGCTTGAAGATTTTCCCGTGAATCTGGGCACTGCTGTGGTTCAGCGATTTCTGCTTGGCAAGTGAAAATGGAAAGGAGATGCCGGCGATGAAAAGGAAGGTAGGGAAGATCAGGTCCATAAATGCCAATCCGTTCCATTCCACGTGTTCCATTTGGGTGGCCAGTGCGCAGTTTTCGCCCCCTGGGAATAGCGAGCACACGGCGACGACTATCGAGGCCAATCCCATTATCCACATCATATCGAAGCCCCTGAAGGCGTCGAGACTTTCTAATCGTTTGTTTTCCATATACTATTTTTTGTTATTTCATAAATATAGAAGCCTATCCAGCTGAAAATGAACACGAAAAAGGCCGTCACGAGCTTCCTTCCCATCCCTACATTCTTTCGAGAAAACAAGTCCTTGAAAGACAGTGCTGCCGGAATCAAACCGGTCAGGTATAATATCATAAAGATTATTCCCATATCTTACTTTTTGAAAATTCCGAAAACGGCCGCGCCGCTTCCACTCATCGAGGCGTAAACCGCGCCTCTCTCGTACATATCTTCCTTCAATTCCTTGATGGCCGGATGACACGGGAACACGCTATCCTCGAAATCGTTATGGAGAAGCTCCTTCCACTCATCTATGCCGTGCTCGCAGATTATCTCCTTTATGGAAGGCGCCTTCGCCCCCGGAGTAATGCCTTTATAAGCCTCGGCCGTGTTAATGCTTTCTCCCTCAGGGATTTCCACTCTTATTTCATAACCCTTCAGAATGTCCCGTCCTAAGGGAGTGAGGATGTCGCCCCTACCCTCACCCCACTGAGGAGCGCATTTTATGAAGAAAGCGCAGTCCGAGCCCAATTCACCGGCGCATTCCATCATCTCCTCCTCGCTCAGACCCAGTCCGAACAGGGAGTTGAGAGCCTTTATAGTGAAAGCGCAGTCCGCCGAGCCTCCTCCCAATCCCGCTCCTACAGGGATGTGCTTACGTAGTGAAAGAGTAACGTTCCCTATCCCATAACGTTCCTGCATCAGCCGGAATGCCCTTACGCACAAGTCCTTTTCCATAGGCCAATTCGCCCCTTCCACATCGGCGCGGAACTCGTCGCTCTTACTCACCTCGAGCCTGTCACAAAGCGAAGGTACTGCGTAAAAGAGGGTCTCGATATCGTGAAATCCGTCTTCCCGTTTCCGTAGCACATTCAATCCGAGGTTAATCTTGGCCGGCGGAAACATCACCACCGTGTTTTCTTTTCTCATCGAATATTCGCAGCCGCAATATTGCTGGTTATAGAAGTTCAACTCCTTTATAAGCGCGCATCTGCGAGCCTGTAGCCCACCTTTGCGCCAATTCATCGCCCACCATAGGACCTCGCTGCCGCCGGGATGACCGCCGTTCGCCTGCTCCACTGCCCAGCGACCCGCCTCGTCTATCTGCTCGAGACTCTTCCATCTGGAGGAGGCCAATGTCGTCGTCAGTGCGGAAAATCCGTTTTCTGCGGCATAATTGGCAGCCCTGAGCAATCGGAATCTGAAGCACTGAGCGCACCTGCTGCTCCTTTCGGGCATGTCTTCCCGTCCGCAGCCCACCTCTTTCTGCCAATCCTCGTGTGCGTAGACGTCCTCCACGTAAGGGACGCCGAGCCGCTCGCAATAACGAACCAGCTCGTCCTTTCTCGTCAGATATTCCTCGAAAGGAAAGATGTTTGAGTTAGAAAAGAAGACCGTCACGGCCAATTGGGCCTCTACCATCGCCTCCAATATGGCCGATGCGCACGGAGCGCAGCAGCAATGCAGAAGGATGGGGCCTTCGGGTGATATTCCGTCTAAAATAGAAGACATCCTGCAGTCAATTTGGTGATGTATGCACTAATTCATTAGTGGCGAAAACAAGTGGTGTTGACCGACTGTTTTTCGGAATGCAAATATACGAAAAAAGTCAGCTATTTCAGCTGACTTCTTCGTGCGGATGATGAGACTCGAACTCATACAGGCCAACGCCCACTACCCCCTCAAAGTAGCGTGTCTACCATTTCACCACATCCGCATCTACTTTGGGACTGCAAATGTACGAATTTTTTCGTAAACCGCAAATTTATTTTTAATAAAAATAACACTTCTTTGAACTATATTCTACCGAAGAACCCGAAAAAAACCTTTTGAGTCTGAGTGCCGTAGAGGCACTTGTACTTTCGTACACCTTTAGGTCGCACCCTTACCAGAACGCTGTAGAATGCGGCTGCTGTTCAAAGGTGTTTTTCGGGTTGCGAGCGATGACCGCCACTATCGTGGCTACCCACGTCGGCCTTTGCGCCTTTCCATATTTTGCTTTTGCAAAATACACGGCCCGGCCGGCGCACTGATGTGCGCTTCAGCGTTCCCGGCAACTAGTGAAAGGAGGATCCGTCCGAGGGCGAACTTTGCTGCGAGCGACAAGGTCCGTTCGCCGTAAAACAAAAAAGACGGCATTTCTGCCGTCTTGGGGTGCGATGTGGGGCTCGAACCCACGACACCTAGAACCACAATCTAGTGCTCTACCAACTGAACTAATCGCACCATTTAACTCCCAGCCCTTAGGCCGAAAGGATTGCAAATATAAGAATTTATTTTAATTCTGCAAAGTTATTCGGCATTTCTATGCATTTTTCCTCCGCGAAACTGAAAAGACGGCTGTCACACACTATCACGTGGTCCAGGAAACTAATGTCGCAGACACTGCACGCCTTGTGAATGGCCATCGTCATCTTTATGTCGGCATCGGAAGGCTCAGGGTCGCCGGAAGGGTGATTGTGCGCGACGATTACCGCCGCCGCACCCTTTTCGAGGGCAAGCCGTATGATGAGCTTTATCCCTATCGCCACGGTGTCGTCTGACCCTATCCCTAAAGACATGGCTTCTATCACGCGGCTTCCTTTATCCAGTAGAATAAGCCACCCCTCCTCGTGGTCAAGTCCCTTAAGCATAGGGATAAGCAGATTATACGCATCCACCGCGCACTTGATTTTTTCCTCGGGCCTCTCGTTATGCTCGCCGATGAAACGCCTTCCCAGTTCCAGCGCCGCCATAATTGTCGCCGCCTTGTCCTTTTTAATTCCCGGGACAGCACACAATTGCTCCGTCGAAAGCCGCGACATCTCCACCAGTGAGTTATTGCATTTTAATAGGAGAGTGCGCGCCACATCGAGGACATTCATCTGCGATGTTCCCGTGCGTAATAAAACTGCCAATAATTCTCCGTCTGAGAGGGCTGCCGGTCCTGCGCTGAGCAATCTTTCGCGAGGCCTTTCATTTAGACTCAATTCTTTAATTCTCATAGTTCTCGTTCGAGAGGTCCTTAGTGACCCCTTCCGATGCAAATCTATGAAAAAAAAGATGCTCCACCAAAGGTGAAGCATCTTTTCTTATCTGTCAGTGATTTGAACTTTGAATCCCGGAGAGTAAACCAATCGTCTAAGTCCTGCATTTACAGCTCCTTCCCATCCCTGTGGCTTTTCAAATCTAAAGTAAGTTTGAAGTCCGCTCTGGGTAAAGGCAGAGAGATGCTCCGCCCAATCGTCGCCATACTTGGCATAGATGCTCAGGAAATACTTGGCCGTGTCGTAGCCGTGGAAAGCGAAATTGTCAGGCTCTCCTCCGTACAATGCCCTGAAGTCCTTTACGAATTTTATGACATCCGGGCGCGTGTAATCTATATGATAGGTAACGCTCGAATGCAGGCGGGCGTCGCACATACGATCCATCTCGTCGGATTTGGTCTTCGCCGGCCCGTAGATGATGGTGTTTTTCTTCATGTTGTTCTGAAGATACACGTTCCTGATGACGTCATCTATGAATATGTCGTGCTCCGATGCCGCGATGACACGGGTTACCGAATCCTTCAAGTGAGTGTGAGCGTCGAACCATTCGTTCATCTCCAGCCCTCCTGAAAGCGAGTAATCCACTTCTATCTTCCTATCTTCCGGGATGTTGGAAAGATACGAAGACATAGTGTTCTCCGTAAATGTCATCTTGTATCCGGTTTCCCTTACCACTATCAGAGTGTCGGTTCCTCCGGCCATATCCTCTGCCAGCCAATCCACCACGTCCTCTATTTGCCTGGTCGCGCTTGTCGCTGCCAGAATGACCCTGTCGCTTTGAGCCCAATTCTCGGTGCGGCTGTCCAGCGGCGACACCAGATATTTGTTATCCGGAAGGATGCGCAGCGTCTGCGCTATGTCCGAGCCGCTTACCGGTCCTATGATTATGTCGCTCTCGGCGATTTGCCTTCTGCAATCCGAGAGTTCCTGCCTGTTTTCGGAGTCTATCGCATTGATTTCGATGGTCATACCTTTATCGGCCAATTCTTTCACGGCCAATAGCGCTCCGAAATAAAAATTGAGATAGTTCTTGTTAGCAGTGGTGTCGACGGCAAATGGCAACAGCAGTGACAGGGTGGCATTGGCCTGAGAAAAGTCGATGGGAGTCTCCTGCACTTCCGCCAATGTCTCCGAAGGTACGGCTTCGAGCGTAGTGCTGTCTTGTGCCACAGGCTGTTCTACGGGTATGTCCGCGGCAGGCTTCGATGGCTTGACGGGAACAAGCAGGATGCTGCCCTCCTTTAGCGGCTCCTTGTCCAAGTGGAGCTTCGGATTCGCATGTATGATGTCGTCAGTCGTGACTTCGTAGGCCTTGCTTATCGAGTAGAGGGTCTGCTTTTCCGTGACCACGTGCGTGTAGTAGCTCTTGCCATTTACGCGCACCTTGTCAGTTGACACTTTTACCTCTACCACAGGATACGAATCCTGAGCGCTTACGGAGATGCTCCCGAAAGCGGTAATCAATAGAAGTATGCTGAAAAACTTTCTCAATTTAGTTTATTTTTTAGACTTGCTCGCTACGTACTCTGCGTTGAGGCCTTCGATGAGCTCTGTAGTGATGTTCAATCCCTCGTCGCCGCATACGACAGGCTGAGAAAGCAAACCACCCTGGGTAGAGAAAATCAGGGAGTAGTTACGCGTAGCGTTGAATTTAGTTACGTATTCCATAATGGAATTGGCGATGTTGTTCAGGATAACCTGCTGCTCTTCTGCCAATTCGTTCTGTTTCTGCTGTCCGAACTGCTGGAAATCGGCCACCTTCTTCTGGAGTTCGTTATATTTTACCTCGGCTACGCTTCTGGTGATGAGTCCCTTGTTGAGCTTCTCCGCGAGATCCTTGTCCTCGTTTTCAAGCTTGGTGCGACGACGGGTCACGTCCTCATCGATGCCTTTGGCCTTTTTCTCGAAACTTTGCTGAAGGTCGATGGCCATCTGATATCCGGCGATTACCTCGTCGAGATTGAAGAAAGCGATGCCTTCCGTATTTTCGCTTTTCTCGGTTTTTTCCTCGCAAGTGCTTTCTGTGCCGTGTTTAGGAATGAAGTTAAGTACGAGAGCGGCTGCCGCCACTACAAGAGAGCAAATGCTCAAGATGATAGGTGTTTTTTTCATTTTATTTTATTTTATTCTATTTGTTTACGTGTGTTCTTATAAGGTATTCGTGGATGGTCTTTTCCAATCCTAAGTACAGGGCATCGCAGATAAGTGCGTGTCCTATGGAAACTTCGTCTATCCACGGAATGGTCTTCAATAAGTATTCCAAATTATCCAAATTCAGGTCGTGACCTGCATTTACTCCCAATCCCGCTTCTCTAGCCGCCTGCGCCGTGCGAAGGTAAGGAGCTACCGCCTCCTCTCTATTAATGGGATAATTTTCGGCATAGGCGGCAGTGTAGAGCTCTATCCTGTCCGCGCCGCATCGTGCGGCTCCGTAGGCCATCTCCGGAAGTGGGTCTATGAAGATGGAAACCCTTATTCCCTTAGAGTGAAATAAGTTACACATTTCCGTGAGAAAGGCTTCGTGCTTTATCGTATCCCATCCGCAGTTAGAGGTGATGGCGTCGTGTCCGTCCGGAACGAGTGTCACCTGCTCGGGAATCACTTCCATTACCAAGTCCCTGAAGGAAGGTTCCGGATTTCCCTCTATGTTGAATTCGGTACGTATCAGTTTTTTAAGAAGCCTTACGTCTTCGTATTTGATGTGCCTTCCGTCAGGTCTAGGATGCACGGTTATACCCTCGGCCCCGAAACCTTCTATGTCTCTGGCCGCTTTCTCCACATCAGGCATATTGCCCCCGCGAGCATTTCGCAGAGTGGCGATCTTATTTATATTTACACTAAGTATAGTCATCGAAATGCAAAAATAGAAAATATTATGCTAAATTTGAGGCTGTAAATGAAAATTGCATACTTAATAAAGAAAAAACAGTTGTATTCTGATTCTGCCGTAACCGGTTTGCTCGAGAGACTCAGCGAATCCGGAATGCAGGTCTATGATATTTTACAAGGTCTCGCCCCTGATACGGATATGCTTCTTAGTTTCGGTGGAGACGGTACGTTCCTGTCTGCGGCGAATCTGGTGTGCAGGGAGGGCATTCCCATTCTCGGCGTGAATCTAGGTAGGCTCGGTTTCCTGTCGGAATACGACGTTACACAGGTGCATGAAGCCCTGTCGGAAGGGAAGTACGGGATAGTCGAGAGGAGTCTTCTCGAAGCGAGGGTCGATGGCGAAACGCCTTCCGGATTCTCGCCCTATGCACTTAACGAGGTGGTAGTCAGGCGTCAGGGCACGGGCACTCTGGGCATAGAGGCTAGTATCGACTCCGAGCCGCTCCCGACTTATTGGGCAGACGGAATGCTGGTTTCGACCAGTTCGGGCAGTACGGCCTATTCGTTGAGCGTGGGTGGCCCGATATGCAGTCCGGAGCTGGATGCGTTCATATTGGCCCCGATAGCCCCGCACAATCTCAATCTTCGCCCGCTGCTGCTTTCGAAGGACGCACGGATAAATATTTGCGCGCGCGACAGAAAAGGTGCCGGTTTGGCTCTGTCTTTGGATAATAGGGACTATTTGATTCCAAGCGGTACTTCCGTGAGTGTCTCGAGTGCTCCGTTCAAACTCAGGAAGGTGGTGCTGGGAAAATCGAATTTCATAAAGGCTCTCCGGGCCAAGCTGCTCTGGGGAGAGGATGTGAGAAATAATACTTAAATCATTATGTCGGAATTGATTATACCGAACCATATATCCATCATCATGGATGGAAACGGACGCTGGGCACAGGCTCGTGGAGCTGCCCGTTCGCAGGGACATATCGAGGGCGTGGAAAGAGTCAGGGACATTACCGAGGCTTGTGTGGAGCTGGGAGTCAGATACTTGTCTCTATACACCTTTTCAGAGGAGAACTGGAACAGGCCTGCAGAGGAAATATCCGCTCTGATGGGGCTTTTGGCCAAGGCCATAAAGAACGAATACTCCACGCTTATGAACAACGGGGTGCGTTTCCGTGTGCTCGGTAATCGAAACAGGCTCTCCGGTGCGCTTCAATTCTCTATAAGTCAGCTGGAAAAGGCTACCGAGAAGAACGACAAGCTCGATTTGTGCATTATGCTCAGCTATAGCGGCAGGTGGGATATCCTCCATGCGGTGCAGGCTATCGTAAAAAGTGGAAAGAAGGCTGAAGAGATTGACTACGATACTGTTAGCGCTGCGCTTGTGACGGCTGGCATCCCGGACCCCGATTTGGTCATAAGAACTTCCGGCGAAAAGCGAATAAGTAATTATATGCTTTGGCAGACAGCCTATTCCGAATTCGTCTTCACGGATACGCTTTGGCCTGATTTTAGAAAAGAAGAGTTGCTGTCCGCGATAAAAGAGTATTCAGGACGCGATCGCCGTTTCGGAAAAGTGAAATAAAAGAGTTATATTTGTGAGATTTAAGACTCGAGGAATGAAGTTTTTGCGGTTTTTTTCAGTTGTTGCGTGTATGCTGGCCTGTGCTTCTATGTATGCACAGGTGGAGGTGGATTATAACAGACCGAAGCAGTATTATGTCGGAGGCGTTACTGTAGAGGGAAATACATATTTCGATTCGTCACAGATAGTGGCTCAGTCCGGACTGTTCAAGGGTAGGAAGATTACCCTCCCGGGAGACGAGGTGGCATCTGCGATAAAGCGACTCCTTGCGAAGAATTACTTCGAAGACGTCGCCGTTTATGCCGACGGACTCAGTGCATCGAAAGATTCGGTTTATCTTCGCATCGCCATAAAGGAACGTCCCAGGATGTCTGCGTGGGGCTTTACCGGAATCAAGTCAGGCGATAAGAAAGAGCTTAACGAGCGTATAGGATTCAGGCGCGGAGGTGATTTTTCCGATTACACCCGCAGCACTGCCGAGGGTATCATCAAGCGTTTCTATGCGGAGAAGGGATTCCTGCTCTGCGAGGTGAACACCGAAGTTCAGAAGGATACTATGGTGCGTAATGCCATTCGCGTCACTTTCCATATAGACAAGGGTCCTAAGGTTAAGATTAAGGACATCAATTTCGTGGGCGTCGAGGATATCTCGGACTACAAGTTGGCCAAGTCCATGAAGAAAACGAAGTCTAACAAGATCTACAACTTCTTCAAGAGTAAGAAGTTCAATGAGAAGGAGTATGCCGAGGACAAGCGTAGTCTCATAAGTACCCTTAACGAGGCCGGCTATCGCGATGCGCGTATCGTAAGGGATAGCGTGTACATAGTGGACGTGGTCGGAAAGAACGGAAAGGTGAAGAAGAAAATCGACATCGACATCGTGCTCGACGAAGGTAACAAATACTATTTCAGGGACATAAAGTGGACCGGTAACTCCGTCTACAGCGCAGATATGCTGAATTCCATTCTCGGTATCGAGAAAGGTGACGTCTACGACGTGGTGTCTATGCAGAAGCGCCTCTATGGCGGTGGAAAGCAGGGCGACTACGACGTGTCGAAGCTCTACAGGGACAAAGGCTACCTTTTCTTCGACATTACTCCTGTCGAGACTAATATCCAGAACGATTCCGTAGACGTGGAACTTCGCCTCAGGGAAGGAAAGCAGGCCACGCTTAACAATATCATAATCAACGGAAACGACCTTACTAACGAGCGCGTGGTCCGCCGCCAGGTGGTGACCCGCCCGGGCTACCTCTTCAGCCAGTCCGACTTCGAGCGCTCGATTCGAGAGATCGCTTCCTTAGGCCAATTCGACGCCGAGGCCATCATGGACCCTACGAACGGCTATGCGATTCTGCCTAACCAGAGAGATAATACCGTAGACCTCATCTATAACGTTACTGAGAAGCCTTCGAGCCAATTGGAGCTTTCCGGTGGATGGGGCGGCAATACCTTCGTGGCTACGGTCGGCGTAAGCTTCAACAACTTCTCGACCCGTCGATTCTTCGACAAGGATGCGTGGAGGCCTGTGCCTCTGGGAGATGCGCAGAACCTCGCATTCCGATTCCAGACTAACGGTACGTACTATACGGCGCTTTCGGCCAGCTTCACGGAGCCGTGGCTTTTCGGAAAGAAGCCTACCTCCCTTAATATGTCGGCTTACTATACCCGCCAAACTAACTCTTATCTGGCATTGAACATCCTCAGCCACGACAGGCAGATGGAAGTGTTCGGCGTGTCGGCATCGTTGGGTAGTCGACTCAAGTGGCCGGATAACTATTTCGTGGCGTATAACGGACTTAATTGGCAGACATATAAACTTACTAACTGGTATTCAGGCTATTTCATTTTCGATAACGGTTATTCGCATAACATAAGCTATTCGTTTAACCTTATGCGTAATTCAACTGACCAGCAGATTTATCCGCGTATGGGTTCCGAGTTCTCGTTCGGACTTTCGCTCACCCCTCCTTTCTCCCTTTTCAGAAAGTATGACTTCGACAAGGACGGCAAGAGAGTAAACGTGAAGTCTTGGAAAGACGTAAACTACGACAACTGGAGCGCACAGCAGAGATATCGCTGGATAGAGTATCACAAGTGGAAGATGTCCGCTTCGCAGTACATCAAGCTCGTGGGCGATCTGGTCCTTATGACACGTGCACAGTTCGGATATTTGGGATTCTATAACAGAAGCTGGGGTTATTCTCCGTTCGAGGGCTTCCTTTTGGGAGGTGACGGTATGTCGGGATATAACACTTATGGCTCCGAGGTGATTTCACTTCGCGGTTATGAGAACTACTCCCTTACCCCATACACTGCTACGGCCTACAAATCCGATGGCGGCGCCTATGCAGGCAATGTCTACGACAAGTTCACGCTTGAGCTTCGCTACCCTGTAATCATGCAGCCTTCGTCTACCATATATCTGCTCGCATTCCTGGAGGGTGGTAACTGTTGGTCTGACATCAGGGACTTCAATCCTTTCCAGATATACCGTTCGGCCGGCGTGGGCGTGAGAGTGTTCCTGCCTATGGTCGGACTTATCGGCGTGGACTGGGGCTATGGATTCGACGGACGTAGTAAGAATCTGGGTGGAAGCCAATTCCACTTCGTAATCGGACAACAATTCTAGATAATTATAAAATGAATGATATTATGAAAAAAATCTTTTTGATTGTGGCTACGTCACTGCTTTCACTCGCAGCCGTAGCTCAGCCTAAGTTCGCACACGTTAATTTCGCTGAATTGGTTCAACTTATGCCTGAGGCCGATGCCGCACGCGCCGCTTTGGATGCTTCCAATAAGGAAATCCAGGAGACCTATAGCGCTATGGTAGAGGAGTATCAGACTAAATACACCGCATATCAGCAGAAAGCTTCTACTTGGACTCCGGCCATTAGGGAAAGTAAGGAAAAGGAACTTCAGGGCATAGTTACACGCATCCAGGAGTTCGAGCAGAGCATTCAGACAGACCTTCAGCAACAGCAGCAGACCCTCATGGCTCCTATTCAGAAAAAGGCGTCAGAGGTTGTGAACACACTGGCTAAGGAAGGTGGTTACATCTATGTATTCGACGTAAATACAGCTCTTTACATCGATAACGCACAGAGCGTAGACCTCACTCCTGCAGCTCGCAAGATGCTTGGCATTCCTGAAGGACGCACACTGGAGTCCCTTCAGCAGGAAATGGCCGCTAAGGCTGCTGCTGAACAGCAACAATAGTTTTTATTATGAACACACTTGACCTTATGGCCCGTCTCCAGGAAAAGTATCCCGGAGAGAGCGAGTATCTTCAGGCCGTTCGCGAAGTTTTGGAGACGGTAGAAGATGTCTATAACCAACATCCCGAATTCGAAAAGGCGAAGATCATCGAAAGGATGGTCGAACCCGACCGTATTTTCACTTTCCGCGTGACCTGGGTGGATGATTCCGGACAGGTACGAACTAATACAGGCTATAGGGTTCAGTTCAACGGTGCGATTGGCCCGTATAAGGGAGGCTTGCGCTTCCATAAGGCCGTCACCCCGTCAATGCTCAAATTCCTGGGCTTCGAACAGACCTTCAAGAACGCGCTGACTACACTTCCGATGGGAGGGGCCAAGGGTGGCTCGGACTTCGACCCTGTGGGCAAGAGCGATGCGGAGATTATGCGCTTCTGTCAGGCATTTATGCTGGAATTGTGGCGCTGCATAGGCCCGGATCAGGACATTCCTGCCGGCGATGTAGGTGTCGGCGGACGCGAAATCGGCTATCTGAACGGAATGTATGCCAAGCTCGCCAGACGCTATTCTACCGGTGTGCTGACCGGAAAGGGGGCCAATTGGGGAGGCTCTGTCCTTCGTCCTGAGGCGACGGGCTATGGCGCTCTCTACTTCCTTCAGAATATGCTCGCACGCGAGAATAAGGAGGTTTCAGGTTTGAAAATAGCGATTTCGGGATTCGGAAACGTGGCTTGGGGAGCCTGCAAGAAAGCTACTCAGCTCGGTGCCAAGGTAGTGGCCATATCGGGTCCGGACGGCGTCTGCGAGATTCCACAGGGAATTACTCCTGAGATGATAGACTATATGCTCGTAATGCGCTCGTCTAACAGAAACAGAGTGGAGGATATGGCGGACAAATTCCCGGGGCAGGCGATATTTACTGCCGGGAAGAAGGCGTGGAGCGTCAAATGCGACGTGGCCATGCCTTGCGCCTTCCAGAACGAACTTTCGCTCGAAGACGCGCAGGAACTCAAGGCTAATGGCTGTCATTACTGCTGCGAGGTCAGCAATATGGGTTGCCAGGAAGACGCCGTGAAATTCTTGAATGCGAACATGATTTTCGCACCCGGTAAGGCGGTCAATGCCGGTGGAGTGGCTACTTCGGGTCTCGAGATGACCCAGAACGCTACGCATATCAGCTGGACTGCCGAAGAGGTGGATGCTAAACTCCATTCCATTATGAAATCCATCCACGAATCTTGCGTAAAGTATGGTATTCAGGAAGATGGCTCCGTAAACTATGTGAAGGGAGCTAACGTGGCCGGCTTTATGAAGGTGGCTACCGCGATGCTCGAACAGGGGATAGTTTAGGATATTACACAGATATTTATTAAATTTGCGCCGCTTTTGCCCGAAAGCGGCGCAAATTGTAATTAAGCTAAAATATTATAATGGAATCAAAAAAATTGAATTACAAAAAGCTTATAGGGCTTCCTATAGTTCTTTTTGTAACCCTGTTTCTCTTTTTTGTGCCTACATCATTCTTCGGAATCGATGCTATGACACTTACACAGCAGAGAACCATCGCGATATTCGCATTCGCGGCTCTTATGTGGATTTTGGAAATCGTCCCTGCTTGGGCTACTTCCATCATCACTATGGTTCTCCTTATTTTCACCATTTCATCGGGCTCATTCGGTTTCCTGCTTCATAAACTTCCGGAAGGAGGTTTCGCAGAAGGTGCGGTAGTAGGTTATAAGGACCTCATGGCTTCATTTGCCAGCCCTACCATTATGCTATTTATGGGCGGTTTCGTGCTTGCGATTGCGGCTACGAAGGTAGGATTGGACGTGGTATTGGCCAGAGTCCTTCTCGCACCGTTCGGAACTAATCCGAAGATGGTGCTGCTCGGCATCCTGATGGTAGTGGCTTTCTTCTCTATGTTTATGAGTAACACTGCTACCGCTGCGATGATGCTCGCATTCCTCGCTCCGGTGCTGAAAAGTCTGCCGACAGACGGAAAGGGTAAGATAGGATTGGCATTGGCCATCCCGATAGGCGCGAACATCGGAGGCATCGGCACTCCTATCGGCACCCCTCCTAACGTAATAGCACTGGGCTATCTTAAGGAGCAGCTCGGCATCGACGTGGCTTTCGGCGACTGGTGCGTGAGAATGGTTCCTTTCGTCATCGTGATGCTGTTGATTTCATGGGGCGTGCTCTTGCTCTTATTCCCATTCAAGGCTAAGAAGATAGAGCTGAAAATCGAGTCTAATAAGAAGAAGGATGCGAAGTTCTGGATAGTGG
>URCV01000030.1 GCA_900546445.1 uncultured Bacteroidales bacterium | reverse complement strand
CTCCCCCCCGAACGATTCTATCTGGCTACCATTCCAAGTTTCCTTTTTTGCACCATTTTTGTAGTAATGGACTCCCGTAAAAAAGAGGATATGATTAAAATAGCTTGCATCGGTGATAGTATCACTTGGGGCTTCACCATTATTAGAAGATCAAAATATAGTTACCCGGCTGTCTTGGGCGAATTGCTTAATTCCGAGTCGCAGGAGTTTGAAGTGAACAACTATGGCTATAACGATTCCACCGCACGTATGGATTCGGAGGTGCCTTATGTTAAAAAAAGGGTGTTCACTAACGCACAGAAGTTCCTTCCGGACATAGCCATAATAATGCTTGGCTCGAATGACACTAAAAGAATCAACTGGGACCCAGGAAAATTCAGGGAAGGTTATTCAAAGATAGTCGACACATTCACAGAGCTCGGTGCGAAGGTCTATCTTATGACACCCCCTCCGATCTTAAATAAAATCGAGATTAAAGAAGGAGTGGAAATCTCACGCATAGACCCTAGCATCATTTCGCTTAACGACCAAACCCTTGACGAAGGTGTAATTCCCATCATAAAGGAATTGGCCAGAGAAAAAGGGCTGCCAGTCATCGACATCAATTCGGCAATCGGAGAGGTGGAGCAGTTCAACGACGGCATCCACCCGAACCGCGAAGGCGCCGAAATCATAGCGCGGACAGTGTACGAAAGGCTCTCAAAAGACCTGAATCTCTGATGTTTATGGGTCCATCACGCCATCTGCCGCTCCGGTTTGCGGCAATCTGCGCCGCATTATGCCTTTTGTCTTCCTGTCGCACCGACACGGCTCCGCAAACGGGAGACCTTATCTTTTTCACAGGAGGCTCCTCTTCGATGGATGATGCCATAAGCAGTTCCACGGGCGATGGGTTCGTACATGTGGCGATAGTGGAAGTCGATTCCGAAGGCACCGTGTGGCTAATCGACGCTACTCCTCGAAATGGTGTAAGTAGAGAAAAGATGGAGACCAAACTCCTCGAAGAAAAGGGGAAGGCCGTACTTATGAGATTGAAGGACAGCACTGGAGTAACAGCAAGCGTGCAGCGCGCTAAAGGCCTTATAGGCTCGCCCTACGATTTCGCATTTCTTCCCGATAACGACGCCTACTACTGCTCCGAGCTCGTCTATGAATGTTTCTTGCGCCCGGACGGCTCACACATTTTCTCGTGCCAGCCTATGAACTTTCTGGATTCGGAAGGAAATCTACCGGAATATTGGAAAGAGCTCTTCGAAAAACTGCAGATGGATGTTCCTCAAGGCCTTCCCGGTACTAACCCCGAAGACCTCTCCCGCTCCACCACTCTTCAACGGGCTTCGCTATTTCAGGAATGAAGCGCAATGTCTTAACCATTTACGCACTGGGATGTCGTATAGTTTAAGACATAGATATGCCACTAAAATACAGCCTAAATAAAGTCCTATGACTACCGGCCAGGTTTCGGCCAATGTGTATTTCTCCGTATTAATCAACCAAGCATAGAAAAGGTACATAAACGGATAATGAATGACGTATAGCGGATACGATATGTCTCCTAGAAAGTTGCAGATTCTATCTGAAAACCTATGGGACGTGGTTCCCGATGCACCTAACCAAACGAGAAGAGGAAAGACTACGACGACACAGAACGATTCGAAGGCTCCGTTTAAGGTTAATGACAGAGAAGCACTGAGCTTAAATGACTGAGGAAGGTAAGGCACGCAGAATAAAGCCAAAAGAGCGGCTGAACACATCCAGAAAGCGCAACGAACATTTATCGCCCTAAAATTTCTAGCAATGAGCATTCCTGCCGTAAAAGGAAATAGCATACGCAACATACCACCGAAGAAATTGGCATTATTCAAAGTCCAACCCACCCCTATATTTCCATAACCGGACATATCCAGCACTGCGAAACTCATATGCAGCACACCTAAAATTACCACAAGCCAAGTTAATGCCCTTTTAGACATTCTTCTAATGGCCAATGCGTACAGAATATTTCCCAAATACTCGAAGAACAGCGACCAGATCGGGCCGTTAAGCGGGAACATTTCCCCATTTCCACGAACTTCATAGCGACAGCCTGGTGTGGCAGGAATCATAAACATGGCACATAGCATTGCTATCATCACCGACGATGTCGCTACATGAGTGCCGTCCCATCGCACGCTGCCCTGCAAAATGAAAGTAACCATGCCTATCACGGCCCCCATTATAACCATCGGGTGAAGCCTGATGATTCTGCGCTTGAAAAAACTTTTGAGGCTAAGATTGTGAGCCCACCTGTCATCATAAGCATACGAAATAACAAAACCAGACAACATAAAGAAGAAATCCACGGCCAGATAGCCATGATTTATACCTGTAATCGCACTTCCGCTGGCAAAAGCGAAGCCTTCGTGTACGTGATACCATACGACGAGAAGTGCAGCGACTCCTCTCAATCCATCCAGTATGTTATAATGGGGTTTAGTATCCATTAAAAATCCAATTTAGTTTTGCCGCCGCAAAAATAGTAAATAATATTCATTCCCTAAAGCCATGTCACTAAATCTAAATATTGGATATATTGGTTATCTTTGCGCTTATTATGAAATCTATCACAGTAGTAGCAGCGGTCATCCGCAATTCTAAAGGAGAGATCTTCGCTACCCAGCGCGGGTATGGCGAATACAAGGACTGGTGGGAGGTACCGGGAGGCAAAGCCGAACCCGGCGAGACTATGGAGCAGGCTCTCCGACGCGAAATTATGGAAGAACTTGACACCGAGATAAGCGTGGATAGTTTCATCACTACCATCGACTACGACTACCCCACTTTCCACCTCACCATGCACTGCTACTGGTGCAGCATCTTGTCCGGAAATCTGGAACTAAAAGAGCACGAAGCCGCGAAGTGGCTTGCTCCCGACGAACTCGAATCCGTGAACTGGCTGCCTGCAGACAGGCTGCTTCTCCCATTATTGATTTCTATTTCCAAATAGTAGACAATCCGCCTTCGCTGGTCTCCTTATAAAGAGAAGGAAGGTCCTTGCCGGTTTGTTTCATCACGCTCACCACCTGGTCGAAAGACACGCGATGAAGTCCGTCCGTGTAAGAAGCGTAGATATTGGCATCGAGAGCACGGGCTGCGGCATAGGCATTACGCTCGATACAAGGTATTTGCACCAATCCGCACACCGGGTCGCAAGTCATTCCGAGGTGGTGCTCCAGACCCATCTCCGCAGCATATTCGATCTGCGCCGGCGTTCCTCCCATAAGCTGGTTCGCAGCGGCTGCAGTCATCGCGCAAGCCACACCGACCTCTCCCTGGCAGCCCACTTCCGCACCGGAAATGGAAGCATTGGTCTTCACCACATTACCCACAAGTGCGGCCGTAGCCAGCGAACGGATTATGCGATTGTCGCTGAAATTGTACACCTTCTTCAAATGGTACAGCACGCTGGGCAGCACTCCACACGAGCCGCAAGTCGGCGCCGTGACTATCGTGCCTCCCGAAGCATTTTCCTCGCTTACTGCCAATGCGTACGCGAATATCATACCCCTGGTGCGCAGGACATCCTTATACCCTTCAGCCCTGATAAAATAAGACGCAGCCTTACGACGCAAGTGAAGTGGTCCGGGAAGCGCGCCTTCGCGGTCCAATCCCCTCTCTATCGCAGCCTGCATATTCTGCCAAACCTCGGCCAGATATTCGTTTATATGGCTATCCTCTATCTGCTCCACGTACTCCCAATACGACTTTCCGTTATGGTTACACCATTCCATAAGCTCGGTCATGGTGTTAAGCGGATAGATGTCGGGAGTATCCACCGACGGAAGCTGGTCGCATTTGATGGCACCGCCACCCACGCTATAGAAAGTCCACTCGTCGTGCCTCTGGCCCTCGTCGTCAACCACCGCTATGCTCATAGCGTTAGGATGAGTAGGCAAGAACACCTTAGGAAGCCATTCTATCTCTACTGGGCCTGCCCCTGAAAGGACTTCGTTTATGGCGACGTCGGTAAGGTGACCCTTCCCCGTAGCGGCCAAAGAGCCATATAACTTTATGTGAAAGCGATGAGCATCGCCGTGATGGGCCAAATAAAGCTTCGAAGCATAATGAGGTCCCATGGTGTGACTGCTCGAAGGGCCCTTCCCTATCCTATAAATCTCTCTTATGGATTTCACCGCCTAATCCAATTTTCTGTTAGCGTAATTCTCTATACACTCAGGAAGCGTAATCTCGTAGTCCGGGTCGTCCAGCAGAGGCGAAGTCATAAGCATATCCGCAGTAGTCCTGTTCATGGCGAATGCGATGTTATAAAGAGCCGCCAGACGCGAAAGTGCAGACACGTCATTCTGATGTCCCTGAACTATAAGATTATCACAGAAGAAAATAAGCATACCTATCTTCTGCTCTGCGATAAGGGAGCCTATCTGCTGATCTCCTCCCAGCGGGCCGGAAAACAGTTTCGTGACCTTCCCCTTGAAAGGATATTCGACAGTGCCATCCTCGTTTTCGATGGTCAATTGCTCTATGAGCCTACCGGTAGTTCCGGTAGCATATAGATTATGCCTTTTCAAAGTGTCGGCATTGAACTTGACCCAAGACATAAGTTCCTCCTTACGTCCGTCGTGAGCCACCAGAGCGATGTTTAACTTCTTCATTTTAATATATATTAAATCTCAATCCTGCAGTAAGATAAGGTAGACGATGCGATGTAAACGGAACGAGTTCCACCGTCTGATTAAGTAGGTTTCCGCCCCTTAGCCATACCATCATCCTGGAATCGATCTTATAATCTGCGTGTATTCCCAGATCCCAATACGCCGGTCTGCTTCCCATAGCCCTGGAATCACGGCTTCCCATATACTCCAGGGACACGCCACCGAATATACGGCGTAACTTGTTATAAGTAACATCTATATAGATGTTCCAGTCGGCCGGAGTGAACACGTCGGCATCTCCTTCCACGCTCACTTTCTGATACTTCGCATAGGAGTTTATGTCCCACGAGCGAGACTGCCATATCCATTCTCCCTTCAGATAAGACGAATAGTACCTGCTCAGCACCACATTAACCTGGTTCGAAGCAGGAGCGGCAAGCGCATAGAGAGGAGCATTTCCCCTATCGGAATAGCCTACGGTCATCTTATACTGGAAGCGTGTGCCTACGCTGCCGGAAAGTCCTGCGAAAACGTTTACGAATTCTTTAGAAACCTTGAACGTGTTACGCATGTCGTCGAAATAATCCATAGTAAAATGAGGATTCTCGCTCTTATACGTAAAATAGGAATTCGACTTGTCACCTCCCGTCACACCCAGAACCACTTCCATTCTATCCTTAAGAAGCGGAATCGAAACATTCAAGTCGGGATAGAGCCTAAGCGATGAAGTGCGGTCGTCGAACCTGTAACCCGTAGCCTTGAAACCCGCGTCGAGAGTGAGGAACTTCCAGAGGAAAGTCATCTTAGGATTCACCTTCAGATACTTGACTCCATTCTCATCGGCACCGCGATACGAATCTACGCCCATATCATAGAAAAGGGTGAACCTGTGCTTGAAACTGCCTAACATCACAGGAGTAAGGTATCCCCTAACCTCCAAGGCATTCTCCCTGAGCGCTACCGGCATATCGTAATCGCCCGAGAATCTATAGTCTACCGTAAGTCCATAATGGAGCGATCGCACCTCGTGTCCTTTCGATGTCAAGTCGGCCTGAATCGCGAAAGTGTGGAAAGGAGAGCCGGAGAGTGCGAAATCCTTAGTCCACATACCCCTATAGAAAGTGTTCAGCGAAAGCTCCACCGGCTTGAACCACGCCCACGCCTGTGCGCCTATCCTTTCGGCCAATTCATAACCATCATAATGTCCTCCGTTGCCGTTAAATTGGCCTACATAACCATCGAAATCCTGGTATACGCTCATCATAAACTTGTCGCTGATACGAGGCGTGAGCACTGCGGACAGAGTAGGATTGAATGCGAATCCTGCTCCCGCGTCAAGATAGAGCAAAGGGCGTCTTTCCTGTCCGCTTATAGGCCTGAACAGTACATTGTAAGGAGTAAACTCGTATGCTCCCTTGTAAGGTTTCGAGAACACCGAATAGTCGAAATTCAATCGAAACTCGCTCAGGGAATCCGGAATCTCCATCTCCACCGTCTTACGCTCC
The DNA here is from genome assembly GCA_900546445.1 of uncultured Bacteroidales bacterium. GTDB lineage: Bacteria > Bacteroidota > Bacteroidia > Bacteroidales > UBA932 > Cryptobacteroides. The sequence continues at coordinate 17,260 of URCV01000030.1, read as the reverse complement.
GAGCCGCTCATATCTACCAGAAGGTCGTTAGTCACCTCCACCGTCTCGTTAAAGGTCTGAGCGGAAAGTCCGGCACCCAAAAGCACACAGGTGCACGCGAGAATATATCTTTTTACGTTAATCATAACTGCGAAAGTTTAACTGAAACAATCTGCTGGATATCATCGCCTTCTTCCGGCGCAGTATATCCGTCTCTTACGCTCTGATAAGTAGCTACGGCCTGTTCTATCATATTTCTCTCCACATAGGAATCGCCCAAAACTATAAATGCGCGTGCTAGCCAGTACGGCTGTTCGGTACACTTGGCAGAGAAATCGAATACGCCGTTTTCCACCTCTTCGAATTTACCCCAGTCGAAACGAGCCTGAATGATAAGGTAATAGCTCTCGGCACCTTCTGCAGTGTTAGGCTCTGCGATGAGTTTGCCCAAAAGCGCAAATGCCTTGTCACGCGAAGATGTCGTGAGGTAGGATTTGGCCTGAATGAACTGAGCCTCACGGCGAAGGTCCTTCGAATCGGTCACCTTAAGCAGCGAGGCAGCGGCATCTATGGCCTGCTGATACTTCGAAGACTTGTATGCGGAGCGCATCGCACCCTTATAGGCATCGGCCTTGCTGGTCATAGTGTACTGAGCCCCGGCCAATCGCATATACAAGTCGTACGACACGTCATATCTTTCCAGAGAATACGAGAGCATAGCGTAGTCCATAAGTGCAAATTCCTCGAAAGAGCCGCTCAAGCCCCCATCCAGAGACTTCTTGTAGTACTCGCAAGAGCGCTCCTTACGGCCCAAATTCTTATTCGAAGCGGCTATGTAATAGTAGGCGTCGCAGGCCTGCCTGTCGCCCGGATACATAGACAGGAACTTGTTAAACGAACTTATGGCACCCAGATAATTACCTGCGAGGAACACCTGCTCGGCCGTGCTGAAATACAGGGCACGCTTGTCCTCAGGAGACTTTCCTACGCTCAAGTGATTGGCCTCCAGATATTCCAGATACTTTTCAGGCTGCTTCATAGCAGTATAGACCGACTGAATGGAGAGAAGTGCATCCTGGGCATACGGACTCGACGGCATCCTCTTCACGAGGTCTTGATAATCGGCCAACGAACCCTTCAAGTCACCCATATTTCTCTTGACCATACCCTTGCCTATCAGGGCCTTGGCCACGAACTCAGGGTCGGAGGTGCGGGATAGGAGCAAATCGAACACCTTAATGGCGTTAGTCTCGTCAGAGACGTCTGCGTAGGCCCTACCCAGCTCGTTCATCGTCTCACAATAGTACGGCACGCCGGAATTGGCCCCCAGAGCGGACGACAGTGCCTCCACCCTATCCTTCTTGTTTCCGGCCAATCCGCACGCCACTCCCATATAGTAATATGGATACAGGTTGTCGAGTGCCGGATATTCCTCCACTGCACGTGCATAATTCCTAGCCGCACTCTTATAGTTCTTCGAAGCGAAATCGCAATCGGCCCTGCGAATAAGGGCATCCTTGCGCGCGATTCCGTCGCCACTTCCTATATAAGTGTCGAACCAGCGGGCAGAATTGGAATAATCGCCCTGCTTGAAGAAACAGTAAGCTATGTTATATGAAAGAAGCGCTCCCTCGCTACGTCCGTAAAGGGCAGAAAGGTTGTACAAGTCGTTATAAACGTTGAGAGCGTCCTTATAATCGTCTATGATGTAGTAGGTATTGGCCAATGAATAACGGCACAGTTGGCCGAACTCATCGCTCTTGTCCAGGTAGTAGGCAGCGGCTTTCAGGTAAGGCACCGAAAGGGCGTAGGAGCCCAAGTCGAGGAGCTGATGCGCGCGCTGGAAATTGGCCTTTATATAGTTACTCTTCTGGTCCACGGAGAGTTCGTCGATGTTATCGTAGAACTCTACTGCCTTAGCGTAGTCCTTTCGCAAGAGGGCGGACATAGCCAAGTAGTCGTAAATCATCTCGCCCTTCTTCGATGTGCCGTAAGTGTCTATGTATGTTTTAAATACTGTCTCGTCGTTATTAAGGTCGAAGGCAAGCTTCGCGTAATTGAAGAGGGCGTCCTCGCTTATGTTGGCATCGAAACGGAGGGCCGACGCCTGCTTGAAACTCTCGAGCGCACCTACCTTGTTCTTTATCTTTATGTAAGAGTAAGCCTTCTGATAATAAGCGATTTGGCTAAGCGAATCGGCTCTATCGCCCATACGGTCGAAATTCTGTATGGCGCCTCTGTAGTCGCCCACGGCATATAGTACCGAGCCTGCGTGGAAATAGTCGGCGCTCGACATCTTGCCACCCACGGTAAGGTACTTTCTGGCACTTGCAGCGTCGCCCTTGACCAGGAAAGACTCCGAAAGCATACGCGAGAGGTATTTCTTACGCTCCTGCGGAATGGTAGGGAACATAGCCTCTCCGTACTTTATAACATAGTCGTAATCCTTAGCCATAAAATGGCAATCCACCAGATAGAAAGCACTTACCTCACTGAATCGAGGGTCGTTCACGCTCTTTTCAAACCATCTCTGCGCAAATGGGAAATTACGATAGTTGTACTCTATCATACCTATGGCGAAATAACCGGGATAGGTGTATTCCGTCGCGTATTCGACTGACTTCAAGAAGCAATCCTTAGCCTCTGCGAAAGACTCGGATGCGAAAAGACAATACCCTTTCTTATACCAATACTCCCCGGCTTCCTTACCGCTCAAATCCTTCACGTTTACCTTTTCGAATTGGCCTAGGGCGAAAGCGTAATCTTCCCTTTCGAAGAGCAGGAGGGCATATTCGCGGTGAATCTGCGAATACAGGATGCTGCGCGGGCGCTCATTTTCCGAAGCGGCCACTCTCGAATCCACGTCCGGAGAGTTAAGCTTAATGGAGCACAGCAGCGCATAATCCGCACTCAGGGGCTCCTGCGGGCATTCTTCGAAAAGAACCTTGGCCCTCTGGTACATCCCCTGTGAATACAGGACAAGTGCATTTTCATATATGCCGCCGTCTGCCTTTACGGGTATTACCCACGCGAGCAGACACAATACTAGGATATGTCTTTTTCCAATAAGTCTCAAATTCATAGTCAACTATATTACTAAAGCCCCAAATTTACTAAATTCTTTCCATTATGCCTTAAAATTTGCTATTTTTGTACACACCTTTAATGTAAATGGTATGATCATATCTGTCAAACACGCCGACATCACTAACTCCGACACCGTAATCCTTTACGATGTTAATATGGACATAAATGAAGGTGACTTCATATACATCACCGGTAAGGTAGGCACCGGAAAGACATCGCTTTTCAACACTTTCACTGCACAGACTATGCCTGAGAGCGGAAAGGTGGAAGTGTGCGGATATGACATCTCTTCCATAAGGACGAAGGAGATTCCTTTCTTGCGAAGGAAGTTGGGTATCGTATTCCAGGACCTCCAGCTCCTTAAGGACAGGACGGTTCACGATAATCTTTCATTCGTACTCAAGGCCACAGGCTGGAAAAATAGCGAAGCCATAGAGAGCAGAATCGACGAAGTGCTCGCCGCCGTAGGCATGAGCACGAAGGCGCACCGCTACCCTTACCAGCTTTCGGGAGGAGAGCAACAGAGAATATGCATCGCGCGCGCCCTTCTTAACGACCCACAGATAATTCTCGCCGACGAGCCTACCGGCAATCTCGACGAAGAAACTGCCGAAGGCATAATGGAGCTTTTCGAAAAATTGAACAGGGAGCATAACACAGCCATCGTGATGATTACCCACGACAAGGGCATAGTAGACCGCCATAAAGGTAAAGTCTATGTCTGTGACAATGAGAGCTGTACCCTCTGCGAAGGAACCCGACAAGGCGAGTAAGGATGGACAGAGCCGAAAGATACCATCACATCCTGGACTATTTCCAAAGGGAAGTGCCCATAGCCGAGCCTGAACTCAGGTTCGAGAATCCATTCCAGCTAATCTGCGCCGTACTTCTGTCGGCCCAGTGCACCGACAAGCGAGTAAATATGGTGACTCCCCGTCTTTTCGAAGCCTATCCCGATGCACAGAGACTCGCCCAGGCATCGCCATCCGAAGTAAAGGACATAATCAGCTCCATATCCTACCCTAATGCGAAGGCAGAGCACCTGGTGGAGATGGCGCGCGGACTCGTGGAGCGATTCGACGGACAAGTACCTTCGGACATCGATGCTCTGATGTCGCTCAGCGGAGTGGGCAGGAAAACGGCCAATGTCGTCGCTTCCATCATCTATAACAAACCCGTAATCGCCGTGGACACCCACGTGTTCAGGGTAGCGCACAGGCTGGGCCTTAGCGACGGAAAGACCCCGGAAGCCGTGGAGCAGGAGCTTGAGGCTAACATAGCCGAACAGATTCGTCCCATTGCGCATCATTGGCTCATACTTCACGGACGATATATATGCAAAGCGCGCACTCCTCTGTGTGACAAATGCGCGCTCAAATCTTATTGCGAATACTATTTTCTTAGCGGACGAACTGCTCTTTAAGCCTTTCTATCTTAGCATCGGCATCGTCTCCCTTAGCCCCGAAATAGAATTTGATCTTCGGCTCGGTTCCGGAAGGACGAACGCTCACCACGTCTCCGTCTTCATCGAAGAACTGAAGCACGTCGCTTTTAGGAAGTCCGGTAAGCTCCGGATGCAGATAGTCCACTACCTTGCAAACAGGGCTGCCACACATCTGGGTAGGCGGATTGGCCCGAAAATCTGCCATAATGCCACGAATCTCATGGGCGCCGCTGATTCCCTTTCTTACCAAGCTCACAAGCGCTTCCTTACGATAGCCGTAGAGCGAGTAGATTTTCTGCATCAGCGAGTATAGGGTCAGGCCCTGCTCTGCTGCCCAGCTTGCGGTCTCGGCCACGAAGATGGCAGCGCACTGAGCATCCTTGTCGCGGACGAATTGGCCCACGTTAAAGCCATAGCTCTCCTCTCCACCGCAGATGAATTCGCCGTCGGCCTCGTGCTTCTTCACCACTTCCGCTATGTATTTGAAGCCTGTAAGTACGTTATGGACAGGCACTGAGAAGCTGTCGCATATCTCGCGGAGAAGTTCCGTGGTAACGATGGTCTTCACGCAGTATTTTCCCGGAGTCAGGCGTCCGAGTTCCTTCATACGCGAAAGGATGTAGAATGTCATAAGGGACGCCGTCTGGTTGCCGTTGAAAAGCACCATCTTTCCGTCCAAGTCGCGCACCGCGATACCCATTCTGTCCGCATCGGGATCGGTCGCTATCACGAGGTCTGCCCCACATTCGTCGGCCTTCGCGAGAGCCATCTTGAGCGCCGAAGCCTCTTCCGGGTTAGGCGAGACGACCGTCGGGAAGTTACCGTCCGACACATCCTGCTCAGGCACGTGGATTATATTCTCGAAGCCGAGCGCATTGAGAGCCGCCGGCACGAGCCTTACGCCGCAACCGTGGAGAGGAGTATAGACTATCTTAAGGTCGCTATGCTTCCTGTCCAGTTCAGGACTAAGAGAGAGTGACAGTATGTCAGAGAGATATGCCTTATCCATCTCCTCGCCCATCATAGTAATGTCCCCCTTTCGGCCCTCTGCCTTATGCCTTACCATAGAAGGAGATGTGATTTTGGAAACTTGCTCGACTATCTCCTTGTCCACAGGAGAGGTAATCTGTCCGCCATCGCTCCAGAAGACCTTATAGCCGTTATATTCCTTAGGATTATGCGAAGCCGTCACCATCACGCCGGCTATCGAGCTCTTGGCCCTTATGCTGTACGAAAGCTCGGGGGTAGGACGTATGTCGTTGAAAAGAAAGACATCTATACCATTGGCACTCAAGACTTCCGCAGTGATGTGCGCGAATTCGCGGCTGTGGTTGCGGCTATCGTACGACACGCACACCGACACCCTTTCCTCCGTCTTATGGGCCAATATGTACTCGGCCAACCCTTGCGTGGCCATAGCCACGGTATAGACATTCATACGGTTCGTTCCCACGCCCATAATGCCGCGAAGACCTCCCGTACCGAACTCAAGCGTCTTATAAAAAGCATCTTCGAGCTCCGCCTGGTCACCGGCCATAAGGGCGCGAACCTGTTCGCGGGTCTGCTCGTCAAATTCTGCACCCAACCAAGTGTGGGCGACTTCCAAATAATCTGCCATATCAATTATAAGTTAAAGTGTTCTTTCCAAAACCTGTAATCGGACTGCCTGTCGTGCTCGCCCTGAAGTCCACGATAGCCGTGCATTCCGTCCGGGTATATCATCAATTCGAACTGCTTTCCGTTAATCTCCAATTCGTTAATTAGCTGAAGAGTATTCTGGAAATGGACGTTGTCGTCGCCCGTTCCGTGGGTGAGCTTGAGGAAGGACAGGGAATCGTCGTAAACCGGAACATAATTCAGCACGCGAGATACAGCATATCCATCGGGATTACGTGACGGGGTATCCATAAAGCGCTCGGTGTAATGAGTGTCGTAAAGAATCCAGTCATACACGCCCCCTCCGGCGATTCCGCATTTGAAGCACTCCGGATGGGTCATTACGAGCATAGCGGTCATAGTGCCACCGAAAGAGAACCCTTCTACGCCGATTCGCGACGCATCCACATAAGGAAGGGAGCCCAGGTAATTGGCCCAGCTCACGAAATCCTGCACCGGTACGCTTACCAGGTCTCTATATATCAGGTCAATTCCGGCCCTGCCGTTATGTCCTGCAGCACGGGTGTCGGCCACCACCTTTATGATTCCGTTATTATAGTACCACATATCCCTGTCGCTGATTCCACGCCACCTGTCATTCACGTACGGGGTGTCCGGACCGCCGTAGATTTCCATAACCAGAGGATATTGTTTCGAAGAGTCGAAATCCTTAGGCAAGGCTACGCTGGCCGGAATCCTGGTTCCATCTTCGAGGCTTAGATAGACTATGTCCTTAACAGGACGGTCCTGAGGCAATTCCATCTCGGATTTCTCTACCGAAGTCTCAGTAATCTTACCCCTTCTTCCCACCTTGTAGTGATAGGTTACAGGCTGGGAGTTAATGTCGGACAGGGTAATGGAATACGACTTGAAATCGTCGGCTATCTCCACTCTGTCGACATTTTTCATAGGGTCGCTGAGAAGCGTTATCTTTCCTTCCGCATTCACCTTATAAAGACAAGAATGCACGTCGGAGTCCCTGTGTGAAGTAAAATACACCTCACGAGTCTTCTCGTTAAGCTTCACGAGCGAGATTCTCCAGTTTATGCCGTCGGTAAGGCGGGTAAAGGTCTTTCCGTCATAGGACAAGAAATAAATCTGCTGCCAGAGAGTCTCGAAATCCCTTACCATATAGAGTCCGTCCGAGGCGAAGAGCATATCGTCCATCCAGTTAACCCAAGTAGGATATTCCTCCTTATATATAGTCTCTAGCTTTCCCTTTTCGGCGTCCACGCTGTAGAGGCGCAATTCCTGCTGCACTCTCGGCATCCACTGCACGAAGAGTTTCTGCGAGTCGTCGCACCAGAAAGGAGTTCCGAAATACTGGTCCTCGTCCTGGTCGAAATCGGCCCAAACCACATCGCTGTGTCCATCTACGGACACTATTCCCACCCTTACCTTAGGGTTAGGCTCCCCTGCCTTAGGGTAGCGGGTCCTGGTAATATGTCCCTGCTGTCCGAAAGGCGAATAGATGGGGAACATAGGAACCAGTGAATTATCGAAGCGATAGAATGCTATCTTTTTCGAATCGGGGCTCCACCAGAAGGCTTTGTACCTCGAAGGTCTACCGAAAATCTCCTCGTAGTAAACCCACGAGGCATAGCCGTTCATAATGAGATCCGACCCGTCGAAAGTGAGCTGGACTTCTATTCCCTGCTCATTTTTCACGTAGAGATTGTGATCTTCGCCGGTGTAGGCGCACATGGTGCCGTCAGGAGATGGCGTCTCGTTATATACCTTAGCGGACACTGAAGTCGCAAGACACATCAAGACGGCCAAAACAAAAACTTTATCATTAACTCTCATAATCATCAAATATAATAAGCATCTCTGAAATTTACCAGATAAACTTTCTTTTTCGCCCTCGTAAGAGCGGTGTACATCCATTTCAAATCGTCCCGAGTCATCTCATCCTCCCAGAACGGACAGTCTATGAACACGCAATCCCACTGTCCACCCTGAGCCTTATGACAAGTGATGGCCTGGGCATACTTGAGCTGCAGGGCGTTATAATATGGGTCCTCTCGCACCTGCTCGTATCTTCGCTTTTTCGAATTGATGTGCGAATAATCTTCGTTAACTCCTTCGTAAAGCGCCGATTGCTGCTGCGAAGTGAGTGAGGCACTGTCGCTTTCCAGCGTATCCAGAAGCACTTTTGCCACTATCCTCTCATCGTCGTAGTCCGGAAAAGTGAGGGTCGCCGACGCGAAATGCAATCCATACCTATCCTCGAAATTTCCTATCCTTTCGAGCCTCGCCACATCGCCGTTAGCTATATATCCCATAGGCGAGTCCTCGTCCAGAAACTGATAGCAGTTCTTGACTATCATCAACTTATCCCCTCGTAGAAGCTTCTCTTCCTTAAAATCCACCATAGAGCGAATCCCCAGATTATACCTTACGGCCTTCTTGTTTGAGCGGCAAATCACGATGGTCTCGTCTTCCCCGAACTCGCTGTACGCCGAATTCAGTGCGTCTATCAGCTCACCGCCTCCGATTCTCTCCACATCTGCGAAACCCTCTGTCCTTATGGCCAATCTGCCCGCGTCCAGATCTGTGCGCAACGCAGTGGCATTCTGCAGGATGCCGGAGCCTTCTGCCTGCCGGACGACGGTATTTAGAGTGAGATAGCTAACTCCTCCGAACAAATCCATACAATTCCTGTCCAGTGCGGGACTCTCATCCATACCCACAGGTGGGAGCTGTGCACTGTCCCCGACCAGCAGCAGACGACAGTCTTCCCCGTTTCGCACGTACTGCACCAAATCGGAGAGCAGGTCGCCCGAGCCGAAATTGGCCAATGAAGACGCATCCACCCCTATCAACGAAGCCTCGTCCACTACGAAGAGCGTGTGCTTGAACTTGTTAGGCGCAAGCGAGAATTGGCCCCAACCATTGTCACCCACGCCCTTTTGACGGTAGATGCCCTTATGGATGGTCTGGGCGCTCTTTCCGGAGATCTGGCTGAGTACTTTCGCAGCGCGTCCGGTAGGAGCCATTAGCACACAGCGAAAACGTCTTTTAGTCAAGGCGTTGATTACTGCGGAGACGGCCGAGGTCTTTCCCGTGCCGGCATAACCGTTTATTACCATTATGTCGCCATCGTCGGTAGACAGAAAATCGGACACTCCGCGGAAGAAATTATCCTGACACGGTGTAGGCTCGAACGAGAATTCTCTTAGAAATTCATCATAAAACATCGTGACTAATTCTTCTTTTTCAGTGCTGATATACGGTTCTTAAGTTTCTGATTTTCATCGCATAGCTCAGCGATATCCTCATTTATTTCCTTCAATTCGTCGTCGCCCTCGAACTCGACGGTATATTTTTTATTGAATGAGTTGTAGCTTTTCAATCCCTTATGCATAAGCAGTACAGGGGAAATGTAGTAGGAATTTATGAAATAGAGAAGCATGAGCACCAGCAGCAAAGCCACCGCCACTGAGACACTGCTTGGAATGATGCTTCTGTAAAAGCCACTGTCGAAGTCCTTAGTGTGGTGATGCAAATCCTTATAGAGCGAGGACACCAGCGCATCGATATCGGAGCGAAGTCTGTCATATTTAGGCTGAAGCCTGTCGAAATACCACTCCCTGGTGTTTATGAAGTCCGACTCCACCACTTCCGATAGTTCCATAGAAGTCAGCATATAAGCCGAATAGGAGTACTCCACGGAGTCGGCGAGCGGCAGGAACGAGTTATAGGCTATCGCATCGCGTAGGCTGTCGCAACGACTCATAAAGAAATTCGCATCGAAATCAGGCATCTTGCTCAAGGAGCCGTCTCCGATGAGCGCGAGTATGTCGAGATTATACTCGTTAGACACGTCGGCTAGCTTTCGTGCCACGCTGATGCAGTTAACGTCCTTCGATATGAGTTCGGACATATAGCTGCTCATACGACGATACTCCACTATCGAGATGATACTCGAAATCAATAATACTATGGAAATAGCTATAAAACTCAAATTTAATTTAGAACGCATTCCAAGTTTATGTCCTTTTATGAGTTTTATTACTTTTTTTACTCTCATTCTTAAAATAATTTTCAAAAAATTCCAATAACGTTCAAATATACACAAAAATTTTTATAAATTTGCGGATAGTAAAAAAAAGAAAGCCTAATGAAAATATTTTTGAACGATGAAGGGAAGAGCACCCTTATTAAAAAAGCAATCTTGAGATTGTGCATACAGAACGACACTAACAGCATAGCCGACTTCAGCAAGGAGTTGTCTACCAGCGTGCCTACCATCACCAAATTGCTTAGCGAAATGATAGCAGAAGGCCTTCTCCAGGATGAAGGCAAGATAGACACGAAGGGGGGCCGCAGGCCAAGTACCTTCGGACTGAATCCTGCTGCAGGCTATTTCGTGGGCGTAGACGTAAGCAGGCAGCATTTTCACATAGCCGTATGTGACTTCAAAGGCAATCTGGTATCTTTCATTCAGGACATTCCTTTCGTTCTCGAAGCTAACGCCGATTCTTTCAAGAAGATGTGCGCGAAGATCAAGGACGAGGTAGCAGCTAAGGGAATCGATTGGTCCATCATACTCGGCGTAGGCGTGAGCCTGTCGGGAAGGGTTAACCCGGAAAAGGGTTACTCGCTGACCTATTTCGTCAGTGACGACATCCCTATGAAAGACCTCTTCGAGCAGCAGTTGGGAGTTCCGGTAACTATAGAAAATGACTCCAGGGCTATGGCCTATGGCGAATATATGTCTATGGGGCTAAGCCACGATGGCAAAGAGCACGAAGTGGATATGATATTCATAAACCTTTCCTGGGGATTGGGTATGGGTATGATTCTGAACGGCTCGCTTTATTACGGAAAATCAGGCTTCTCCGGAGAGATTGGCCACTTCCCTTCACTGGATAACAATATCATCTGCCGTTGCGGCAAGGTGGGTTGTCTGGAGACAGGAGCATCTGGCTGGGCACTCCACAGAATCATCATCGAAAAACTGAAACAGGGACGAAAATCGTCACTTGCCGACATTTACGAGGCCAATGGCGACCTTACCCTCGACGACATATTGAAGGCAGTGGAGGAAGAGGACGTTCTCGCAATCGAGGGCATCGAGCAAGTCGGAGCCACGCTGGGTCAAGGCATAGCCGGTGTCATAAATATCTTCAACCCTAGTCTGGTGATAATCGGCGGACGTCTCATAGTGGGCAAGGATTACCTTATGCTTCCTATAAAGACTGCCGTCAACCGTTTCTCCCTTTCGAGAGTTAGTTCCGATACTAAATTCCAGCTTTCGAAACTAGGTCTCAAGGCAGCCGGAATAGGTGATTGTCTTTTAAGCAGAGCTAAACTACTTGGATTATAGAATGAATCATTTTTTATCTTTTTGCAAGGCAAGCATAGCAGCGACAGCACTGCTGCTTGCCTTTTCTTTTTGTACTCCGAACAAGTCGGGGCATTTGACCATCAAGGAACCTTGGTCGGACGGGATGGTCCTGCAGCAGAACGCATCCGCACTTATTCGCGGCAAAGCCCTTCCGCAGGGTAAAGTCATAGTCACGACAAGTTGGGACAGGAAAAAGTACGCCACCGTGGCGGACGATTCCGGAGTATGGAGCGTATCGGTAAACACGCCGAGCGCGTCTTACGACAAGCACCGGGTTCTAGTAAAGAGCGAAGGTGAGTTACTGAGCATAAAGGACATACTCGTGGGTGAAGTATGGATAGCGGGTGGTCAGAGTAATATGGAAATGCCTCTCGCCGGCTATTTCAACAGTCCGGTCGAGGGCTACGAGGAACTCCTCACCCTTCCTGGTATGGAAGACAAAGTCAGGATGTTCACTGTGGGGGTCACGGAGTCTTTCGAGCCTCTTATGGATGTAGCGAAGACCACCGGATGGAAGGGTGCGTGCAGCAGTACGCTACCGCAGATGAGCGCCGTAGCCTTTTTCTTCGCACAGACTCTGAGCGAGAGTCTGGACGTGCCGATTGGCATAATAAGTATGGCCAGAGGTGGTTCGATAGTGGAAAGCTGGCTTCCGAAGGAGATTCTGGAGGAGTACGGTTTCGGGCCGCTGGACGAGGAAAGCATTCTGGCAAGTTCCGAATGGGGGAGGCCTTACGTGCTGTATAATGGTATGCAGAGGTGCGTGGCAGGGTACACGGCCAAGGGCTTCATTTGGTATCAGGGATGTTCTAATGTCAGGTGCAACACCTTGTATGCAGATAAGTTGGAGAGGATGGTGTCGCTGTGGAGAAGTGATTGGGGCGATGTCGAGGCGAAGATGCCTTTCTATCAGGTGGAGATTATGCCATATCAGTATGGTGACGACGACCCTGGAACCATAATCCGCGATGCCCAGCATCAGGCTGCACGTCAGATTGTCAACGGCGGCATAGTGGTTACGGACGATTTGGCCCGTCCTCACGAAAGGAATCAAGTGCATCCTAGCAACAAGAGACCTGTCGGAAGGAGGCTTGCCTATCTGGCGCTGAATAGGGATTATGGATTCAGCAGCGTGAATTGCTATAGTCCTGAGGCACAAGAGGCTTGGGTCGAGGGAGATATGGTGTGCGTGAAGCTTTCGTATGCGCAGAATGGATTGGATAGGTGGGAAGGTGTGAAGGGTCTGGAAGTGTGCGGAGAGGATGGGGTGTTTTATCCTGTCAGCGAGGCGTTGTATGATTGGGATCATGTGTTGAAGATTAGGTGCGAGAAGGTCAAGAGACCGGTGGAGGTTCGATACTGTTATCGCGATTTCAATCCCGGAAATCTGCATAATACCGTCGGCCTACCCGTCGCTCCATTTAGATTTAGATTTAGATTTGAATGATAATATAAAAAAACGCTACGAGAAAGTGCCTTTCGGACGGCTAGTCGCCAGTCCATGATGGGGCTTCCAGCCCCCTTACTCGCCACTACCGTGGCTACCCCTAGTAGCGCGTAGTTGGATAATAACTCACTTTTATAAAAGCGAAGAGAAATGTGCCTTCTCGAACGGCTCGCCGCCCGTGGCGTGTGAACGGGAGGGGCCCACGAAGTGGGAGGGATAGCGCGAAGCGCGTATCGTTCGAAAGGCACTTTCTCGTAGCGCAAAAATGATTGATATGGAACATAAAATTACGCATAGGGCGGCGAGAAAAGAGGATGCGCCGCTGATAGCGAAGGCCGTAGCGATGGCGTTCGGAGACGAATGCGTCAAGGCGCTTTGCGGAGACGACTATCTTAATGTATTGGAAGACATAGCGAAAAGCGAAGATTCACAGTATAGCTTCAAGAATGCCATTATAGCTGAAGTGGACGGCCTTCCGGCAGGAGCCATCTGCGGCTACGACGGAGGCGAACTCTCGAAATTGAAAGCCCGTACCCTCGAAATGGTGAAAGAACACACCGGACTCGAAGCCCAAATAGAAAAAGAAACCCAGGCAGGCGAATTTTACATCGACTCCCTGGGAATACTTCCTGAATATAGAGGCCAAGGTCTGGGCAGCAAGCTTTTGACTGCGATGTGCGACCACGCCCACAAAAACGGCCATTCGCTTGTGGGACTTCTTGTAGACTACAATAACCCGAAAGCAGAAGCTCTATATAAAAAGCTTGGCTTCAAGCGAATAGAAACCGTAGATTTTTTAGGACACAAAATGTGGCACCTGCAAATCCAAGAGGATTAGCACTACCAGATAACCACTCTCTCCTCCTCAGGACGGAACATCTTATCCCCTTCCTTGATGTCGAAAGCATCGAAGAAATCCTGAAGATTTCTAAGCGACACATTCACTCTGTTACGTCCGAGAGAATGCACATCTAGAAGAGTAAGGCGAGCACACTCCTGTGGTGTGATGTTCTGTCCCCACAAAATGGCATAAGCCAGATAGAAACGCTGCTCTGCAGTGAATCCGTCGATAGGCTTAGGCTCCTTTCCCCCGAAAGAATTCTTCATCGCAGTGAAAGCGATGCGAAGACCGCCCTGGTCTGCGATGTTCTCGCCCAGGGTAGCGGAGCCATTGGCATAAAGGCCATCCTGAATCTGCACGGCGTCGAACTGAGCCACGAGTTTGTCGGCCTTGGCCTTGAAGCTGGCAGCATCTTCTTCCGTCCACCAGTTGTTCAAGTTACCGTCCTTGTCGAAAAGGCGGCCCTGATCATCGAATCCGTGAGTCATTTCGTGACTGATTACCACACCGATAGCACCATAATTGACAGCATCGTCAGCGTTAGGGTTGAAGAACGGCGGCTGAAGGATGCCGGCAGGGAAACATATTTCGTTAGTAGTCGGGTTATAGTAGGCATTTACGGTCTGCGGAGTCATACCCCACTCGGTCTTGTCCACAGGGCGGCCCAGTTTGGAGAGATTATCGCGCATAGACCATAGTGACGCTTCACGAAGGTTCTGATAATAAGACTTTTGTGCATCTATTTCGAGAGTAGAGTAATCTTTCCACTTGTCAGGATAGCCTATCTTTATGATAAATGAAGAAAGTTTTTCCTGTGCACGAGCCTTTGTCTGCTCGCTCATCCAATCGAGCGAAGCCACGTGCTCCGAAAGTCCTTTCTGGATGTTTTTAACTATCTGAAGCATCTTCTGCTTATCCTTCTCCGGGAAGTATTTCGCTACATACATCTCGCCTACGGCCTCGCCAAGTATGCTGTTAGGTGCCTGCATAGCGCGTTTCCAACGTGGCTTCTGCTCCTTGATTCCGGACATCTGCGCCGAGAAGAAATCGAATGACGCGTCGGTGAAATCGTCGCTGATATATCCACAAGCTCCGCTTAGAAGCTGTGCCTGGAGATAGTGGCGCAAAATGCGAGGATTGGTCTTAGCCAAGATGCGGTTAAGAGCCTTAAAATAAGATGGTTGTTCGAGAACTATCTTACTTTGTGCCGGGATTCCCATAGCATCGAGATAGGCGTCGAACCTAAGTGCCGGATACTCCTTGTAGAGCTGCTCCGGAGTCATAGGGTTGTACCTGGCCTCGATGTCGCGCTGCTGAATCATAGACCACGAAGGCTCAGCGATAGTCATCTGGAAATCAAAGGCATCCTTAGCTTTCTGCTCTGCCTTTTCATCTCCTGCGAGGGTAAAGATTTTCTTCAGGAAGTTGAGATACCCTTCGCGAAGTTCGGCGTTCTCTGCCAGCAGATAGTAGTCCCTGTTTCCTAATGCCAATCCGCTCTGCGTGATGTAGAGCACGGTATTCGAATTGTCGGTCATATCGGACTCGGCATATACGCCCCAGCATCCGCCGTCGCCGTGAAGCTCGATGTCTGCCATAGCACGTACAAAACTTTCCACGTCCTTAACGCTTTCGAGAGCATCGAGGTATGGCTTCACCGGATTTACACCTTCGGCATTGAGCCTTGTAGAGTCGAGACCCATCGCGTAGAGGTCCGAGATTTTCTGCTGAACGCTGCCTTTTTCTGCCTTTACGGATGAAAGTCCCTGAAAGAGTTCATTCAGACGAATTTCGTTATTCTCTCGAAGCACATCGAACGAGCCGTAACGAGAATACTCCGGTTTCAGCGGATGGTTTTTCTGCCAACCGCCTGTCGCATACTGATAAAAATCTTCTTTTGCGGAAATAGAAGGGTCCAGATTGGCCAAATCGATGGCCGGGACCTTCTCGCCCGCCGATTTAGTGCCGCACGAAGTCGCAGCGGCCATAATCGCAACTGACATAATCAATATTCCTTTTTTCATATTCATTTAAATTTACGAATCCTTTTTATTTAAACATTATACTTTCTGTACGTTCGGAGAAAGTGCCTTTCGGACGATACGCGCTTCGCGCTATCCCTCCCACTTCGTGGGCCCCTCCCGTTCACACACCACGGGCGGTGAGCCGTCCGAGAAGGCACATTTCTCCCGAACGTTATGTGAGATAACTTAGATTACTGCGGAAAGAATGAGTTCGGGAGCCTCGATGTCTATCGGCTCGGCCGAAGGCAACTTTCTCTCATCATCCTCGCTTAAATACACCGCAGCGAATTGGCCCGGAGTAATGCTTCGCTGAGGCTCGTCGAAAACCACGAAAAGCCCCGATGGACGCATAATCAGCACCGCTCCCTGAAGCGGCTGGCGGTAGCGGATACGCACTCGCACCCTGCGGACATCGCCGTCGTGAAGCTCATAGCACGGACGAATATAATGCACATCCGGCAAATCCAGCTTCATCACGCTGCGATACAATCCCTTATGTTCCTCTCCTTCTCCCACGTAAACTATATTTCGAGCCACATCCGTCTCTATCACGAAAAGCGGTTGCTCGTGTCCTCCGACCCTGAGTCCCTTACGCTGACCGAGCGTAAAGAACTGAGCGCCATCGTGCTTCCCCACCACCTTCGCCCACGGATGGACCTTGTTACGCGTCTTCTTAATATGCTTATGTCCACTACGATAGGTCTCCGTCTCGAATGCTATGGTCTCATACGTGACCGGCCTGCTCAAAAACTCCAAAGTCTCGTCGGAGATATCGGAGATGCGCCCCGTCGCGACAGCCTCCCTAACTTCCGAGAGCAATTCCATCTGCTTGTTATAAAATTCACTATCTTCGTAGAACTTATCATAAACCTCGACTATGTCCCCCTCCACGCTCTTTAGCTTTTGCTGGAGGAAAACAGGCAAATCCACCTTTCCCACAAAGCAAATTCCCTGCGAATCCTTCTTCTGAGCGGAAGGCAAGTCAGCCTCAGTCGCAAGCCTTCTCACTTCATCCTTACACAAGTCCCCTATAGGGAAAAGCGCTGCAGAAAGCTGTTCCTGAGATAATTGGCATAAAAAGTAGCTCTGATCCTTACCAGGGTCCACACCCTCGAGCAGGCTGAAAGTCCCATCCGGATTCTCGCGCTTACGACAATAATGCCCTGTGGCCACGTGGGTCGCACCGAGCTTTCGCGCCGCTTCGAGAAAGGCATCGAACTTGATTTCACGGTTACAGAGCACATCCGGATTAGGTGTACGGCCTTTTTCATACTCGCTGAACATATAGTCCACCACGCGTTGACGGTACTGTGCGCTCAAGTCCACGAAATAAAAAGGGATGCCTATCCTTCGAGCCACCATCTCCGCCACGAACTTGTCCTCCTCCCACTCGCAGTCGCCGTGAAGGGTGCCTTCCGTATCGTGCCAA
>URCV01000029.1 GCA_900546445.1 uncultured Bacteroidales bacterium | reverse complement strand
TTAAGAAGTGTTCAATCAGACCTTTCTTATCTAAGAAATAATGGTTTCATTAAGAAAGCAAGCAAGTCGACACATAGTGCGTGGATAGTTTTAAAGAAGTCTTAAAGCCTGTTTCTTGAAGACAAGACGTGCCGCCATATTCAGGAAGACAGCCATTCGCTGTGCGTGAGCCCGGTACCTTTCAACATTATAGTCCCGGCGATTAAGAACAGGCACTGCGAAAACCATCCTGTGGGCTGGTACAGGATTTCAGTCTCTGACGGACAGCCACTTACCGAGACCATTCGTAGTTTCGACGACGTGTGCTACGACATCTTCCCGAAAATGCTGGGCGTATTCGAAAGGGCTTGGAATGCGGAAAACGGCCACGTATCCACTTATTCGCTTCTTCCGGCGGCAGAGGTAATAGTGACTAAGGATGGTGAAAGAGTTTACGCCCGCACACGCTACGGCTCACAAGAGAGCGTCCGCACTACGATGCCCCTCTGAGGTATCGACATACGCGTTCTGTAGTGCATTTCTTAGGCGACATAAAAGGCCGCTGCATAATTACGTATTTTTTCAAGAAAATCAATAATTTCATTTATTATTTGTAACTTCGCGGCAGTTAGATGTATTATTTATGATCATTACTATAGCAAGGCAATGCGGATGCGGTGCCCTGGAAGTAGGGAAAATCCTCTCACAGAACTATGACATACCGCTTTACACGCGAAATTCACTTCAGGAAGCGGCAATATCCAAAGGTATGCTTCCCAAGATGGAAGATTTCTTCGAAGAAAGGCCGGTAGACGAACTAATGTCCGCCATTACATTCTCGTTTGAGCGGGATGATGTGCAGGAGAAATTCTGCAGAACCTTCAGAGAACTGATTGGAGAAAAAGACTGTATCGTCATAGGACGCTGCGGCAACTTCATATTCAGGAACAGAGCTGACCTCGTGTCGGTATTCCTGCACGGAGATCCACAGGATAGAGTCTGCCATATAATGGCAAACGAAGGGCTCTCCCGCGAAGAAGCCGAAAACTTCGTCCACAGCACTGACGAGAAACGCATCTCATACCACAAATTCTACACAGGTCTAACATGGGGCAATGCTCCAGACTACGACATAGCCCTGGATGTATGCAGACTTGGTGCACATAAGACCGCCTCACTGATAGAAGAATACTGCAAAGCAGCCATAGAATGAAATACGTAATCCAATTTCTGATTATAGCGGCATTCTCATTTGCAGGAGAATTGCTCCACCATTTTATCCCGCTTCCAATCCCTGCAAGCATCTATGGAATTGTACTGCTGTTTACCGCGCTGGAATTGAAAGTGGTTAAAGTACGCGATATACGCGAAACGAGCGCATTTCTGATAGCCGTGATGCCGATAATGTTCATTCCTGCCGCGGTAGGACTTATGGACTCCTGGGGCGCGATCAAATCTTCAATCCTTGAGTACGCGATCATCACCGTCATAAGCACCTTTGTCGTGATGGGAGTTGCAGGAGCAGTCACACAAACCGTCATAAAACGAGGCCACAAAAATGCAGACAACTGAATTTTTCGAATCCTCCGTATTCTTCGGGGTCTTCATAAGCCTGGCGTCCTATACTTTCGGTGTATGGCTCAAAAAACGCACAGGATGGGCACTCGCCAATCCCCTGCTGATCGCAATTGTACTTGTCGTCGCTACGCTTTCACTGCTTGGAATCAGCTATGAGAGCTATGCTAAGGGCGCAGGCATCATAAACTACCTTCTTACTCCCGCAACAATCTGTCTTGCAGTCCCCCTGTATCAGCAGGTAGAGCTACTGAAGAAAAATATGAAGGCCGTCCTCTGCGGCATCTGCGCCGGCGTGCTTTCAAGCCTTGTCTGCATCCTGCTGCTCGCATTGCTGTTTCACTTTGACCACGCATCATATGTGACATTTCTGCCCAAATCCATCACCACAGCGATTGGCATCGGCGTATCCGAAGAGCTCGGCGGCTATGTCAGCGTATCGGTAGTCTCGATCATCATCACAGGCGTGCTTGGCAATATCTTCGCAGAGAAATTTCTCAAACTCATACGCATCAGCGAGCCCATAGCCAAAGGCATAGCCATAGGCACATCATCCCACGCCGTCGGCACGGCGAAAGCTATGGAGATGGGAGCAGTCGAAGGAGCGATGAGCAGCTTGTCCATAGTCGTAAGCGGCATACTCACGGTAGCCGGGGCATCTATTTTCGCGCTGTTCTTATAGAATTCGCAAAAATCGCAAGAGGAACCCACCTGTACCTACCTGAAGGCCCACGCTCGCTTGAATGGCTAGCACCCGCTACGGCTCACAAGAGAGCGTCCGCACCAGTATTATTCAATAAGGCCACGGCCCAGACTTCGCATCCTTCGGAGCGACCGACGAAACCGAGACGCTCGGTGGTGGTAGCTTTCACGCTCACGGATCCTACCTCCACACCCAGTGCGTCCGCCAGTGTCGTGCGCATCTTCAGGATATGCGGGGCCAATTTCGGGGCCTGAAGGGCGATGGTCACGTCGCAATTGGCAATCGACCAACCCTTCTCGCGCACCCTGCGATACACTTCCTTAAGCAGCAGTATGCTGGAAATCCCCTTATAGGCAGGGTCGCTGTCCGGGAAGAGATGCCCGATGTCGCCCAGTGCCAGCGCACCGAGCAGGGCATCGCACAGTGCATGAATCGCCACATCGCCATCGGAGTGCGCCACAAATCCCCTTTCAGAAGGAATCTGCACCCCACACAAATACATCGGAAGCCCATCGGCTATCCTGTGAACATCATATCCCTGGCCAATTCGAAATTCTGTCATATCCTTTCTTTTTTACAAAATTACACAATATTTTACTAAATTTGTGAGATACATAAAAAGGAATTGATATGGCTATTTTTAATTGGTTCGGAGAGTCTGAGCACAGAGTGTTCAATTACAAGCCACGTTACTACGACCCGGAGAAAGAAGCTCTTAAGAAGAAGTTCGGAGATGTGGATGGTTCTAAGGAAAAAGAGCCTTATACGCCGGGTTCTTATGTCAGAGGCTCTTTTCGTAACGGGAATTACAGTAAGGAGCGCGGACACTCGAACAAGGCCCAGAATATCATAGGAATCATAGGACTGATTCTGGTCGCAGTAGTCCTGGTGTACATAGCTAAATTCTATTCATTACTATAGTGATATGGATAACAGTATTTTAGAAGCAGTGAAAGTCCTTAAGGAAGGAGGACTTATCTTATACCCCACAGACACCATTTGGGGAATCGGGTGCGACGCGACTAACGAAAAGGCCGTAGCTAAGGTTTATGCTCTGAAACAGAGGGAAGACTCGAAGGCTCTCGTTATGCTGGCCGCAGATTTGGATATGGTAGCCAGATACGTTCAGGAGATTCCGCAGATGGCGATACAATTGGTCGAGGTGAACGACGCTCCTATGACCATCATCTACCCGGGAGCGACAGGATTGGCCCCGAACGCCATCGCAGAAGATGGCAGCGTGGGCATCAGAATCCCACTCGAAGGCAGCTGCATCGACCTGGTGAAGCGATTCGGCAGGCTCTTGGTTTCCACTTCGGCGAACATCTCAGGCGAACCGTCTCCTAAGAATTTCGACGAGATTCCACAGTGCATTAAGGATGGTGTGGACTATATAGTGAACCCGGAATTGGCCCTGGAGTCGAGCGGAAAGGCAAGTCAGATTATAAAAGTGGGTTTGGACTCGGAGATAAAAATAATCAGGGCATAGTAAATGGGAATAGTTCAAGTTCTTCCTGCACGATTATCGAATATGATAGCTGCCGGAGAGGTCGTACAGAGACCTTCCTCGGTGGTTAAGGAATTGCTGGAAAATGCGGTAGACGCAGGAGCGAAACAAATTGGCCTTATAATAAAGGACGCCGGGCGTACTCTCATTCAAGTAATCGACGATGGTTGCGGAATGTCCGCCGACGATGCCTTGACCTGTTTCCAAAGACACGCCACGTCTAAAATCAAGTCTCAGGAAGACCTCGAAAAGATACTCACGTTCGGATTCAGGGGCGAAGCACTCGCCTCCATCGCATCCGTAGCCCAAATCACGCTCAAGACCAGAAGAGAAGAAGACGAGGTGGGCAGCGAAGTCATCATAGAAGCCGGCGAAGTAAAGGAGCAACACTCCGTAAGTCAGCCGAAAGGCACTTCCATAGAAGTTCGTAACCTCTTTTACAACACTCCCGCGAGGCGTAAGTTCCTGAAATCGGATAACGTCGAATTCAAGCATATCATCGAGGAATTTACGCGAGTGGCCATCACCCGCCCGGATCTTAGCTTTTCCATTTCTCATAACGGAAAGGACGTTCTGGTACTTAAAAAGGTACAGGGATTGAAATTCAGAATCCTCGACCTTTTGGGAAGCGGAGTAGTGGGCGACGTAGTGGATTTGAACTTCAGCACTTCGCTCATTTCCATAAACGGATACATAGGAAGGCCCGAAAGCGCGAAAAAATCGCTTGGCAACCAGTACCTTTTCGTGAACGGACGCTTTTTCAAGAGCGCCTATCTGCATAAGGCCATAATGAACGCCTATTCGGAGATGACCCCGGAGGGTCTCACCCCATCCTATTTCATTTTTATGAATGTGGAGCCGCAGACGATAGACGTAAACATAAGTCCTACGAAAACCGAAATCAAATTCGAGAACGACTCGCTCGTTTTCCAGACGCTATATGCCTGTGTAAGAGAGACATTGGGACGTAACGGATTCGGAGGGATGATAGATTTCGATGCCTCCGCCGCAGTTACGAACATGCCGAGCGGAAACTACTCTGCAGAACAGGGTTTCAAGAACTCTGAGATAGCCGCAGCCATAGATTTCGAAAGCGACTATAACCCGTTCGACACTCCTAATAAGCTGCACGAACCCGCTCCTGGTTCATTCTACACTCCGCGCATAGAGCCCAAGCAGGACTACAGCGCACTCTTTAACCGAGAGGAGCAATTGGCCGAAAGCGACACGCCACCACTTGTCATCAAACAGAAATACATCTGCTCCCAGAGCGAAAAGGGGATAATGGTAACTGACATTTACAGAGCACAGGTGCGTATCCTGTACGAAGAGATGCTCGCTTCCGTAAAAGGCGAGAAAAGCCTATGCCAGACAGCCCTCTTCCCCGTTCAGGTCCAGGTGGCACCGGCATATATTCCACTTTTGGAAGAGCATCGCGAGATGATTTCCAAACTAGGATTCGACATCACCACCTTGGGCCCCGACACCATAGCGGTCGAAGGACTCCCCCAGGGCTTCGATTTTGACGAAATGTCCGTAAAGAATACGGTGGCAGATTTATTGCAGAATCTGGAGGAGCAGCATCAGTCTCTTCCGGACATAATGCAGGCTTCCATAGCCAAGCAATTGTCCCAAAGAGTGAGCATCAGGAATTCATATATAACGCCGGCTCTCGCCACCGAAGTGCTTAGGAAGCTTTCGAGGTGTTCGAATTCCGAGCTGACGCCATCGGGCAAGTACATAACAAGAATTATTACTGTAGAAGATTTAGAAAAACTGTTTTAATGCAATTCAATTACTACAATTCCCGCGGAGGGTTTTTCGGCAATGTCCCTCCGGCTACGAAGAACTTGATTATAATAAATACTTTAGTCTTCTTAGCGACTCTTATCAACAAGAATTTTATGTATAGCGCCTTCGCGCTTTACTATCCAAGTTCGCACTATTTCCACTGGTGGCAGATTTTCACCCATATGTTTATGCACGGCGGCATCTGGCACCTTTTCTTCAATATGTTCGCACTGTACACATTCGGTTCGCCGGTAGAAAGGACGATTGGCACGAAGAAGTTCCTGATTCTGTACTTCGTAGCCGGGTTCGGTGCCGCAGCGATGCACTTCGGGGTGATGAACCTGCAATTGGCCACCCTCGAGGCGAAGATGGCCGAAGGTTCGAGCGCCGCGCTCCAGACCTACGCGACCCTCAAGAGCATTCCTACCGTAGGAGCATCCGGTGCGATATACGGACTTTTGATTTCATACGCGCTTCTCTATCCGCAGAGCAGGCTTACCCTCATATTCCCGCCTATCACCTTGAGTGCCAAGACTTGGGTCATTATCTTCGCGTTGATCGAGCTCTTTACCGGCATCCACGGCCTCGACGACGGCGTAGCACACTTCGCACACTTGGGCGGTATGCTGTTCGGCTGGCTGCTGATTCTGTATTGGCGTAAGAGAAAGACCCTGTTCGATGATTATATGAGACGATAATCGATATGGAACTGTTTTATGGCCAATTGGCAAGCGAGGACCTTATCTGCTTCGACCCCGAGCAGAGCGCGCACATCGTCAAGGTGATGCGACATAAGCCAGGGGACTCGATCTGTGCGATGGACGGCAGCGGCACCCTCTTCAAGGGCACATTGATAAATGCCAATCCTAAAGAGTGCAGTGCCCGAATAATCGAGAGACTTCCCGGGTGGGGAGGACATCCGTACACGCTGGAATTGGCCGTATGCCCGACAAAAAACAACGAGCGCACCGAATGGATGGCCGAAAAGGTCACCGAGGCCGGCGTGGATGTGCTTTCTCCGGTAATCGGCGAGCGTTCAGAAAGAAAAGTCTACAAGACCGAGAGGATGCGTCGAATAGTGCTGAGTGCGGCCAAGCAGTCCCTCAAGACTAAACTGGCGCAGGTAAACGAACCCGTGAGCGTGTTGGACTTCATCCAAAACGCCCCGAAAGACGCGCTGAGGCTCATCGCTTATTGTTTCGAAGGGGAGAAGCACTCGATAAGAGAGGTATTGGAAGCTTCGGGTAACGACCATATAGTGATACTGATAGGCCCGGAAGGCGATTTTTCTCCTAAAGAGGTATCGGAGGCCATAAAGGCGGGGTTCAAGCCAGTGCATTTGGGCAATTCTCGACTCAGGACGGAGACTGCGGCGATTTGCGCTGCGATGAGCGTGTACTATAAATATATGTAAGCGCTATGTATATCGGGGTTATCAGTGACACGCATGGCGTATGGAGCGAGGAATTTCAGGAATTCCTTAAAGACGTGGATATGGTCTGGCACGCAGGCGACTGGGGCGCAGACTTGGAGTTCGCGAAAAAGATATCGTCGTGGAAAAAGGTCGTGGGAGTCTACGGGAACTGCGACGGAAGTGACTTGCGGTTCGAGTATCCTGCCTACCAGTTCTTCGACTGCGAGGGGATGAGCGTGCTTATGACGCACATAGGAGGATATCCCGGAAGGTACGACCTTCGGGCTCAAGCCCTTATAGAGCGATTCCACCCTCAACTCTTCGTGTGCGGGCATTCGCATATACTGAAAGTACAGTTTGACAATCACTACAATATGCTCACCATCAATCCCGGAGCCTGCGGACTTCAGGGATGGCAGGTGGTTAGGACGGCACTTCGATTCAAGATAGAAAAAGGGAAAATCTCCGATATGGAGGTATTCGAATTAAATAGGGGGTAATTATGGCTAAACAAAGAACTCTGTGGTACTGCACTTCTTGCGGAAATGAAAGTTCCAAGTGGATGGGACAATGTCCTGCCTGCAAGGAATGGAACACTATGGTGGAGGCTCCTGTGAAAAGTCAGTCGGCGAAGACCTCGCTTAGAAGCACCACGACCGCACATAACCCCGTATTGCTTAAAGATATAAAGAGCGACCAAGAACCGCGAAAGAGTCTTGGAAACAGCGAATTGGACAGGCTCTTGGGAGGTGGCATAGTTCCGGGCTCGCTGGTTCTCATCGGTGGAGAGCCAGGTATAGGAAAGTCCACCCTTTCGCTCCAAATCCCGCTTTACAGTAAGGGATTGAAGACGCTTTACGTTACGGGTGAAGAGAGCGAAAAACAGGTGAAGATGCGTGCCGAAAGAATAGGCGGGGACGATTCGCTATGCTCCATCTATGCCGAGACTCGTATGGACGACATACTCGAAAAGGCCGTGGAATTCGCTCCCGACCTTATGATCGTCGACTCCGTACAGACTATGTATTGCGATAACGTAGAATCGAGCGCAGGCTCCGTGTCGCAGATTAAGGAAGTGGCTTCCAGACTGTTACGCTTTAGTAAAGAGAACGGAATCCCCGTTATACTAATAGGGCACATAACGAAGGACGGATTTATCGCAGGTCCTAAAATTCTCGAACACATAGTCGACGTGGTGCTTCAATTCGAGGGCGACAACAAGGGCGCTTACCGAATTATGCGCTCGATTAAGAACCGATTCGGCTCTACCTCCGAAATAGCCGTATTCGAAATGACCGGCAGCGGGCTTAGAGAGGTGGCCAATCCTTCCGAAATGCTCATCCCGATGCACGAGCAAGGGCTCAGCGGAACCGCCATCTGTGCTATGCTCGAGGGCAACAGACCACTTCTTTTCGAAGTGCAGGCACTCGTTTCCAGCGCAGCCTACGGCACGGCGCAGCGCTCTGCCACAGGGTTCGACGTCAGAAGGCTGAATATGCTGCTTGCAGTGCTGGAGAAACGCGCCGGATTCAAGCTCGGGGCGAAGGATGTCTTCCTGAATATGGCCGGCGGCTTGAAAGTAGCGGACCCCGCGTGCGATTTGGCCATTATCTGCGCGGTACTGTCATCGAATTTCGACTTCGCTCTGAGGAGCGACGTGTGTTTCGCAGCCGAGGTGGGCTTGAGCGGAGAGATCAGGCCCGTGGCACAGACCGACCGCCTGATTATGGAGGCCGCACGGCTTGGCTTCAAAAAAATCTACGTAAGTTCCTATGCGTCTTTAGATAACACTCCGAAAACAGGCATAGAGGTCGTCAGAACGGCAGATGTGCCGTCTCTGGTGAGATTATTATTTAGATAAATAATATAGGATTTTCATAATTTTTTTAATAACTTTCGGAAAAGTTAGTAGTAACAATTATGAAAAAAACAATCTACCTTGCCTTGTCTGTTCTGGCAGCGGCTACAGTTTTCGCGAGCTGAAACAAAACAGAAACTGAAAAAGTGGGTGAACCTTCAGTAACGGCAGTTCTCTACAATGCCACCACTACATCCCTGTCTTACAAATTAGAGCCTGTTAACGCAGTAAAATGCGCTTGGGTAATTCTCGAATCGAATGGAGACGTTCCATCTGCCGAGACTGTACTCGCAGAAGGCGTTCCAGCTCACGCTAACGAACCTTCCGTAGTAGTTATGGAAGACCTCGCTCCTAACACCGGCTACAAGATAGTCGTAGCAGTGGAGAATGCAAGCAAAAAAACCGCTTCCGTAACGGTAGCCGGCAAGACCGAAGACGTTCCTGCCATAGAGTTCGACAAGAACCGCGCTACAGGAAAGAAGTATGGCAGCACTAACTTCGGAATTACGCTTAGGACTGAAGTTGATGGCGTAGACTACGAAGCCGACTTGGATGTCTACGGAGACTTTTCTGCAGGTTACGTAACGGCTGGCACATATACAGTGTCTTCTGAATATGAGGGAAATGTAGTGAGCACCGCATACAGCGGAACATACGTACAGATAGGTAACGATCAGAAGTATCCTACATCGGGAACCGTAACATTCGCCACAAACGATGACAAGACCTACTCAATCGAGATTAGATTCGCATTCAGTGACGGTACTTTCTTCCACGGCGTATTCAACGGGCCGATCGACGGAATCGAAATCCTTTAAAAATATATAGGCGATTACTCGCCTATATATTCACAACGGACAGCACAGCCGTGGGCACGATACATTCCGTGACCTGCGTCTGTGTAAGATCCGTTAAGGAGATACAAACAGCCGGCATTAGTTCCGGTCATATTCGTAGAGCGTTTCCAATAAATGCCTTGGCCGCCTTCTATCTCGTCTGATTTCTCATAGACATAGTCTAAGATTCCGGCATCGCGATCTCCCCAGCGAGTTCCGCAAAGAGGCCACCAAATCTTATTCCCGGCTTCGGTAGTGTGTTCTTTTCCTCCGTCTTTTTCGTGGGTATTATCGTAACGTACACCCTTCCAAGCATTATCCGCAGGCACCTGATATCCGGCAGGACACGGGTCGTAAATGGTTTTAGCCTCGGTATTCTTAGTCTCCCAGAGATAACTATTCTTCACCCACATCCAGTCTTTTACATCGTTAACTTCACTATAAATGAACGTAGTAGGATTTGCAGTAGCAAAATCTACGGTTCCTGTCTCGGCGGAACTCAATACGACTCCCCACTTCATGTCGCAAGCATCGTTAAAGATGACGTTTCCTTCGGCCTGAGAAAATGCCACGGTTTCATTTTTAGCACCACCATAGAATGGGTCCTTACGTCCCCACTGGTATTTTAATCCATAGGTAAGGGCGACATCTGCAGGATTATTGCTTCTCGCGCCCAGATTCCTATCCATAAATCTGGTTCCATTATCCACCTGATCGAGTGACACCGCATCTGAATTCCAGATGTGCCAGCTCCACAGCACCTTCCCGTCTGCATCGAACGCGCCTATCACTGCATTACCTCTCTGAGCAGCAGCGGTAAAACGAATGACACCTTCGGAATAGCTGACTTCGGAAAGCAATCCCTGCGGATTTTGGTCACACTCGGACCAAATCCAATCGGCACTTTCGATGTTTTCGACCAGAGACCCGTCGACTCTCTTTGCTTCAATCTTATACTTTCCGGCGTCCTGGATCATATAGCAATTCGCATATGCACCCTCTCCACCTAAAAGTAAAGAATCATCCACTTCCGGCGTAGCCGGCTCCTTCTTACAGGAGAATAGACATACTGACACTAAAGACATCAGCACGACTGACCTTTTAACAAATAATCTCATACTAACTATAATTTTATGTAAATATACTACAATCGTCCGTCAATTAAAACAAATAATCACTATATTTACACCACGTTTAACTTTTAAAACATCGTAACTATGGAGATTAGAATTAAAGCTCTAAAATTCGAGGCCAGCGAGAAATTGCTTGCTTTCGTGGAGAAGAAAGTCGCTCGTATAGAGAAATTCTTCGATAGTGCCACACAAGTAGCAGAAGTTTCACTTGAAGATTCTAAGGAGGGTAAAAAAGCTAAACTTAAAGTTCACATCCCAGGAGACGACTTGGTCATCGAGTGCGTTTCCGACACTTTCGAGAATGCCATAACCGCTTGCGTGGATGCCATGAAAGAAAAGCTGACACGCTCTAAGGAAAAAGCGCTCGGAAAATAAGACAAAAGAAAAATTCTTTCATAAAGAAACAGTCATTGGGGGCGAAATAACTTGCTTTTTTGAAAATAGCTTTGCAGTTTTGCACGAAAAAACTGTAAAGTATGAAACAGCTTCCGTTATTTTTGATGCTTGTAGGACTATTCGCCTGCAACTCTCCCATTCACGACGATCTCTCCTTTTCGAGAGGTGACACTACCCGTCCGAACACGGACGAGACGAAAAACGATAACGAATCGCCGGAGCTTCCGAAAGATAAGACCCTTTACGCCTGTGGCGTTATCTATGTAGATGGCCACCCTTCCGACTTGGTTTTATTCAAGGACGGTCTCCGGCAATTCAGTATTAAGTGTACTGACGAAAACCACATAAGTCCGGATGCCGACAGCCATTTCCTTCTAGATGGCATCCTCTTCACGTCCTTTAACACAAAGGGCAAGACCTTCATATCGAAAAACGGGGAACCCCTCTACGAATTCGACGCCGAAGAATACCTAAAGGATATGCTTCTGGTGGATCAGACTCTGTGGAGCCTATCCATACCTCTTAACGAAAACGGATTCAAGATTAGAAAAGACGGCGAAGTAGTCTTCTCCAAGCAAGACGGCTCTCCTAAATCCCTATATCTGGACGGAGGCGATGTCTGTCTGGAGTATTCCACGCTCTGGAATATGAAAAGGAAAATCTACCTAGTGAAAAACACCATCGAAACACCTATCACGCCTCCACATTCGGCCACATTGTTAGATGCGAGAATACACGAAGGCAAGATCTGGTATCTGGAATACAATAACCCTTTCTATATCTTAAGCACTAATGGAGTATATCGCCAATTTATGCAAACCTACGGCTTCAAACTGCTCGACACAGACATATTGCCTCTCGAAAACTCAGACTGCGCCGCTGTCATTCACCAAAAATCGAACTATTCTCCTATGACCATCGACCAAATATGCATAAAGGACACCACCTTCTTAAGCGGAAACGGAACGGCCTCTTACTATTATACCCTTCAAGCCCCCGCGCGTAAGGTAACCCTCACTAAAGACAGGGACAAACTATACATAAAGGGAAGCGACGGGAACGAATACTTCGAAGAAAACGTGTTCTTTCCTAATCGAAGATGCGGCGCCCAAGAAGAAGGAAAGCTATACCTGTGTCTATCGCAGAAAGACGAGAAGGGCCACCCCTTCATTTGGTGCGAGGGGAAGAAAATGCCTTATAAATTTCAAGGAGAGTTGACCGGAATCTGTATTACTGCTCCCAACTGATGGTTCGAGACAGATCGTCGTTAACCCTGATATACACTTTCAGAGTATCGTCCGGAAGAAGGGCCTCTATGTTTTCCGGCCACTCCATAATGCATAGACATCCACTGTCGAGATAATCGAACAAGCCTATGTCCAATGCCTCTTCCAGATGTTCGATACGATAGAAGTCGAAATGATACATCGACTGGCCATCGCCACGCTTGTACTCATTCACTATGGAAAATGTAGGGGAACTTACCGCATCGTCCCGCACTCCCAGCTGATGGCAAATCGCCGTGGTGAAAGTGGTCTTCCCGGCTCCCATAGGAGCATAGAAAGCGATTAGGGAATGACCCGCCGTCTGGGCGAGAAAACTCTGCGCCGCACTTTGGATTTCGGACAGATTATGTATCGTTATTTCCTTAGTCATATACGAACTCGATTAATAAACTACAAAATTATATAAAATTTTATGCTTGTTCACATTTTTGGAGCCAAATGTATAGGGATTGATGCCGTAAAAGTTACCGTCGAGGTAGACATCACGATGGGCATCGGCATACATTTGTGCGGATTGGGCGACATCGCCGTAAAAGAAAGCCTCTTAAGGACCATCACGGCCCTCCAGTCGCTAAACTATCACATCCCGGGAAAGAAAATCGTGATAAACTTGGCCCCGGCCGACTTACATAAAAGCGGAAGCGGGTACGACCTGCCCATAGCCATAGGAATCATCGCTGCCTCCCAGCAGAGAACTCTTCCCCTCCTCGGCGAGACTCTGGTAATGGGAGAGTTGGGCCTCGATGGCTCCGTAAGGCCGATAAAAGGTGGATTGCCCATAGCGGACTTCGCGGCGAAAAACGGCTTCAAAAAGTGCATCCTCCCCTATTCGTCCGCGCTCGAGGCCAGCGAAATGGACGGAATCGACGTATACGGTATCCGCTCTCTGGAAGATGCATTTGGCATTCTGGAAGGAAAGGAAGAGTTCGACTCGCTGAAAGTGAACACGGCGGACTTCGATTTCTCCCGAGAAGTGCAGCCCATCTCCTATGAAGTAGACTTCAGCGACATAATTGGCCAGGAAGGGGCGAAGAGGGCTATGGAAATCGCGGCGAGCGGAGGACACAACATTATAATGATCGGGGCGCCGGGCAGCGGGAAAAGCTCTATGGCGAAGGCATTGGCAGGGATACTGCCGCCGATGAGCAAGGAAGAGTCCTTCACCTGCAGTAAAATTTATTCCATCGCAGGTCTGGGCGACTTGAGCAAGGGTCTTATGAAAAACAGGCCGTACCGCAGCCCGCATTACAGCGCGTCGATGGCGGCCATCATCGGAGGCGGAGGCGGCTCAGACAACATCATCCCCGGGGAGGTGACCCTCGCGCACCAGGGAGTGCTGTTTCTGGACGAGTTCAATATGATGCCCAAATCGGTGCTGGAATCGCTAAGAGCCCCTCTGGAGGACCGCAAGGTGATAATCTCGAGACTTCGCAGCAAAGTCGAATACCCCTCTTCCTTTACGCTGGTGGCCGCGGCCAATCCTTGTCCCTGCGGATACTACGGGGAAGGGGAGAGATGCATTTGCACTCCGGGCCAGAGACAGCTTTATTTCAGCCGATTGAGCGGGCCAATTATGGATCGAATGGACCTTCAGGTCTGGATTCATTCCCTGCCGCCGGAAGTGCTTAGAAAGAAGACGAAAGGAGAAAGCTCCGCGCAGATTCGCAAACGAGTTCTCAAGGCACGGGAACGCCAGGAGCAGCGCTTTCAGGGAAGCGGCATTCACTGCAATTCAGAGATGACCAACAAGCAGATAGAAAGGTTTTGCGCTCTGGATAGTGAATGTGAGGAGTTGATGAACGACCTTATGAGCAGTATGTCCCTCTCTATGAGGGCCTATTACAGAATCATAAAGGTGGCGCGCACCATCGCCGACATAGAAGGGAGCGAAAAAATAAAAAGCCCGCACCTTATGGAAGCTGCAGGCTATAGATTCTTAGACAAAATAACTATAAATTAAACCGGACGCCGGCCTCGAAACTGACCATCAAAGGATGCTCGGTTCTGAGGCTCTTCGGCTGAGAGCCGGAAAAATAATATCCTAAATATGGGTCAAAATACAACGATACGAGATCGGACAGGGCGAATGTGCCTCCAAATCCCACTTTCAGACCGAATTGGCAAGAATCATCCTTCAGGCTGACTACCGGAAGGGCGCTTTCCGAAAGTATGAAATACTTGTTGCTTACACATTTTTCTATGCTTCCTCCGCCATAGGCATAAACCTGGAATCCCTTTTTCTGAACGATGTTAAAATACAGGGACACAGGGATGCCGACATAGTGAAGCGTGTTAGACACCTCGCCTTCGGCCGTTTTATATGAGCCCTCGAAATAGCGATTCAGCATGGTCCAATTCAAACCCACGCCCACAGAAAGTCGTCCGCAAATAGGGAAACGGACAGACGCACCAAGTGAGACCGGAATGCTATAAGAAGATATGCTATTTTCGTTAACGTCGCTGCTGACATAACCGCTCGTCCACTTAGGACGGAAGGAGTTACCGCTACTATGCGAATCGTTCGCGCCCACGGAGCCACCGAACTTGAGCGAGATGCTCTCCTTCTTCATAGACGCCGTTATTCTATCCTGCTCCATCATCTCGGCGAACGGGTCGTTCCAGCTGCGCTTCTCTTCCTGAGCATATACCTTTGTCTCGAACTCTTCCTTTATTACCTGCTCTTCGACAGGTTCCTCACTTACGGGGACAAATACCTGCTCGGAGACGCTTACGGCCTCACGAGGAACCAGATCGGAACGCAGTGCGGCTATCTCGCCGGAAACTGCCTTTTCCTCGAAGGCCAATCCGACCACACCGCTCTCGCTTCTCAGCACGTCGAAAGTGCTTTCGGAAGGCATCTGCGCCACAGGTCTATGTACGAACAGAACAAGCGCTACGGCAGCACACACGCCCGCAAGGCTTCCCCATAAATAGAACCCCTGCTGCGCATTGTGTCGAGGACGAATACGAGACGAGATGGAAGCCCAAGTACCTCTCGGCGCCCTAACTTCAGCCTCTTGTAAACGCTCTCTGACTAAACTGTCGAATATATCGTTATTCTCCATTACCTAATTTTTCTTAATCTCTCCTGAAGCATAAGTCGCGCTCGCTGTAACTGAGAACGAGACGTAGCTTCCCCTATGCCCAATTGTTCGGCGATTTCCTTATGTGAGTATCCTTCTATCACATACATATTGAAAACCACCCTGAACCCAGGCGGCAGCGATGCTACCTGCTTCAATAATTCTTCGTAACCGATGCGCTGCAACACATTCTCGCTGTTATCGCACAAATCGTAAGCCTGCTCTATGTCGTCGCTATCACGAATCACGTCGTGCTGACGAAGCGTCATCAGTGCCGTATTTATAAACAATCTCCTCGCCCATCCCTCGAAGGACCCGGTGCCGGAATAAGACCCGATTTTATTAAACAAAGTAACAAAACCATCCTGCAGGACATCCTGGGCAGCCTCCTTGTCGCCCATATACCGCAGACAGACAGCATACATCTTAGCGCTGAGCATCTCGTATATGAGTTTTTGAGCACGCGGATTACCATTCTTCGCGCTCTCTATGTATTCTTTAAGATGCTCTTTTTTGCCAAATAGTTGCATAGCCTGTTAAAAAGTTCCCAAATTTACGCTTTACTTTACTTATTCCAATGAATTTTGGTTATTTTTGTCTCATATGAAGGTAAAACGTCTAATATTATCCTTTTTCATACTGCTCTCCACAGTGTCGCTGTCAGCACTTAACGATGTAAACATCATCGACATCGTGATGCTGATAAACGATAACAAATACACCAAGGCGAAACCTCTGGCTCAAAAACTCGTTAAGCAGCAGCCCGATAACGATGCAGCCTGGTACTATCTGGGACAATGTCACTGGGCCGAAGGCGACTACGAAAAGGCGATGAACTGTTTCCGGGAGGCCATTAACCTGGACCCGAAGAACGACGCCTACTACCTGATTCTCTATAACGCGCTCAGCGCATTCAAAGGGTTCGAGGACCAGACCGATTCGCTCGCACTTGAGATGATAAACCGCTTCCCTTCGAAATACAATACTCCCTACACCCTAGCCCTGCTAGGAGAAAGCGAGATGAACAATTCGAAGGACTCGCTGGCCCAAGTACACCTTCAGCAAGCCCTCTCGATAGACCCCGACTACGCTCCTGCGGCATTTGCGCTGGCGGAACTCTATCGTACTCAGGGGAACATGTCGGCCTACTTCATCACGATACCTACCTATCTGACTTCGAATTACTACCCTACCGAGGCTAAGACGAAGTACCTTTGGGAAGTTCTTCGTATGGCTGACGGCCAATCGTGGCGCATCTACGGACGCCGCCTCGACGCGCTTGTGGACACCCTGCTCGTCACCTACCCGAAAGACTCGCTCTGCATAAAATTGGCCGGAGAATGGGATATCTACACGGGAAGGCCCGAAGCTGCAAGCGAACACTTCAACACCCTTTGCCGGGAGTATCCCGACTATGCGGCAGGATGGATATACCGATTCTACCTCACGGAAAGCGACGAGGAGAGGATTGCCATAGGAGAGGAGGCCCTTCTTCACTTGACTAAGAAAGAAGATAAAATCTCGATTTATAACGACTTGGCCAGCGTCTACTACAAAACGGGCGAAAAGGCGAAGAGTTACAAATATTTTGAAAAGGCCCTGCGACTGAACCCTTCGGACGCCGGAGTGCTTAACAACTACGCCTATAATCTGAGCCTGGACAGGAAAAATCTTAAAAAGGCTGAGAAGATGAGCCGGAAATCGCTGGAAGCTGAGCCGGATAACGCCTCGTTCTTAGACACTTACGGATACATCCTGTACCTAAGGAAAGATTACGAGAATGCGAAGGTTTACCTTAAGAAGGCCATAGTCCACGGCGGAAATAATAATAAAGACGTCCTCTACCACTATGCTCTGGTTCTGGAAGCGCTCGGCGAGAAGGAGTTGGCAGATTTCTATATGAACAAATCCCAGAAATGAGAAAATTCGGACTTACCATACTTTGCTGTTTTCTGTGCGTCTGCGTGGCATCTGCACAGAGCAAGCAGCGTCAGGAAATCGAGCGACTTCGTAAGGAAATCTCAGAATTGGACAAGCAGATAAAGGCTAATGAGGGCAAGAGCGCCGATGCTACGGCCCAATTGGCCCTGACGAAAAAAAAGGTCGCGGCTAGCAGAAAGCTGGTTTCGGAGTCGGAGAAGGAATTGGCCGAGATAAACAGGAAGATTCGCGCGAAGTCGAAGGAAATCGAGCTGACGCAGGCGAAGCTGGACGAGAATCTGGCATATTACGAGTCTCTGATTCGAAGCGCCTATCTAAGCAGGGATCCGAAATTGAGGTTTATGTATGTGCTGTCGGGCGAGAGTATCCAGCAGGTAGTCAGGAGGTTCAATTATCTACGGGAGGCTTCGGACAACCTTCGAGACGAGGCAGTGGTAATAGCGAAGAGGAAGGAAAAGCTGTCTGCGGAGAAGGAGCAGCTCGACTCACTGAAGAAAATTAACGTGTCGCTGCTTTCGGAGAGGAATCGCGAGCTTTCAAAGCTTCGCAGCAGCGAGAAAAAGGAGCAGCAGATAGTGAAGGATTTGCAGAGCAAGAAGTCCAAGTATCTGTCTGACAAAAAGAAAAAGCAGGAACAAATCAATGCGCTTAATAAGAAAATAGCGCAGATGATAGCCGAACAGAATAAAAAGCAAAAGGGGAAGAGTAGTCCGCAAAAGCAGGTGGACATCAAGCTTTCGAAGGAGTTCGCGGCGAATAAAGGTAAACTTCCGTGGCCGGTAAATGGCACTATAGTAGGTAGATACGGAAAGCACAAGCATCCTGTCTATAAAAATGTGGACTTACCTTTCAATAACGGCGTAAACATCTCGACGGCGACTGATGCGCAAGTTCACGTGGTGTTCGACGGCGTGGTGTGTCAGGTGGTGGTGATGCCTGGCTACAACCAGTGCGTACTGGTGCAGCACGGTGAATACTACACCTTCTACTGCAAGCTGAAGCAAGTGAAAGTGAAGGCGGGCGACAAAGTGTCTTGCGGGGATATATTGGGAATCGTGGATTCGATAGGCGGCGAAACGGGGCTTCACTTCCAGCTCTGGAAAGGCACCGCATCGCAAGACCCTGAGCCTTGGCTTCTCTAACGAGGCTTTATGAGTTCCACTGCGCCGGGGCAGAAATCCTCTTCTTCCGGGGTGAGATGAATGATGCGCTGGTTAGGAGACCCTCTGAAAAGCAACGTAGTATCCCTCTGTTCGATAAGAAAAGGCCCGTCGACCAAAGTGTCGATATAGTCCAACAATCGCGCCATAACGGGGTCTTTTCGAATTTCCTCGATGGTGAATCCGGTCCAGCACCAGATATTCTTCTTAGTTTCAGCTTTAATGCGTCTGGCCAATTCCGTAAAGGCCTCGGCCTGATAGAACGGATCGCCTCCGGTAAATGTGACATTCGAGATTTCATCCGATACTATCAGTTCGAAAAGGTCGTCTACGTCCATCCAGCGTCCGTTATCTATGTTCCACGACTGCGGATTATGACATCCCGGACAGTGGTGCTGGCAGCCTGCACAATATATGGAAGTGCGCAGACCAGGGCCATCCGCCATAGTCTGCTGCACTATATCCAAAACTGAGATTTTCGTTTTCAATCTATTTGTGAATGACGCGGTCCTTCAACTCTGCGAGCTTTCCGCTGTTCCACCTGTTAGTAGTACCCACGAGGTAGCCGGTGATACGCTGAAGGGTATCGATATTAGTCGAATGACAGTGAGGACATTCCTTCAAGTCTTCCGTCGCATCCTCGTATCCGCAATCCAAACATCTGTTTCTATTATGGTTCACTGAGCCGTAACCGATATTATATTTGTCGATTAGGTCTACGATGTTCATAATGGCCTGAGGGTTATGAGTAGCGTCTCCGTCGATTTCCACATAAAAGATATGTCCGGCACCCTCGTACTCGTGGTAAGGGCCCTCTATCTTAGCCTTGTGCTCCGGCGTGCAATGATAGTATACCGGAATATGGCTGGAATTAGTGTAGTAATCCTTATCGGTAACGCCCTTTATGATACCGAACTTTTTCTTATCCATACGGGTGAACTTACCGGCAAGTCCCTCGGCCGGGGTAGCGAACAAGCTGTAATTATGCTGATAGCTTTCCGAATAGCCGTTGATGCGCTCGCGCATATGCTTAACTATCCTAAGACCCAGTTCCTGAGCCTCCTCGCTCTCGCCGTGGTGCTTGCCGATCAGTGCGATCAGCGTCTCTGCCAATCCTATGAATCCTATTGCGAGCGTTCCCTGGTTGATGACGCTCTCGATGGTATCGTTCGGGCCAAGCTTTTCAGAGCCGAGCCACAATCCGTTCATTAGGAGCGGGAACTGCTTCTTGAACGCGGTCTTCTGGAAGTTGAAGCGGTCATTAAGCTGCTTGGCAGAAATGTCCAATGCCCAATCGAGCTTTCTCATAAATGCTGCTATACGCTCTCCCTTGTCCTCGATGTCCATACATTCTATGGCCAATCTCACGATGTTTATCGTGGTGAAGCTGAGGTTACCGCGGCCAATGGACGTGCGTGGGCCGAACTTGTTGTCGAACACTCGTGTACGGCATCCCATCGTAGCCACTTCGTGGATATAGCGCTTAGGGTCGTCTGCCTTCCAATCCGGGTCCTGATTAAATGTGGCGTCCAGATTCAGGAAGTTAGGGAAGAACCTGCGTGCAGTCACCTTGCAGGCGAACTTGTACAGGTCGTAGTTAGGGTCTTCCGGAAGGTAGCTTACGCCACGCTTCTTCTTCCATATCTGAATAGGGAAGATAGCCGTAGAGCCATTACCTACACCTTCGTATGTAGTGTTGAGAATCTCCCTGATGACGCAGCGTCCCTCGGCAGAAGTATCGGTACCATAGTTAATGGAGCTGAATACCACCTGGTTACCGCCACGTGAATGGATGGTGTTCATATTATGGACGAAAGCCTCCATAGACTGATGCACGCGTGACACGGTCTGGTTTACACACTGCTGGATCACTCTCTCGTCTCCGCTGAGCCCTGTAAGGTCGCGCTTGAGATAATCGCTAATAGGTGTATCGTAAAGGTGACTGTAGTCAGTGTTATCATACTCGGCGAGCTTTCTAAGCTCTTCCTGGAATGTCTTGCGAACGAATGGTGCCAGATAGAAGTCGAATGCAGGGATGGCTTGGCCACCGTGCATTTCGTTCTGAACGGTCTCCATAGAGATGCAGGCAAGCACGCTGGCGGTCTCGATGCGCTTGGCCGGTCTGCTCTCGCCGTGGCCCGCCTTAAGGCCGTGCTCAAGCACTATGTCCAGAGGGTGCTGGATACAGGTCAAGCTCTTAGTAGGATAATAGTCCTTATCGTGAATGTGAATATAGCCTCCGGTGACCGCTTCCCTTACGTCCTCGGCGAGCAAGCACTCGTCGACATAGGTCTTCGTGGCTTCCGAAGCGAACTTCATCATCATTCCGGCAGGAGTGTCGGCATTCATATTAGCGTTCTCACGGGTGATGTCATTAGCCTGCGCGTCGATAATCTCCTGGAAAATCTCGGTGGTCTTCGCCTTACGGGCCAAGTTACGCTGATTTCTATATGCTATGTAACGCTTGGCCACTTCCTTACGAGGACTCTTCATAAGTTCCATTTCCACGCAGTCCTGGATTTCTTCCACGCTCATTTCTTCGTCGTTTCGACGTGAAATGGTTTCGGCTATCTTAGCGGCGAGAACTATGTCTTCGCCTTCATCGGTTACATCCATAGCCTTAAGTACGGCAGCGACAATCTTCTGATTGTTGAACTCGACTCTGCGGCCATCTCTCTTAATTACATATTTAATCATATCTGCTTTGTTTGAGGTGAAAAAAATAACCCACCACTTGGTGAGAATTGGTTATGCAAATATAGAAGATTACAAGACAACTTGTGCGTAATTCGCGGATTAAAGTTATCCACAAAAAATAATCTTCTTGTTAATTTACTGTTTAACAAGAAGATGTATTTAGAATAATTCAAAAGAAGCCGGCTCAGTATAACATTTCTGTTACTACGCCGATACGCATACCAATACGTGCCTGTCGAAGGTGAAATAGTATAGGTTCAATTCCTGCTCATAACCGTCCTTATCGGTAAATGTTGCGGAAAGTTCTCCTTCGTTGCGATATCTGAATCCGTCTATCTGAATCTGCTCGGCGAAGTCCACATCGTACTGAGAAGTGAGTTTGAAGATAGCCTCCTTCGCGCACCAATAGATCGCAAGCTGCTCGTTTTTCTGCTCGTCTTCGAGATCTCCTATCTCCTCATCGGAAAGGGCCTTCTTCTCAACTGCAGAAAAATCCCTGTTCAAGGATTCGCAATCTATTCCGA
This sequence comes from uncultured Bacteroidales bacterium, assembly GCA_900546445.1. Lineage (GTDB taxonomy): Bacteria > Bacteroidota > Bacteroidia > Bacteroidales > UBA932 > Cryptobacteroides. The sequence goes on along the minus strand of URCV01000029.1, from coordinate 1,965 downwards.
CCTCGTCCTCTTCATTCAAGATGACAGCCACATACTGGTCGGTATGTGTTATGCTGATATTAATCGCGTTATTTTCGATGTACGGTTTTCCGTTATCGTGGTGAGAAAGGTACACCTTCTCCTCGAACATCGCATCCAGCAACGCTCTCACCGCAAGTCTCTGCTTGCGAAGCGATTCATTTTTTATGTAAGAAATCTCCTCAAGCTCGTCTGAGGGAATGGACGTCATCGTGCGAAGCTCCGCCTCGCTCTCGGTGATTTTCCAGACTCCTACGCGCGAGTGCGCGGAGTCATCAAGATCTTTAGTAAGAAATAGTGCCATACATTTTATTTGACATTTGCAAATATAATGTTTTTCAATTGATTTTTACTAAATTTGCCACGAAATTTCAGTTTAATGAAATTAACGCAATTATTATTTATATTATGAAGTATCTTACTAACGAAAAATTGACCATTGTAGGAGCCGGCGGAATGATCGGTTCAAATATGGCTCAAACAGCTCTTATGCTGGGTCTTACACCTAACATCTGTCTTTATGACATCTTCGAGCCTGGCGTTCATGGTGTTGCAGAAGAAATGAAGCACTGCGGATTCGAAGGCGCCAACATTACTTGGACAGTAGATCCAAAAGAGGCTTTCACAGATGCGAAATACATTATCTCTTCAGGTGGCGCTCCCCGTAAGGAGGGTATGACCCGCGAAGACCTTCTCAAAGGCAACTGCCAGATCGCGGCTCAGTTCGGTGACTACATCAAGCAGTTCTGCCCTGACGTTAAGCACGTCGTAGTTATCTTCAACCCTGCTGACGTAACTGCACTCACAGCACTCATCCACTCAGGATTGAAGCCAAACCAGCTTACATCCCTCGCTGCGCTTGACTCTACACGTCTTCAGAGTAATCTTGCCAAGGAGTTCGGTGTTCCTCAGAGCAGCGTAACCGGCGCTCACACATATGGTGGACACGGCGAGCAGATGGCCGTATTCGCTTCACAGGTTAAGGTAGACGGAAAACCTCTTTCAGAGATGGGTCTCTCAGCTGAAAGAATGGCTGAAATCAAACAGGAAACCATCCAGGGTGGTTCCGCTATCATCAAGCTCCGTGGCCGTTCTTCATTCCAGAGCCCTGCATACTGCGCAGTGAAGATGATAGAGGCTGCTATGGGCGGTGAGAAGTTCACACTTCCTGCAGGATGCTACGTAAACTGCGAGAAATTGGGCTTCAAGAACGTTATGATGGCTATGCCTACCACTATCGACGCTACAGGCGTTCACTTCACAGAGCCTATAGGAACTCCTGAGGAGCTTGCTGCTCTCCACTCATCTTACGAGCACCTCTGCAAGATGCGTGACGAGATCGTCAGCTTGGGAATCGTTCCACCTGTAGAAAAATGGAAAGAAGAGAATCCTAATCTCTAATCGATAGAGATTACATCATAAAATACCGGCTAAAGCGATTTAGTCGGTATTTTTTTGTCACATGTACGGGAGGGTATAAAAACAAAAAAAGCACCTACATTTCTGTAAGTGCTTCTTTTTGGTGGAGATAAAGAGATTCGAACTCTTGACCCTCTGCTTGCAAAGCAGATGCTCTACCAACTGAGCTATACCCCCATAACGTAGGCCCGCGCGGAGTTGAACCGCGGACCTCCACATTATCAGTGTGGCGCTCTAACCAACTGAGCTACGAGCCTATATATAAAGGGAAGATAAGCACAAGGCTTGATAGTGCCTTGTTCACATTTAACCGCGAGCTTACAGCGTCAAAAGTTAAGCTCCAAAAAGGAGGTGTTCCAGCCACACCTTCCGGTACGGCTACCTTGTTACGACTTAGCCCCAATTACCAGTTTTGCCCTAGGCCGCTCCTTTCGGTCGCGGACTTCAAGCACCCCCGGCTTTCATGGCTTGACGGGCGGTGTGTACAAGGCCCGGGAACGTATTCACCGCGCCATGGCTGATGCGCGA
>URCV01000028.1 GCA_900546445.1 uncultured Bacteroidales bacterium | reverse complement strand
AAAATCACTTTGGCAAGCCACCCTTAACAGAGTGCGTTCTACGCCATCCTCCTTGCCAAAGTGAATTGGCGGAAGCCCCTTACAGCATTTAGCGGAGCTCCGGTAAGTCTGCAAGTACAACCAAAGCAACAGGGCGATGGAGCGCGTCCCCTAGAAGTACTTGTAGAACAAGGCGATGGAGCGCATTCCGTAGAAGAGTTGCTTGAGGAGGTAACTTTCGTTAGGGGAGTGGATGGTGTCCCTTTCGAGACCGAATCCCATCAGGAGCGGATCTATACCCAGAATCTTCTGCATCTCAGCGAGAATGGCTATGCTTCCGCCACCACGGCTAGGAACAGGCTCTATGCCATACACCTCGGCCATAGCTCTAGAGCCGGCCTGATAGGCGTGCGAGCTGATAGGAATCAGGAATCCGTCACCACCTTCACACGGAGTCACTTCCACCTTTACGTCACGAGGAGCTATCTTCTCGAAATGCTCCTTGAAAAGACGAGTAATCTGTTCGCTTCGCTGGTTAGGCACGAGCCTCATGGAGATCTTGGCGTGAGCCTCGCTTGGCAAGACAGTCTTGGCGCCGACACCGGTGTATCCACCCCAAATGCCACACACGTCCAGACACGGACGTATTCCGGTGCGCTCGAGCGTGGTGTAACCCTTTTCGCCACGAACTTCGTCTATGTCCAGGAACTCCTTATATTCGTCGATGTCGAAAGGCGCCCTGGCAAGCATGGCCCTATCCTCGGCGCTTAACTCCACCACGTCGTCGTAGAATCCAGGGATGGCGACCTTCTGGTCCGCATCGTGAAGCGAAGCTATCATCTCGCAGAGAACCGTGATGGGGTTAGCCACGGCACCGCCATAGTGCCCGCTGTGAAGGTCCTTGTTAGGACCGGTGACCTTCACCTCCAAGTAGCTCAGACCACGCATTCCGCAGTTGATGCTCGGCACCTTTTCGCTTATCATCGTGGTGTCCGAAACCAGACAGATGTCCGCCTTAAGCATCTCCTTGTGCTCCGTAATCCATTTGCCCAGACTCGGGCTTCCTATCTCCTCCTCACCCTCGAAGATGAATTTGACGTTATGCTTTAACAAGCCCATACGAACCTGATATTCAAAGGCTTTAAGGTGCATGAAGAGCTGGCCCTTATCGTCGTTAGCCCCGCGACCCCAGATGGCTCCGTCGTGAATTACGGGCTCGAACGGGTCGGAATTCCACTTCTCGAGAGGCTCGGCAGGCTGCACGTCGTAGTGTCCGTAGATGAGAATGGTCTTCGCGCTCGGGTCCACTATCTTGCGTGCGAAAACCACAGGATTTCCGTCGCTCGGATAAACACCTGCCTCGTCGGCTCCAGCCTCCAGAAGAAGTTCACGAAGTCTCTCGGCACACCGCTGCATATCGCCTTTGTGCTCAGGCTTGGCACTTATAGAAGGAATTCGGAGAAGCGAAAAGAGCTCCTCGAAGAATCTGTCTTTGTTCTGTTCGATGTATTGTTCCATAAAATGTTATAAATTAGTGTCAAAGTAATCGCTTATCTTATCGTAGAGATAGACTCTCTCCATTCCGGTCATATTATGATAGGCCTTCGGGAACGGGAAATAGTCGACTTGCTTTCCGGCATCTATGCATTTCTGCACGAATGAGAGGGAGTGCTGCCACAGCACGACATTATCTATAGCGCCCTGGCAGATAAGAAGCTTTCCCTCCAGCTGCGAGGCCTTCTCCAAAAGGCTGCTTCCCAGGTACCCCTCAGGATTAGTCTGCGGAGTGTCCATATAACGCTCGCCGTACATAATCTCATACCACTTCCAGTCTATGACAGGGCCTCCCGCCACGGCCACCTTGAAGACGTCAGGATAGTTGAGTTTCAGCGAGATAGTCATAAAACCGCCATAGCTCCATCCGTGCACTCCGACCCTCGACGAGTCTACCCACGGCTGCGACAGGAGCTGCCTTATGCCCACCATCTGGTCATCCATCTCCGCCTTTCCGCAGTGCCTGTTGATGGCCTTCTCGTACTCGGCGCCGTGTCTTTGGGTGCCGCGGTTATCCTGTACGTAAACTATGTAACCACGCTGAGCCATAAGCATTTCCCACATACGGACGTTTCCCAGCCAAGAGTCGTTGACCATCTGAGAGTGAGGCCCTCCGTAGACATAGACTATGAGAGGATACTTCTTCGACGGGTCGAACCCCAGAGGCTTCAAGAGGCGATAGTGATTCTCGTAAAGTCCGTCCGCAGAAGGCACAGTTCCGAATTCCACTTCCGGCGTAGCGTAGTCCTTAAGCGGGTCGTCCGCTACCACGAGCGTCTCCTTAAGTCGTCCATTTGTAGAGAATACCTTACTCCAGCCCGGATTGTCGAAACTGCTGAAGATGTCGGTATATTCGCCATCTCCCATAATGATGTCGTGCCAGCCCCTCTCCTTAGTAAGTCTCTCAGGCTGGCCAATGCTCACGCCATCGATAGAGTTCCTTTTCCTGACTTTAACTCTAAACAAGTGATTCTCAGCAGGGGAGAGCTCCGCAGAAGTGTAATAGACGTAATTCTTGTCGGCACCTGCCCACTCTATGTCCGCCGAAGTGCTCACGAGCCTTTTTACAGAGCCCTCGAGGTCGGCCAAGTAGAGATTCTTGAAACCGTCGCGGTTATCGGTCGAATAGACAAATAGCTGCTCACTAATGAAATGCACCGGCTCATAAGGCTCCACCCATCGGTCATTGGCCTCGCTAAGAAGCGTCTTTTTGAACGCCCCGTCAGCGGCATCATACAGATTAAGATGCATCCGGTGCTGTGCGCGGTCCAGAACCTGCACGAGCAATTCGCCGTTTCCGTGCCAACTCACACAAGTCAGATACCTATCCTCTTCGAAATCAGTGCAATTGACTTTCACATGACTCCCGGTTCGGCTATCGTACACCCACAGTGCGACCCTCTCGGACGCAGTGCCCGCAAACGGATATCGCAGCTCCTTCAGAGACGCAGTGCCGATGTCCAGAATCGGGAACACGCCCACCGCGCTCTCGTCCTTTTCATAATAGGCCAATTTCTTCCCGTCCGGCGACGGGAACAGTCCACCGCTGATGCCGAACTCGTTACGGCTTACGCTGGTGCCGTAGAGCGTAGCATCGTGGGCTATCGCCACGCTGATGGTGTCCCTACCTTCTATATAATAGACGCTTCCGTCTTTTTCAAAATAAGGAGACTCCGGAGCGGAAGGCATCGGTAGCCTGGCCTTTTGGGGATAAACGCTGCGGGTAATCGTGGCTTCCTTCATATTGAGAAGCTTTCCTTCCGGATTTCTGGGCGCACGAGTGGAAATCACGCCCAGTACTATGGTGAGTGTTAAAGTAAGATAATTCATATGGTAAAGATAAGGTTTTTTGTTCGTATCTTTGCGCTTATGGGTTTATATAATTTGCTTTTGCCTTTGAAACTGGACTGGTTGCCGGTTTATAGCTGCGATTCTGAATTGAGAATTGGCCAGCGAGTGGAAGTGAATTTCAGCGGAAGAGACTATACGGCGGTAGTAATCCGGAAAAGCGAAGAGACTCCCGATAGAGGGTACAGGGTGCTCGAAGTGAGGACGGTCGAGACCGGATTGGCCGATATAAGCGAGAGGGAACTGAAGCTCTGGAAGTTTATTTCGGAGTACTATCTGTGCACTCTGGGCGAGGTTTATATGGCGGCATACCCTAAATATAAGGTAAAAAGCGAAAAGAGCAGGAACTCGAAATCGGACGCCGTGTCCCCGAAGACGCCGGCCCGTTCGTGCGGTAAACCCGTGCTCTATCGTGCGGCGTCCAGGACGGATTACTATAGGGAGAATATAAGTAGGTGTCTGGCAGACGGTTACAGCGCACTCGTGCTGGTGCCGGAGGTGGAGTTTGCCCTGAATTTGAAGCAGGAACTGGGCGAAGAGTTCGAAGCGGTCGTCTATGACAATGCGCTGACGGCGGCGAAGAAGAGGAAATTGGCCGAGAAACTGAGGACGGGCGAGAAGCCGATGGTGGTGATAGGGGCTCGAAGCGCACTTTTTCTGCCATTCGGAAGGCTGGGGCTGGTGATAGTCGACGAGGAGCAGGAAAGTTCGTACAAGCAGCCGGAACCCGCGCCGCGCTATAACGGAAGGGATGTGGCTTGCGTATTGGCGTCCATTCACGGCGCACAGCTGGTGTTAGGAACTTTTACACCTTCGCTCGAAAGCTTATATAACTGTAAGATAGGAAAATATAGCCTCGTGGACGGAGGAAGCGAGACGGATTGCACCGTGGAAGTGGTGGATATAAATGCGGAAAGGCGCAAGCGCGGTATGGTTGGGGACTTTTCTCGAAAACTCCTGTCGCGCATAAGGAAAACCGACGGCCAAGTGAGCATAATTCGTTCCTACTCGACGGAGCAGAGCGTGTGCGAGTTCCTCGAGAAGGAATTTCCGGAAAAGGACCCTCAAATCCTTACTGCACAGGCGGCTAAGAAGATGGCGGGAAGGAGCGCGCTTATGGCGGTGTTGAATGCCGACTCGCTTTTCGACTCGCAAGACTTCCGCTCGGACGAGAAGGCGCTGCAGCTCGTGCGAAGCCTTTCGCTCCATTCCGACGTGCTGGTGGTGCAGTGTACCCTTCCGGCGCATCCGGTGTATTCGGCGATTTCGGATATCTCCTTCGAAGATAAGCTTTTAACTGAGCGAAAGCAGTTTAGGATGCCTCCATTTACGCGAATCGTAGACATAAAGGACCGTAAGACCGGAATGCTCGTCGACAGAAAGATTCTCAAGCGCGACGTCTCCCTTTCGGAGCAGAAATCGCGGCTACAAATGCAGTACGGGGCGCTTTATATTATAGATGTCGACCCACTATAAGCTTTTTACCCTTAACCGCTCCCAGCGCGAATATGTGATAGTGCGAGCCGTCTTCGGCTATCCCGCTTTTGACCTTCAGGCTTCGGGCCAATTCCTCGCTCCTCACGGGCAGTGCCTTCGCGCTGACTTCGCACACCGGATAGGCGGCGGCGACCTCCTTTAGGGAAGACTTGGAATAGTCCTTAATTTCAATCACTTCGAATGTCTTATAGTAGCGTGCCATCTCACCTTCGGGCTTTTCGTCACAGAGGTAAACGTGGCAGGAAGGAGCGCATTTTCGCGCAGCCCACAGATCGCAGCAGACGTCTTGGCAGCCCGACTTGAGAATCAGGGCATTAGGCTCGAGAAGGTATTGGCCGGAAATGCTGTCTGCGACCTTGGAAACGGGCTTGGAAGGCGGTAGGGCCGTGATTTCGGGCAGCGCTGCGTCGGCTACGAAAAGCTCCGGAATGTCGAGCGACCCTCGTCCACAAAGCACCAGCACCTCCTTCACTTCGTCCTTTATGCCGATGACTCCTATTCCTCGCACGGGGTAATCCGGCATCGCACTGCTCAGACGCTCGCGAAGCATAGTGATGTCCGCCATCGGGGAGCATTTTATGAGCAGGAACGGGCTTACTTCGCTGATGGTGGGAAGGAGCTCGAGGACGTTAGGCGTGCAGTCTTCCAGAAGGAAAACCTTACTTCCGGAAAGGGAGCGCCTGGCTGGGTCTATATATATGCAATCCACTTTCCCTAAAGCCTTTATGCTTTCGCCAGTGACTCTCTCGTTAGAAAAATGCATCTCGCAAGCGAGTCCGAACTTTTCTTTTAGAAGCATCAGGTTATGGCGCGTCGTCTCGAAAAGGGCTCCGTTTTGTTCGAAATAATAAAGGGAGGAAAACTGCTTCGCCAAGCTCCACGAATCTGCGCCGAATCCGCCGGTAAGATCCGCTACCGAGAGCGTCGAAGGCAGAGCGCGAGCGAGGAGATTGGCCTTGAAATCGGCCGTGAGAGAAGAAGAGCATTGCTCGATGGGAAGGATATCAGGAAGCTGAATGCCAGGAACTTCCGACCACGAAGGGAGCTTCGAGGCTATCTTCTTGACCTTCCTCTCGTTCTCCTTTTCGAGGACTTGGGCGAAGGTCGTCTTCTTACGCATTTATCTGAATTTTAAAGCCCTCGTCTTCCAGAGGCTTGAGCGCTTCACGGATTTGCGCGGCGCTGTAGGCAGAAAGTCCGCTCTGTGGCGTCGGGCGCGCAATCGTATATGCCATAATGAGTCGCGGCCTAATCTCGCGAACGATATCCATCCACTTCGCGAGCATCTGCGGCTCCAGCGAATCGAAATCGTCCGACTTCAGGAACATCGTCTGCAGAATGAAATCGCCCTCGAAACGCTTCATCCCTTTCACCACATCGTCGACCCTGAACGAGGGGAGTGCGCCGTTAATCTTTCGGGCCCGCTCGTCCGTCGGGGCATCGAGCTTGAGAATGGGCGCGTCCACCTTACGCAGAGCCCCGAAAACAGTGTCGGAGAGCAATTTAGTGGCGTTAGTGAGCACCGAGACCTTAGCCTGCGGGCAATAGATGTCGCGCAGTGCGATGGTGTCGTCGATGATTCGGGCGAAATCCGGGTTTAACGTAGGCTCCCCGTCGCCGGAAAAAGTGATCGAATCTACCTGCGTGCCTTCCAGCAGGATATCGGCCAATTTCGCCTCCAGCGCAGAACGAACCTCGGCCGCTGACGGCAGCTTGGTGTCGTCGCGACCATCCGCATTCCACCCACATTCGCAGTAGATGCAGTCGAAATTACATATCTTGCCCTTAGTAGGCAGCAGGTTAATGCCCAGCGACCAGCCCAGGCGACGGCTCTTGATGGGGCCGAAAACAACTTCTTCTCGTAGCATAACAAACAAATGTAATTTCTTTTTACTATATTTGCAAGCGTGTATTTAAACCTAATGGAAATGAAAGTTAGAATTGAAGAGGTGAATTCGCGCCGTAAGATGTACGCGTTCATTCATTACCCGGAGAAACTTTACAAGGGAAACGATTATTGGGTTCCCGCTTTGCTCGGAGACGAGTACGATACATTTAATCCTAAGAAAAATGCAGCGTATGAGTTTTGTGATGCGAAGTGCTGGCTCGCATACGACGAAAAGGGAAATGTAGTCGGAAGGGTCGCAGGCATCATAAACAGAAAGTCAAATGAGATAAGACATTCTAAGACAATACGATTCGGCTGGCTTGACTTCATCGACGACATAGACGTCCTGAGAGCTCTCATCGACACGGTCGAGCTGTGGGGAAAGAGCTATGGAATGGACACCATAATAGGACCTTTCGGATTTTCCGATATGGATAAGGAAGGCCTTCTGGTCGATGGGTTCGATAAGATAGCTCCATTTACCACTCTCTATAACTATCCATACTACGAGCCTCGCCTTAAGGAACTCGGCTTCGAAGTAGACTCCGAGTGGGACCAGAAGCTTATGGAAGTTCCGGACAGCATCGAGAGAATAGATAGAATGGCCGACCTCGTTAAGGAGAAATACGGCTTGCACGTCCTTAAGGAGAAGAACTGCCGCGCCCTCGTAAAGAAGTACGGTATGGATCTTTTCCACATGTATAACGAGACATTCGCTCCGCTTTACGAGTTCACTCCGCTTAACGACAAACAGATAAAGAGCTATCTAAGCACTTACGGACTCATTCTCGACATAGACTTCGTGTGCGTTTTAGCCGATGCCGACGAAAAGATAGTGGGATTCGCATTCTGCGTGCCTTCACTTGCTAAGGCAGTGAAGAAGAGTCACGGACGACTTCTGCCGTTCGGCCTCATAAGGATGTTCAAGGCTCTTAAGAAGAACGACACTCTCGAGGCCCTTATGCTGGGAATCCTTCCGGAATATCAGGACAAGGGAGCCTTCGTGCCTATGTTCCAGTATCTTCTCGAAGGCCTCAAGAAGCGTAACATCAAGTGGCTTATCACTAATCCTCAGCTCGCTGATAACGTGAAGGTCCAGAATATGTTCAACAAATACGATCACACTCAGTATATGCTCCGCAGGAGCTATATAAAGCACATAGACTAAGTGGACACGCCAGTACTTAATACTCATAACAAGACAGAATACGAACCTGCCCATTCGTGCGAGCACATCCTGAACAGAACTATGGTTACCATGTTCGGATGCCCGAGATCGAAGAATACTCACATTGAGAAGAAAAAGTCGAAATGTGACTATATCCTGGACTCTTGTCCTACGGATGAACAGGTGGCAGCCATCGAAAATAAGGTTAACGAAGTAATCGCGCGTCATCTCGACGTGACCGTGCGTTTCGTCGACAGAAAAGAGGCAGAAGGGCTGGTGGACCTAAGCAAGCTTCCTGAAGATGTCTCCTCTACGCTTAGAATCGTGAGCATAGGGGACTACGACGACTGTGCCTGCATAGGCGCCCACGTGGCGAACACTTCCGAGATAGGCACCTTCAAGATTCTCAGCCACGATTATGACGATGGCATCTGGCGCGTGAGATGGAAAGTAATAAATAATATATAGATACTAGGTATGAACGAAGAGAAATTCAGAATTGAATCTGACCTTCTGGGTGAACTTCAGGTTCCGGCAGATGCTTACTATGGTGTTCAGACACAGCGAGCTCTAAACAACTACAAGATTTCGAATACTCGTATGTGCGACTATCCGGAGTACGTCATCGCGATGGCTTGCATAAAACTGGCTGCAGCGCAGACGAACAAGGAACTTGGTGCTTTGGACGCGAAGATCGCCGATGCCATAGTCGAGGCTTGCCGCGAGATCATCGGAGGCCGCTTTCACGACCAATTCCCCGTAGATATGATGCAGGGCGGCGCGGGCACTTCAGTAAATATGAATGCTAATGAAGTAATCGCAAATCGTGCCCTCGAACTTATGGGACACCGGAAGGGTGAGTACCAATTCTGTTCTCCTAACGACCACGTGAACTGCGCGCAGTCTACTAACGACGCCTATCCTTCGGCTTTCAGATATGCCTTCATCCGTATGAACAGAAAGCTCGAAAAGAGCCTTAAGGACCTTATCGAGGCATTCAAGGCGAAGGGAGTAGAGTTCGAAGACGTCATCAAGATGGGGCGTACACAGCTTCAGGATGCAGTGCCTATGACTTCAGGCCAAGAATTCCACGCCTTTGCGACTAACCTCGAGGAGGAAGTGGCGAATCTCGAGCGCAATGCCAATCTTCTCTACGAGATAAACATGGGCGGCACGGCGATTGGCACGGGCCTTAATGCCAGGCCGGGATTTGCCGAATTGTGCGCACGGAAGATGACCGAGCTCACTGGCGAGAAGTTCATCGCTGCACCGGACCTGGTAGAGGCCACTCCGGACACCGGCGCTTATGTAAGCTACTCGGGAGCATTGAAGAGATTGGCAGTGAAACTGTCGAAGATCTGCAACGACCTCAGGCTCTTGGCCTCCGGCCCGCGCTGCGGCTTGAAGGAAATCAATCTTCCTCCGATGGCTCCGGGCTCGTCGATTATGCCGGGTAAGGTTAATCCTGTCATTCCCGAGGTGACTAACCAGGTATGCTTCAAGGTTATAGGTAACGATACCACGGTTTCGTTCGCGGCAGAGGCAGGCCAGCTCCAGCTAAACGTGATGGAACCGGTCATCGCCGAGTCCATTATGGAGAGCATCACTTGGCTTACTAACGCTATGAACACTCTTCGCGAGAGATGTATCGAGGGCATTACGGTAAACGAGGAGCGCTGCTACGACATGGTGAAGAATAGTATCGGAATCGTGACCGCGCTTAACCCTATCATCGGTTATAAGGCTAGTACCAAGGTGGCTAAGGAAGCACTGGAGACTAACCGTTCGGTCTACGACATCGTCCTCGAGAATGGAATCCTCACGAAGGAGGAACTCGACAAGGCTCTCGACCCGAAGAATATGATAAGATAAAACGAACTTAACTGACAAGAGCTGTCAAAAACAATCCCTAACTTTGTACTCGTCATAAGTTAGTTGTTTTCATAGACTTGTTTGATTTTTGTGGACATTCTCCCCGCCGCGACTCACCTCGTAGCGGGGAGTTTTTTTTGAGAGAGGTTGGGCGGGCTATAGGCGGGGCTGGTGACTTGTCCTGACAAGGGCGGGGCTGGTGACTTGTCCTGACAGGGGCGGGGCTGGTGACTTGTCCTGACAGGGGCGGGGCTGGTGATTTGTCCTGACAAGGGCGGGGCGGGTGATTTGTCCTGACAGGGGCGGGGCTGGTAACTTGTCCTGACAGGGGCGGGGCGGGTGACTTGTCCTGACAAGGGCGGGGCGGGTGCCCTCAAGATAAGTGGCTCACTGGAGCTCAGCCAATTCACTTTGGCAAGGCGGATAGCGTAGAGTGCACTCTGTTAAGGGTGACTTGCCAAAGTGAGACTTTTTTAGCTCCACCTTGGCAGGGAGATGCCAATATACGCTTTCTGTGGCACATTGGCTGCCAAAGTGAATTTGATGAGCTAGTCTCACTGACCTCCCGTCCGGTAGATCGTGGTTTTGGCCGGACGGGAAACCTCTCGACGCCGTTTCATCCGGCGAAAGGCCGGTTTGGCCGGACGGCAGCGCTCTGAAGAGCGAGTTGCTCGCAGCAAATAATTTTTCACAACCTTGTTTTAAACAACCTTGTGAAAAAGTATAAAAATATTTATATTTGCAGAACTAAAAAGCTGCAGATATGAAGGATATTAATGAATCACCATTTGTTTTCGGGGTAAAGGTTGAGGGCGATGCATTTACGGATAGGAAAGAAGAAACGGAAACCCTTAAGATGAATTTTACGTATGGAGTCAATACCATACTAATATCGCCTCGAAGGATGGGGAAAACATCTCTTGTGGACAAGGCAAGTCGTTTGGTGGAAAGTAATGATATCAGAATCGCTCGGATGGATGCTTTCGGGTGTCGTTCCGAGGAAGACTTCGTAAATGCTTTCGCTACAGCTGTTATTCGCGCCACTTCAAGCAAATGGGAGGAGTGGATGGAGAATGCAAAGACATTTCTTAGTAGGTTTGTTCCTAAAATAAGCATTGGCCCTGACCCACTTAGCGATTTTTCTGTTTCGCTGGAGTATGTTTCGGATAAAAAGACGACAGAGGATATCCTTCAGCTACCGGAAGTTATAGCTAAGGAAAAGTCGTGTAGGATCGTGATTTGTATCGATGAGTTTCAGCAGATAGGAGATTTTCCTGACTCGTTGACGTTCCAGAAAAAATTGCGCGGCATCTGGCAGCTTCAAACTAGAGTAAGCTATTGTCTTTATGGCAGTAAGAAGCATATGATGGAAAATATTTTCCAAAATGCAAGCTGCCCGTTCTATCGATTCGGCGATATTATATATCTTAAAAAGATCGACGAGGCTGATTGGGTAGAGTATATCTGTCGTAAATTCGAGAAATCGGGTAAGATGATCTCTAAAGAATTAGCCGGTGAAATATGCCAAATCACCGACAGATATTCTTCTTATGTACAGCAGCTAGCGTGGTTCGTTTGGCTTAAGACGAAAGGCACGGCGACTGAAGAAGACCTGCAGTTCGGAGTCAATCGCCTTCTCGATGCTTGTGAGCCGGTTTTTATTCAGCAGACCGAATCGCTGTCTTCTTATCAGATGAACTTCTTGCACGTTCTCGCCGATGGAATCCATAGTGGCTTTACCCAAAGCGCATTATTGCGTTCATATAGACTGGGAACTCCATCAAATATCGCAAGGCTTAAGAAGTCTCTTACCGAAAAGGATATGATAGCCGTTACAAGTCCTCGCGTAACTGAGATTACCGACCCGATTCTCAAGCTTTGGCTCAAGAAGCGGGTATGGAAGGAATTATAACTTCAGCGCCGCCTTAATGAAGGCGGTGAAGATGGGCTGGGGGTGTTCCGGGGTGCTTTTGAATTCGGGGTGGAATTGGGTGCCGATGAAAAAGGGGTGTGAGGGTATCTCTATGATTTCCACTAGTCCTGTTTCAGGGTTTACTCCCGAGATCTTGAGTCCGGCCTTTTCGCATTCGGCGCGGTAGGCGTCGTTAAATTCGTAACGGTGGCGGTGTCGTTCGTAAATAATTTGCTCGCCGCCCTGATCTTTGCCAAGCGCGCCCGACTCGCCGTAAATCCTTGAGCCATGCTCTCCCGACTCTCCATAAATCCTTGAGGCAAGCGTGCCGGGGAGTAGTTTGCAAGCGTAGGCTCCGAGTCTCATCGTGCCACCTTTTATGGTGGTCGTCTTCTGCTGCTCCATAAGGTCGATTACGGGGTGTGTCGTGTTGGGGTTCATCTCGGTGGATGCGGCATCGGCATATCCGAGTACGTCGCGTGCAAATTCCACCACGGCCATTTGCATACCCAGGCAAATTCCGAAGAAGGGGATTCCGTTCTCCCTGGCATAGCGCACTGCGGCGATTTTTCCTGGGATGCCCCTCTCTCCGAAGCCGGGAGCTACCAGAATACCGTCCATTCCCTTGAGGACCTCGTTTACGTTAGTCTCGTCGATGTGCTCCGAATGGATGCAGTGAACGTTTACTTGGCACTCATTGGCCGCGCCGGCGTGTACGAAGGATTCCTGAATCGATTTGTAGGCGTCCTGCAGCTCGACGTACTTTCCTACGAGGGCGACATTGGCCTGTCTCTTAGGATTCCGAAGGCGGGTGAGGAACGATTTCAGGGCAGAAAGGTCGGGTACGGGCGCGCAGTCGGTGATTTTCATCTTGTTCACGACGAGGGTGTCCAAGCCCTCATTTTCCATATTGAAGGGGACTTGGTAGATGCTCCAGGCGTCGGCAGATTCGATGACGTGTCCGGGGCGCACGTTGCACAAAAGCGCAATCTTCTCTCTCAGTGAAGCGGATAGCGGTTTTTCGGTACGGCAGACGATGATGTCCGGATGCACCCCGAGGCTCTGGAGTTCCCGCACCGAATGCTGTGTAGGCTTGGTCTTCAGCTCTTGCGCAGCCTTGAGGAAGGGGATGAGCGTCAAGTGAATGCTCAGGAAATCCTCTTCGGGAAGTTCCCATTGGAGCTGGCGCACGGCCTCTACGAAAGGCATCGATTCCATATCTCCGACGGTGCCGCCGACTTCCGTGATTATGACGTCGAATTGTCCCGATTGGCCGTTCAGAAGCATCCTGCGCTTAATCTCGTCGGTGATGTGAGGAACTATCTGGACGGTCTTGCCCAGGTAGGCACCCTCGCGCTCACGGGTGATGACGGTGTGGTAGATCTTGCCTGTCGTGACATTGTTAGCCTTAGAGGTGTGAATGCCCAGAAAGCGCTCGTAATGGCCCAGGTCCAAGTCGGTCTCGGCGCCGTCTTCCGTGACGTAGCATTCGCCGTGCTCGTAAGGGTTCAGCGTGCCGGGGTCTATGTTAATGTACGGGTCGAATTTCTGTATGGTGACTCTCAGCCCGCGAGCTTGCAGGAGTTTGGCAAGAGACGCTGCCATGATGCCCTTGCCCAGGGATGAGGCCACCCCTCCGGTAACGAATATATACTTGGTATTCATAATGTTATAGAGAAAGAAGTTCGCGATATTTCGGAAGCGGCCATAGGGCGTCGTCGACCAGCATCTCGAGTTGATCTGCGTATTCGCGCACCTGGGCCATTTTCTGCAGGACGTCGGTAGAGTACATATTGGCCCGCTCAGGTATGCTCGGGAGCCGATTGGCAATCTTACGCACTTCGACGAGTTCGTTAACCGAATCGTACAGGGAATTCACTAGCCGCGAAATCTCCTTGAGGCTATTTATGGCACCTTTCCGGATGTTAGGGTCGTCGCTGAATATGGCTCGGGTGCTGAGTATGTTCGAAGCGAGCGTGTTCTGGTAGTTGATGGCCGCAGGAAAGACGTGGTTAAGGCTCATATCGCCGATTACGCGCGCCTCTATCTGCAGTTTCTTTACGAAGGTCTCTTCCATCACTTCCACGCGGGCGTCGATTTCGCTACGAGATAGAATCCCCTGGGTAGTAAGCACTTCGGAGTCTTCCTTGAATGCGCGAAAGGCTTCCACGGCATTGTTTATGGGCTTTAGTCCGCGCTTGATGGATTCTTTCTGCCACTCGGGACTATAGCCATTTCCGTCGAACATTACAGGACGGGACTTGTCCAGAAACTCCCTTACGACGGAGAGAATGCACTTGTCCTTGTCTTCTCCCGAAGCCGAGAGCTCCTCTACTCGGTCTGCAAATCGATTCAAGCTATCGGCCACTATGGCGTTTAGAACGAAAGTGCTTCCGGCAGGATTGGCCGACGCCCCCATGGCCCTGAACTCGAAGCGGTTCCCGGTAAAGGCGAAGGGCGATGTGCGGTTGCGATCGGTGTTATCCGGTATAATCTCCGGGATGGAACCCACTATGCGGATGCTCTTCGTGCCCCCTTCCCAGAAGGCGTCCTCCGTTTTTAGGATGGACTCGAACACTTTCGTGAGGGTAGAGCCGGAGAAGACGGACAGGATAGCCGGAGGGGCCTCGTTTCCGCCCAGGCGCCAAGAGTTTCCCAGCGAGCATACGGACGCCATAAGAAGATGTCCGTGTTCGGCCAATGCCCTCAGCACGCTGCTGTAAAACGCCAGAAAGCGCAGTTTGTCCTTCGGAGTCTTGCCCGGCGACAGGAGATTGGTGCCGCTGTCCGTGCAGAGAGACCAATTGCAGTGCTTGCCGCTGCCGTTGATGCCCTGAAACGGCTTTTCGTGGAAGATGACCTTCAGGTGATGCCTTTCGGCGACCTTCTGCATCACTATCATCAGCAACATATTCTGGTCTATGGCCTGCGTGATTTCACAGAAGAGCGGGACGCACTCGAACTGCCCCGGAGCGACCTCGTTATGCCTAGTCTGCAGTGGAATGCCAAGCCGATATGCCTCCGTTTCGAAATCCTTCATAAAAGCAATCACGCGCGACGGGATGGCCCCGAAATAATGGTCCTCCAGCTGCTGGTCCTTAGCCGATGTATGGCCAATCACGGTGCGACCACAGAGCTGCAAATCCGGCCGTGCGTTATAAAGAGCCTCATCCACCAGAAAATACTCCTGTTCCAGGCCAATTTTGACCTTTACCGACTCGATTCCGGCTTCGAATAGGGAAGCGACTCTGGTGGCAGCCTTGTCTATGGCTTGGATCGAGCGGAGATTAGGAACCTTCATATCCAGCGCGTCCCCGTTATAGGAAACGAATACGGAAGGGATGCAAAGCGTGCCGTCGAGGACGAAGGCAGGGGAGGTGCAGTCCCACGCAGTGTATCCGCGCGCCTCGAATGTGTTACGAAGCCCTCCGTTAGGGAAGCTGGACGCATCCGGCTCCTGCTGTACCAGAGCGGAACCCTTAAACTGCTCCAGTGCTCCGCCTTCTTCGTCGGGAACCAGAAATGCTTCGTGCTTTTCCGCAGTGGCGCCCGTAAGTGGCTGAAACAAATGCGTGTAGTGGGTAGCGCCTCGCTCGATCGCCCAGTTCTTCATTCCGGAAGCGATGTCATCGGCTATATCCCTCTCGATTTTAGAGCCGCACTTACGCGCTTTGAGTACGGCCGACAGTGCCTGATCTGACAGATACTTGCGCATAGTATCCAGATTAAATACGTTTTGGCCGAAATACGATGAGATCGGCCCATTTTCTAAACAGAACCTCTCGGAACTGTGTGTGGACGCTGCCGCGAGTGCCCCTTCTCGGAATGTAGACATATCAAAAATAAAAAACGGGGACTCGTACTGGAGTTCCCGGGACACAAAGATAAAAAATTTCAATTTGCTTTAAAAAAAAATTTTTGTGTCTACTTTGTTGCAAAATATCGTATTCTAGAGAGGCCGAAACTTGTAAAATATCGTATTCTACATTAGACCATGATTACGATGAGATTGACCAAGAAGGCTTAGGGGGAAATCCTGTGTATCTGTAAAACCGGAAACTGATTCTAGTCGTTCTGCGAAAATACTTCAAGTAGGCTCGGGAACTCCGCGAGCGAAGAGGTCTGTAGAGCACTTTATCAAATTCACTTTGGCAGCCAATGTGCCACAGGACGCGTATACAGGCATCTCCCTGCCAAGGTGGAACTGAAAAAGTCTCACCTTGGCAAGCAATCCTTTACAGGGTGCACTCTACGCTACCCTCCTTGCCAAAGTGAATTTGTGGAAGCTCTCGCGAGCAAAAACATAAAGTCAACTGTCCGAAGAGAATTGTGAGTTCATCACAGGATTTTCCCCATGTGTACAAAGTAGGAAGGAATTCTGCAAAATATCGTATTCTAGAGAGGCCGAAACTTGTAAAATAACGTATTCTATATTAGCGTTTTTTGTAAAATATCGTATTTTAATAAAATAATGGTTATCTTTGCGTCGTAAGAAAAGGATTGCATTATGGCGAAAAAACAGAAAGAGAAAGTTTTGGATAAGCGAGTTCTGGAGGTGATTCTGACAGACCAGCGAGAAGAGTTGGATGCTAAACGAAATGAAATATATTGCCGAAGACCAGAGCAAGACCTCATAGATTTGAAAAGCCCGCAAGCACAGGTTGTAATTGGAGTTCGGCGTTGTGGTAAATCAACGATTTGCTTTCAGGCGCTGGAGGCAGCCGGCGTGAATTATGGCTACGTAGACTTTGATGATGAGCGACTTGATGGCATTCAGTCTACTCAACTCAATGACATCCTGGAGATCCTCTATAAACTATATGGCAAGTTTGACTATTTGTTTATGGACGAAGTGCAGGATGTGGATGGCTGGCATTTGTTTGTAAATCGTATGCTCCGACGTAAGATGCACGTAATCATAACCGGGTCCAATGCCAAACTCCTAAGTAGCGAACTGGCCACTTATCTTTCCGGAAGAAACAAGGAGATTCACCTGTATCCGTTTTCATTTAAGGAATACTGCACGATGACAAACGTGGATACGCAGACGAAATCCACTTTAGCGGAAGGCCTGCGTCGTCGGGCGTTTGATGAGTATATGAAGCAGGGAGGTTTCCCGGAACTGCTAACCATCGCTGATGCCAAGACCTATGTAACTGACCTTGTGGATAATATTCTCAAACGCGATATCGAAACACGATATAAGATTACTTACAAGGAGGCTTTTGAACAGATGGCGCATCATTTGCTTAACGTTTCGCCAACCAATGTGGTTACCACAGACCTAGCCGAGCAATTCCATTTTAAGTCAGAACATACTGTAAAAAACTATATCTCCTATCTTAAACAAGCATTTCTTCTGTCCGGCGTAAAGAAGTTTTCTCGCAAGAGTAAGGTTCGTACCACTCAAGGGAAAGTGTATGCCGTGGACGTGGCTATGATGAACCAGAGGAAAGATTCCTTCTCCGGAGACAACTTGGGATGGCGTCTAGAAACAATAGTACTCGCCCAACTATTAAGGAAGTGTAATGTAGAAGGATGGGATGTGTATTATATGATAGAGCGCTCTGGAGAATGCGATTTTGTTATATGTAATGGGGATGATGTATTGCAAGCCATACAAGTTTCGTATGATATTTCATCTTCCAAAACGAAGCGGCGAGAGTTGAATGGACTCATAATGGCCGCCAAGGCAACCGGTTGTAAGAATTTGCTATTACTTACCGACCACGATTACGATGAGATTGACCAAGAAGGCTTTCATATTACCGTGCGTCCAGTATATGACTGGAGTATAGATGTAGGATAAGTATATTCTACGTCCTCGGCTCGCTCAAACCGAAGAAATGGGGGAGAGAGCCAATATCTCCTCGGCCAAGCAATTCAGACAATCTTAATAAAGCCGTTCGTTCTCGCCGATTTCAGCCTTTCAAGATATTGATTTCTTGCTACATACATATACTATCTAAAATTTCTGACATTTATGACTAAAATTTTACATAGCAAATATGGCTATTTTATTCTAGTGATGAAAGGACTGACGGAGGAATTTTTTCTACCGAAAATCGTATATGGACAATTTCAAGATGGAGCCGAATTTTCTTTTTCTGAATCGAGCGTTTTGGTTACCACTTTGTTGCATTTCTCGATTCCAGTTACATCTACGTCCTCGTCTCGCACAAACCGAAGAAATAGGGGAGAGGGCCAATAATGAGAGTGATTCATATAGTCCTCGCAAATACCGATTTGTTGATGATGTCCTCCAAATCAATGAATGCGTTGAAAATAGCCCCGCCACGGAACGAGATCGCCTGGCTTCTGTATTCTTCGTGCCGCTCCGGATTCATAATTCTCCTTTTACCCTGATACATACTGATGATGTGTTTATGATGCAAAGGCAAATAATAAATTTATTATCGCAAAATCCGGAAGCACGTATTACAGAGCGAGTGACCTCTGATCTACTCGCAGTTCCTGTCTATAGACTGTAATAGTACTTCTTAATCAGAGCTGTCATCTTTTCTCTTCTCGTTTCGAGGAAAGCTTTATAATCGTTAGCAGTCATGGATGTGATTGCCTCAGGGATACAGTTGTCTTCAAGGTTCTGCTTGAATTCGTCCTCATTCTTGATGGCTTTGTATGTTGCGTCATCGGTCTTAAGAATTTCTGAGAGAGCCTCCGACATGTACTCCCGTGGTGCTTTCTTTCCGACTTTGATGTTCACAGGGGTATCGAGATACGCATAGTTTGCAACCTGGTTGTACATGTTCTTATCGTACTCGTTATCAATTAGATACTGCTTAGGGAAAATATGATGGATGTCGCCGCCAAGATTTACAAGCTCACGTACGGGTATGTGCGACAGCAGTGAATCCTTGTTGAAGAATATCTGTGCCGCAAGGAACACCTGGTATGTAGGGTTTATGGTTGATACAAATGTCAAATTCTGGTTCAACTGGACATCCCAGAAGTTGTCTGACAGAACGGCGTCCTCGATACCTTTGAGCGTCTCTTTTACACCAATCTCACCAATCTGGCGCAGGTCTTTTGCAAATGCAGACTCAGGAGATGCGCTATAGCGCCCGGTGAGAACGGAAAGTACATACCATTTCTGAACAAGACTTTTAATCTCATCCACAGGGACCTCTTTTGATTCGCGCAGCAATAAATAAACCGCATACGCAAAGTCGATGGCCATGACGGAATTCACCAGCTTCTTTGAAATGAATCCGGCAGAACGGATGGCAAGCATAAACTGTGAGAAGTTATAGTCATCAATGACGTTCTTTACACCTTCAGTTAGGTCGCTATATGTCTGACTTACAATCTCCTCTTTAAATTCGCGAGTTTCAAAATCACGTCCTGACAGCAAGGCAACCAAATCGGCCAGTTTCGCTCTTTTGCACTTGTGCATGAATGCTACGCGAAGGACATCATCACATTCTGGATCATAAACGGTCTCTTTATCGTCTTTGAGCCATGCAAGTTTTGCAAGGTACTCAGTCTGGGAGAATTCAACATCCTTATCCTTAATCTTGTTATAGAAAGTTCCGTCCTTGCAGAGATGGGCAAAGTAATCTATGACCTTTCTGAGAGTGTTGCCTCCATGAATCTCATCTGCAGCAATCTTTGACATTACGAAGTCACCCTGACTAAGAGCAGTACCTTTTGAATTGATGCGGATGAAGATATCAGTTACGACATCAATATCAAGTTCTGCATCGAGCTCGATAACGCCTATATTGCAATGCTGAAGGTTTTTGAGACCCTCAATAACGCCATGCAGAGCCTCCATGTCCATATCTGGATTATCGGCCACATATTGATTTATAAATTTAAAACTGGAGAAATCGCTTTTGAAAATCTCAGCAATATCAGGTATCCAACGTTTGCCTTTGATATGAGCTGGAGTCTGAACCGCAAAGATTTCTGCGTCAGGATCACCCGAGATAGCAGCAAATGGATCAAATGCAATCTTCACACGCCCTTCGCTATAATCATCGAAGACAATAGTTTTTCCGGCAATTGCAGTCATCAACGCGGTAATACGCTGCTGTCCGTCAATAAGAACCTTCTTGCCTTGAGAAAACGAACCATCCTTAAGCTTGACAGTTGGGTTCTTCCAAATGATGATATAGCCTGTAGGATAGCCCTTGTATAAGGAATCCATAAGGTCACGTACCTGAGACTTGCGCCAAACAAATGGCCTCTGAATCTCAGGGATTGCAATATCGTTGGCATTGATAAGGCCGATAATCTGGCTTATCGCCAGGGGATAGTTATTGTATTTTTGTTTGTCCATGTGTTATTTACTCATTATACTCATTCACATCCACGTCCGCCCATCTCTCGCACTGTGCAATCACGATATCGAGAGCATTCTGTGCTTCCTCTGGCGGATATTTATATTTGCGGAGTAGTCTCTTTACAATGCTGCGCATGCCGGCACGTGCGGACTCTTTCTTCTGCCAGTCGATGGTCCTGTTCTTGCGAAGAGCCTCAGTAAGTTCCTTAGTAATGGCCACCAACTGATCATTGGTGTAGAAGTCCTTCACCGCCTGAGGGCGGGTGAGTGCATCATAAAATGCCTTCTCCTCATTGCTCAGGCCAAGTTCGTTGGCGACATTCTCGTTCTGTGCAATATCTTTGGCCAGTTCCTGGAGCTGTTTGATGACCTCCTCGCTTGTGAGCAATCCCTTCAGATAGTTGGATAGTGCCATGTTCAGCAAGTCAGAGAACTTCTGAGCTTGGACAAGGTTGGTTCTCTCGTACACATGAACTCGCTCCTGTAGCAGCTTGCGTAGAATCTCAATGGCTATGTTCTTTTCCTTCATCTTGGAAATCTCATCCAGGAATGCAGGATCGAACAGTGAGAATTCTGTATTTACGTCAGAGAACAAGTTGATGACGCCCTCACTCTTCACGCTCTGTTTGAGCAGTTCACTGATGCGGCTGCTTATCTCTTTAGGCGAAATAGGGCCCTTGCCACGCATCCTATTGATGAGTGTACGCACTGCCTCAAAGAATCCAGACTCGAATCTCTGCTCCTTGTCAAGCAAACTGCGGCATAGTCCTGCAGCATTCTTCAGCAGAAGTGCCTGTTTAAGGAACTCTGTCACATCCTCACTGCGGTTAGGCGCCAGCAGGAAGTTTACGCCGCCCTTGATAATTGCGCAGCGGTCAGCGTCGGTACCAGTCATAAAACCAGAATAGTCATAGCCGTACATGTAGTCACGGCAAATTTCCAGCTTCTCATTGAACTTAACCAGGGCGGTGTCCTTGATGTTTGTATTGCCGTAGTTGTCGCGATCCTGCTTGGTGTAGTCTCGCATGGCCTCTTTCAGGGCCTTAGCTATACCTATATAGTCAACAATAAGACCACCGGCCTTTCCTGCGAACACGCGGTTCACGCGGGCGATTGCCTGCATCAGGTTGTGTCCTACCATCGGCTTGTAAACATACATGGTGGCCAGTGAAGGTACGTCAAATCCGGTCAGCCACATGTCAACCACAATGGCAATTTTCAGAGGGTCGTTATCGTCTTTGAACTTCTTGGCCAGTTCTTTCTTGTATTGCTTGTTGCCAATGATGTCATGCCACTCCTCAGGGTCGTTGTTAGATCCTGTCATCACGCATTTCACCTTCTCCGTCCAGTCTGGATGAATCTCCAAGATCTTCTTGTAGATGGATATCGCGATAGGACGGGAGTATGCTACAATCATTGCCTTGCCGGTAAGCTCGTACTGGCGGTTGTCCTCATAGTGTTTGAGGATGTCATGCACCAGGGAGTCTATGGTCTCCGGAGCGCCGAGGAGTTCCTCGAGATGTGACATCTCGTGCTTGCTGGTCTCGATCTGCTGCTCTGTGGCGCCTTCTTCGGCCAGTTTGTCGTACTCTGCGTCAAGTTTCTTAAGGGTCTCCGGATCGAGTTTGAGGCTTACAACTCGTGATTCATAATATACAGGAACTGTAGCCTTGTCGCGTACAGCCTGGGTCATGTCATAGATGTCGATGTAACTACCAAAGACCTCCTGGGTGTCCTTATCTTTCTGTGAGATAGGAGTACCAGTGAAACCTATGAACGATGCGTTAGGTAGGCTATTGTGTATGATTCTGGCCATACCCATGCTCACCTTACCGTCAGCGCTGATTTTCTCCTCAAATCCATACTGGCCACGGTGTGCCTCGTCGGTCATCACGACGATGTTCTTTCTTTCAGAAAGCGGTTCGTCCGATTCTTCGAACTTCTGCATAGTGGTGAAAATGATGCCGTTTGCCTCGCGTCCCTTCAGCAGGTTCTTCAAGTCCTCGCGGCTGGCTGCTTGTACGGGTTTCTGGCGCAAGAAGTGCTCACACTTCGAGAACTGGCCGTACAGTTGCTCATCGAGGTCGTTTCGGTCGGTAATCACCACAATGGTAGGCTGGCTGAGTGCGCTCTGGATTAAGTGCGCATAGAATACCATAGAGAGCGACTTTCCACTGCCTTGAGTATGCCAGAACACGCCAATCTTACCGTCGCCGTTGGTGGCCCTAACAGTGCGCTCAACGGCCTTCTTCACTGCAAAATACTGATGATATCCCGCAAGAATCTTTGCGTCTCCGGACTCGTTCTTACTGAAGCAGATGAAGTTTTTCAGGATGTCCAAAAGGCGGTCCTGCTTGAACATGCCCACAAAGAATGTATCGTAGTCGATGGCATCAGCGCTCTCGTACGAGCCGTCTTTAGTTTTCCATTCCATGTAACGGTCCTCGTTGCTGGTGATGGTACCGGCCTTCGAGCACTCCATGTCGCTCATCACGCAGAAAGCGTTGTAGATAAACATTGACGGAATCTCCTTGATGTAGTTCCTGATCTGGCGGTATGCTGCAGAAGCGTCGGTCTCCTCACGGGAAGGGGATTTGAGTTCAATCAACACCAGCGGCAGGCCGTTGATGAAGATTATAATGTCGGCCCTCTTCTCTGAGTACTCCTGGTATGTCCACTGGTTCACTGCCTGGAATTTGTTCCTGCTGGTGTTGAAGTAATCAATCAGGTAGATGATGTCGTGAACCATCTCGCCGTCGTTCTCGTATGTGACCTCAACACCGTTCTGCAGGTAGTCCATGAACTTCTCATTCTTCTGAACTAGATCACCTGTGTCGATGCTCATTACCTTGCGGATTGCCTCATCAATGGCAACGTTCGGTTTAGTGGGGTTCACTAGGGACAGGGCAAAACGCATCTGCGGCTCGTTCACCGGCACTCGGTAGTCACGAGCGATATCAGGACCATAGAGAGTCTCGTATCCGAGATTCTCAAATAGGCTCATCAGAGCGTTTTCATACATTCCTTCGCTTTGCATATATGTTAATATTTATCAATTATCTATGAGAAGTTGGATTTTGCTTATGAGGCTAAATTATGATTTATACGGTTGTTGTGTTCAATCTTATCGTCAAAAGATGATAGAATATCTGCTACTTTCCTTTGGACTTCTAGAGAGGGTAACTCTATCTCGATTGATAATAGATTTGCCTGGTTAAGTTTTGGCTGAGCAGAACCTGTGATATACCCAGAAATATCGGTAGAATTGAGCAAGTAGCAGAGATATCTTAAATCACAGAGACCATTACTTTCTACAATATGTGCATGATTGTTTACCCAGTATTTGCCAGTTGCAATTCTTGCTATATCTTCTTTTTGTGATTTGACATTTTCTCCATCTTCGGCAATTAGTAAATATGTTCCGTCGAAGAGAAAATCGTCTATGTAATCAATAATACCCTGGGCTCCATAATAAGGATACTGTCCCTTGCGAGATTCTCTTTCTTTAGACGATAAAGGTATGCGCTTGCTGTCAAGTACATTGATTACTTCACCTAACTTGTATTTTCGAAGGGTTCGCATGCTGGTATTTTATTTTATCCCTAAATCCTTCTTGATAGTATTCATTTCGACTCTTACTTTGTCTCTTCCTGTTGGGTCAACATGTGATCCAAAGAATCCATTGTACTCTTCATTAAGGGCTTCATAGCGATGCTTCAAATGCCGTTTTTGACTTGCATTTGATCTTATCGCAATTATGACTGAAAGCATTGAAGCAACGGCCGCAATGGCTGAAAGTATTAAAGTGACCTCTTCCATAAATGAGAATTTAACAAGTTAAATCGTTGATTTTAAACTCTCCTGACATAAGTTTTGGTAATAATGC
>URCV01000027.1 GCA_900546445.1 uncultured Bacteroidales bacterium | reverse complement strand
GAGCCACCATCTCCGCCACGAACTTGTCCTCCTCCCACTCGCAGTCGCCGTGAAGGGTGCCTTCCGTATCGTGCCAATTCTGCATAAACATCGCGAACACATCATAGCCCTGCTGCTTCAAGAGCAGTGCCGCTACAGATGAATCCACGCCTCCTGAAAGGCCTACACAAATCTTCATAACTAGTTAACCAATACTTTTTTATATGCCAATCGTTCCAATTCCAGCGCAGCACCTATCCTGAAAAATACGGTATACGCGCGCGCCAGACAATAAAACCCGTCCGCCGTCTGAGCCTCTATTCCCTGATGCCTTATGAGTCCGAGACAAGCCAATGCGCAACTGTCCAGAAGGTCTGACAACTTCTTCCCCTGGTCCGGTGTAAGGCCTATGAACTCATAGAGGATGTGCTCATCCATATCGTCCCACTTGCGCTTTCCGTAATAAAAAGTATAAGGATAACTGCCATACTTTTCCCAATTCTTATCCCAGGCATTGGCCACTCCCATTCCTAAAAAGCCTGCCCACGCGAGGGCTGCTTCGGGATAGTCGTTAA
The DNA here is from genome assembly GCA_900546445.1 of uncultured Bacteroidales bacterium. Lineage (GTDB taxonomy): Bacteria > Bacteroidota > Bacteroidia > Bacteroidales > UBA932 > Cryptobacteroides. The sequence goes on along the minus strand of URCV01000027.1, from coordinate 23,557 downwards.
AATTAGCCACGGCATCGGCTATGTAATCCTTTATGTAATCGTTCCACTTATTTTCGAGATCTTCGCTTTCCAAAAGACCTTCTCTAAGAAAACCGGCTCCCTGACAGACCTTTACAAGCCCGTCCTGAAGAGTATTCTCGAATTCGTCATATAATTTCGTATTCATTTCTTAAAAATTATTCGTAAAGGCAAATTATTCTCCAAATAAGGTTCCACCTCTTCCGGAGGGCCTGCGTAAACGATTTCGCCACCCCTTTCACCTGCATCGGGCCCCAAATCTATCAGATAGTCTGCCGCCTTGATCACATCCGGATTATGCTCGACCACCAGAATCGAGTGCCCCATCTGCAGCAGCGCATCGAAACTCCTGAGGAGCTTGTCCACATCGTGGAAATGCAATCCCGTAGTAGGCTCATCGAAAATGAACAGCGTCCTGCCTCGCCCGGCCTTCTCCTGACCCATAGACAGGAAATAGGCCAATTTGATTCTCTGGCTTTCACCTCCCGACAGGGTAGACGAGCTCTGGGCCAATTTCAAATAGTCCAATCCCACGTCCACGAGCGGTTGCAATTTGTCCGCAATCTCGCCGGCTTCCCTTTCGGGGGCGCTACGGAAGAACTCTATCGCCTCGCGAACGGACATATTCAGTATGTCATCGACATTCTTTCCACGATATTTCACCTCGAGAATGTCCGGTTTGAACCTTTTTCCTCCACAAGCCTCGCAAACCATAGTGACATCCGACATAAACTGCATAGGAATCGTAACCACTCCCTCTCCCTGACACTCAGGGCATCGCCCTCCGTCTTGATTGAACGAGAACCACGAAGGTCCGAATCCAGACAAGCGAGCAAGAGGCTGGTCCGAAAGCAACTTTCTTATTAGGTCATAGATTTTAAGATATGTCACGGGATTACTTCGAGTACTTTTCCCTATAGGATTCTGGTCGACGTATTCCACCGCGGATATCCTATCCAGACTTCCCTCCAATGACTTGAATGCGCCCGGAGCATCTCCGCTCCCGTTAATATGCCTATAAAGAGCAGGATAGAGCACGTCTCCCACCAGAGTGGACTTTCCGGAGCCTGAGACTCCGCTCACCACGGTAAGAACTCCCAGAGGGAACTTGACGTCTATTCCCTTCAGGTTATGCTCCATAACTCCCTTTAGCTCTATGAAATAGTTAGCAGTGCGCTTCTCCCTTTTATATTTTTCGGCTTGGCCCTTAAGATAACGGAGCGTAAGGGATTTGTCTATGACCTCCTGAGGAAGGTCATCCGAATACTTTCCCTCGAAGACCACTTCCCCGCCGAAACTTCCGGCACGAGGTCCCATATCTATAAGCACGTCCGCCGCACGGATGATCTCCTCGTCGTGCTCTACCACTATCACGGTATTTCCCAAATCGCGGAGCTGTTTAAGCACGCCCAGAAGATTCTGAGTATCACGAGGATGCAATCCTACAGACGGTTCATCCAGCACATACATCGAGCCCACGAGGGAGCTCCCCAGCGCCGACACCAGATTCACTCTCTGGCTCTCGCCTCCGGACAGCGTATTGCAGCTTCGATTCAGGGAAAGATAGCCCAATCCCACATCTACCAGACACTTGACGCGGTCCACTATCTCCTTATGAGCCTCGCGAACTATCTGCCACTGAACATCCGTGTATCGGATACTTTCGAAGAACGAGAGAGCCTGGTCGACCGTCATCGACAGCACTTCGTTAATGTTCTTTCCTGCCACCTTGACATAAAGCGCCTCTTTTTTCAATCGGCTTCCGTGACAAACCGGACAGACTGCCTTGCCGCTGAAACGGCTTAGCATATACTTATACTGGATTTTATATTTCTGGGTATCCACCCACTCGAAGAATTCGTTTATTCCGACTATGCTGTTAGGATCATCCTTTTCGCTGCGGGCATTCCAGATAAAGTCCCTGGTCTTCTCGGAGAGCTTGCAATATGGCGTGAAGATGTCTATTCCGTACTTCGACGCATTGCTGACTATCAAGTCCTTAAACCAACTCATCTTTTCGCCGCGCCAGCAGGCTATGGCTCCGTCGTATATGCTCTTGCTCTTATCGGGAATCACCAAATCCTCGCTGATGCCTATGACCTTACCCAATCCTCCACATTCAGGACAAGCCCCCAACGGGCTATTGAAACTGAACATATAATCCGTCGGAACGGCGAATTTCATTCCATCCCTTTCAAACCTCTCGCAGAAATGCTTGAATTGTCCTTCCACGAACACTTCCATATCGCCCTCTCCGGTGCTGAACGAAGTATTTATGGATGAAAGCAGACGGGTTCTATCCGTAAGGTCGCGAAATCTGTCCACCAGCACGTATGCGTCGCTCCCCAACTCTACATTTCCACTCTGAAGGAAATCGTCGATTCGCTCTACCTGCCCGTCCCTGAAGAGTCGGCTAAAGCCCTGCTCCTTGAGAGTCAACAGCTTGGCCACAGGGACATCGCCCCACATCACCGGTGCGAGAAGATAAGCCACCTTCCCGTCCGTAAGATTCTCTTCGAGCCAATTCACCACCGTCCCGGGGTTGTCGCAGCTCACCTCCTCGCCGGAAATAGGGCTATATGTACGACCAATCCGGGCGAATACCAATCGAAGATAATCGTAGATTTCGGTGGTAGTGGCTACGGTCGAACGCGGATTCTTGATATTTACCTTTTGCTCTATGGCCACGGCCGGAGGTATGCCCTCCACATAATCCACGTCGGGTTTCGACATCCTGCCGAGGAACTGTCGGGCGTACGAACTCATACTTTGAGCGAAGCGACGTTGGCCTTCGGCAAAGAGAGTATCGAAGGCGAGGGAAGATTTGCCGGAGCCGGACACGCCGGTCACGACCACGAGTTTCCCTCTCGGGATGGAAAGGGAAACGTTCTTCAGGTTGTTAACCCTCGCGTTTCGTATTACTATGCTATCACTCTTCATTTAGCGATTCCAAAGCCACGCGTACCGAGCCATATTTAAGCAGTAGCTCCCGCGCCTTCTCATAATCCGTAATGCCGGATTCGTCCATTATCATTTTCGTACCGCGGTCGACCAGCTTGGCATTAGACAACTGCATATCTATCATCTTGTTTCCGTGAACGTGGCCAAGTCGGATCATAGTAGCCGTCGAAATCATGTTCAAGATCAGCTTCTGGGCTGTTCCGGCCTTCATTCTGGTGCTTCCCGTCACGAACTCCGGTCCCACCACCGCTACGATGGGAATCTGGGCTGCGGCAGCCACGGCAGAATCCGGATTACAGCAGATGCAGGCTGTGAGAAGTCCGTGCTCGCGGGCCATTTCTATGCCTCCCACTACATAAGGAGTACTTCCGCTTGCCGCTATGCCTATAAGGGTATCTTTCTCTTCAGGATGATATGGCGCCAAGTCCCTCCAAGCGCCATCCTTCTCGTCTTCGGCGCCTTCCACGGCCTTTCTTATGGCCGAGTCGCCACCTGCGATAAGTCCTATGAAAAGGTCGAACGGAGCGCCGTAAGTAGGAGGAATCTCCGAAGCGTCCACTACTCCCAGACGCCCCGACGTACCTGCTCCTATGTAAAATACGCGGCCTCCCCTTTTCATTCTTTCCACCATAGACTCTACCAACTCCTCTATCTGAGGGATGCACTTATGAACCGCTGTCGGCACGCTTGTATCTTCGCGGTTTATGCCTTCGAGGATTTCCTCTACCGACATTTTCTCCAAATCGGAGTATTTGGATGCACTTTCTGTAACTTTCATTTCTTGTAAAACTCTATTAAACCATCGAGCGGTGCCTTGAGGATGGTACCCACCTCGATTCCTCTATTCGCGCAGCACTCCCTCAACCACTTCTCGTAATGCAGTGCCACCGAGCCTATGAATCCCACCTTCTCGGCGGTAAAACCCTCGTACATAACGATGTTCCTATCAATGAACTCGTTAAAGCCACGTTTGATGAGAGTCTCTATATAAGGATTCTCCATTCTGGATGCAGCGAACATATTAAGACTTGCCAAATAGGCCGCAGGCCTCTCCTCCTTATATACCTTACTCACCACCTTAGGGTAACTGAGTTCGTATTCCGCTTCGAATTCGCGCAGCAAGTCCGCAGGCATAATTCCCTTCACATAGTCCATCAGCAAATGCTTTCCTATCCACGCTCCGCTACCTTCGTCGCCGAGAATGAATCCTCCGGCATTGACCTTCGCGAGTATCTTTCCATCGTCGTACAGGCAGCTATTGGACCCTGTCCCCATAATGCAGGCTATGCCCCTGCCCTTCCCGAAAAGGGAAAGCCCGCTCGCCATGACATCGGAATATAATTCAGCCTTAGCTTCGGGCCAAACCGCACTAAAGCACCTTTGAAGCAACAGCTTCATCTCTTCGCCCACTATTCCGGCACCGAAAAAGTAGATGTCATCCACCTTCGAAGCCATAGGGAGAACCTCTCCGGAGAGTATCTCCGTGATCCTCTCGCCGCCTAAGTGAGCGGGATTTATGCCTGTGGTCTTGAACCTCTCCACACTTCCATCGGAAGTCAGATAAGCCCAATCCACCTTAGTGCTTCCACTATCCGCGATTAGAATCATACGCACCTTTTTTACTAACTGCCGACAAGAGGGCAAAAGTCAATAATCCGTTAACTATCAAAAGACTGAATCCCAAATCGAACCCAAATGTCTGCTTGAGCAGCACATTCAGCAACCAGCACAGAAGAGGAGAAGCCGCTGCGATATAAGGGCTCGCTCCATCCCGAATCTGCCTTTTGGTCAATATACCGAAGAAGAACATGCCGAGCAGAGGTCCGTAGGTATAGGATGCCAATTTATACACCAAATTCACCACGGCATCGTTACTCAATACGAAGAGGACCATCAGTATCACGAAGAATACTGCCGCCATCGCCGCGTGAACTCTCTTGCGAGTCCTTTCATCTCTCGTGTGCAGGAAATCCACACAGAAAGAGGTGGTGAGCGAAGTCAAGGCCGCACCGGCCGAAGGATAACTTGCGGAGATAAGGCCAATCAGGAAGAATATTCCAAGTCCCACACCGAAATAGCGGCTCGCTATGGTCGGGAACAACTCGTCGGTTTTCGTAATGCCCATAACATCGAAGCCTCCGTGCTGCGATGCGAACACGCAGAGGAGTGCGCCTAGAAGCAGGAAGAAGAAGTTCACCACGACTATGATGATGGAGGTGGTGTACATATTCTTTTGGGCTGCCTTTATATCCTTACAGGCCAAATTCTTCTGCATCATAGACTGGTCGAGTCCGGTCATGGCGATGGTAACGAAGATACCCGAGACGAACTGCTTTATGGCATTAGTGGCGTGTCCCCAGTTCCAGTCGAACATGGAGACATACTGTGAAGATGCTACGTTTTCCACCATTTCCTTAGCACCCCAGTTCATATTCTTGCAGATATAATAGATGGTAAGTCCCACTGCCAGAAGCATAAAGGTAGTCTGAAGGGCATCGGTCCAGATGATGGTCTTGACGCCTCCCCTATAGGTATAGAGATAGAGAAGCACCAGGAACACCAGGGCCAACAAAGCGAATGTCCACACTCCCGAAGCCTGAATATGCTTCGGCAAGAACGAGAACAGCACTATTATGACCACAAATATGCGCACGGCTGCGCCCAGAATCCTGGATACCATAAAGACCGTAGTGCCCGTCTTGTACGACTTGGCCCCGAATCTCTCTCCCAAATAGGTGTAGATGGAGGTTAGGTTCATCTTATAGTAAAGAGGAAGGAGTACTTTCGCGATTACTATATAGCCCACTACGAATCCGAAGACGAGAGGCATATAGAAGAAGTTCTGTACCCACACATTACCCGGAACCGAGATGAACGTGACTCCCGAGATGGACGCGCCCACCATTCCGTAGGCCACTATCGGCCACGGCGCCTTGCGTTCCCCTCCGAAAAATGAATTTTTACCAGCATTTCTGCTCGTAAGATAAGATATTAAGAATAAAAGCGCTGTATAAGCGACAAATGCGGCAATAAGCCAAACAAGTGGAAAATCGTGTCCCATAGCCCACAAATTTACTAAATAAGTGAAACTTAAAAAATAGTTTCCCTTCTAATTTTGTGAGTGCCGACTAATGTGCTGAATAAAAAAAGAGTCGGGATTACTGGACTCGAACCAGCGGCCTCGTCGTCCCGAACGACGCGCGCTACCAACTGCGCTAAATCCCGAAAGTCACGCAAGCACCCCTTGACTGACAAGCGAGTGCTTTGCGGACACAAAAATAATAGTTTTATTTCAATTTACTAAATTTAATTTGAACAAAAACGCAATTACAGCGTTTTTAGTGCTCTGGCGAGCTGATCAGGACACGATGTGCCACGTCCCTTGCAGTCGATTCCGGAAAGTTTGGAGATGACATCGTCCACTTTCATTCCGGCGCAAAGAGCCGCTATCCCCTGTGTGTTTCCGTGACAACCCTTCGTGAAGGCTATCTTGCGAATCACATCGCCCTGAACATCAATATCTATCATAGACGAGCACACAGCATCACAGGTCTTCACGCTGAGATGGCGAACATCGCCATTCTTCTCGTCACTCAAAACTTCTACGTCGAATTTATCCATATCTTACTTAATTTCTACGAAGCTGACGGCAAAGCCTCCACCCGGAGCCATAAACATAGTCAGCGAATCCTGCGAATTTACAATCTTTTTATAAACTAGGCAATCGTCTTGCTTCTTATAATGACTGTCTTCCCTATCCGCATAGATCGTAGCCTCGTAGCGCTTGTCTGAGGTCAAGAAATCGAGAGGAACTTCAAGAGTGCGTGCGTTTTCGTCGGTAACGCCTCCCATAAACCACTTGCCTGTCTTCTTTCCCTGACGAGCTATCACTATATAGTCTCCAGGCTCAGCCATAAGATACTCCGATTTACGCCAATCCACCTCCACGTCCTTTATGAATTGGAATTGCTCCGGGAATTGCTCGTAATTCTCGGGATAATCAGCCGCCATCTGAAGCGGTGAATACATAGTCACGTAGAGGGCGAGCTGATTGGCCATAGTGGCATTTACCCACGAATTGTTTCGGCCACCGGTGACATTGGCCAAATCCCTACGGAAGATTCCAGGGGTGTAGTCCATAGGTCCTCCGTTAAGTCGGGTGAACGGCAGAATGGTCACGTGATGTGGCTTGGTGCCGCCAAATGCCTGGTACTCAGTACCACGCGCCGATTCGTTGCCTATGAGGTTAGGGTAGGTTCTGCAAAGTCCCGTAGGGCGCACTGCCTCGTGCGCATTCACCATCACCTTATGCTTGGCCGATTGGGTCACAGAGTAAAGATAGTGGTTCACAAGCCATTGGCTGTAATGGTGTTCTCCAAGCGGCAGAATGTCTCCCACATAACCGGTTTTCACGGAATTGTAGCCGTATTTGTTCATCAAGTCAAGCGCGGCTTCCATATGCCTTTCGTAATTTCGCACCGATGAGGATGTCTCGTGATGCATCATCAGGCGTACGCCCTTCTTGTGAGCATAGTCATTGAGCGCCTTGATGTCGAAGTCCGGATATGGGGTCACGAAATCGAACACGTAGTCCTTGTTACAATTGGCCCAATCTTCCCAGCCTTCGTTCCAGCCTTCGACGAGCACTTGGTCGAATCCGTTAGCCGCAGCGAAGTCTATATAGCGGCGAACGTTCTCGTTATTAGCACTGTGGCGACCGTTCGGACGGGCATGGGAGTAGTCGCTCTGTCCGAGGTGCACGGATGTAAACTCGTCAGTGTAGGCCCACGAGCCCTTGCCTGAAATCATCTCCCACCACACGCCGATGTATTTGACCGGCTTTATCCAGGACACGTCTTCGTAGGCACACGGTTCGTTGAGATTAAGTATCATTCTCGATGCCAATTGGGCCGTAGCGCTCGGAGCCACCTGCACTGTACGCCAAGGCGTAGAGAATGGGGTCTGGATGCGACCCTTGTAGCCTTGTGCGTCCGGGGTCAGATGCGAAGTGAACGTGAGGGTCTTCGTGTTGAGTTCCAAATGCATACAAGGATAGTCGACGAGTGCTGCCTCGTGTATGTTAATGTACACGCCTGAGTCAGTTTTCATCTGGAGCGAGGTCTGAACGCCACTCGTTGAAAACGGGGTCTGTGAATCGTTTCCGCAGAGTGCACTTTCGAAAAGCGAAGGAATCTCGCTGAGACGGCTCTGAGTGTAGTTATATTCCTGAGTGTCATAGTCTCCCGGTATCCACCACGCGGTGTGGTCGCCGGCCATGGCGAACTGGGTCAACTCTTCGTTGATGACGAAGTAGGACATGGTCTTTTGCTCCGGGAATTCGTATCTGAATCCCAGACCGTCGTCGAAAAGGCGAAAGCGGATGTTCATCGCTCTGTCGGTAGATGTCTGTTTCAGGCAGACGAGCATCTCGTTATAGTGATTTCTAATCTGCGATTCCTCACCCCAGACAGGTTCCCAAGTCTCGTCGAAGGAGTCGCGCTCCACTTTCAGGAGTTCGAATCCGTCGTGGAAGGAGTTGGACGGCTTATAGTCCACCTTGTCTATCGTTCCGTCTTTTTCAATTTCGATTTTCTGGGCTTTCAGCACTCCGCGAAGCTCGAATCCCATAGCCGATGGGAGAATCACAGGTTCTCCCTTATAATTCAGGGAATAGTACGGCGTTCCGTCGACGTCGTTTACGAAGAATTCCATCTCGAGAAGGGAGTCCGGAGATGTAAGGACTTGGCGCTCACCGGAAAGCTCGCTTTCCGTCGTCGAGCACGCCACCGCGGCACCAAGTACCGCTACTGAACAAATCGCTCTTTTAACTAACTTTATATTCATATTTTCGTTATTTGTCTATCTGCTGCCATCGCTACGAGAAAGTGCCTTTCGAACGATACGCGCTTCGCGCTATCCTTCCCGTTCACGCGCACATCAGTGCGCCGGCCGGGCCGTGTATTTTGCGACAGCAAAATATGGAAAGGCGAAAAGGCCGCCAGGGGTAGCCACGGTAGTGGCGAGTAAGGGGGCTGGAAGCCCCATCACAACGGGCGACTAGCCGTCCGAGAAGGCACATTTCTCGTAGCTCTTTTTTATATATCAAAGTTAAAAAAACACAAACTATCTGTCAAATTCGACGACGAGGGCGGAGACGGCAGGAACGATGGTGTCATCCGAGAGTCTTACGATTTCGGAGGAGATGATGTCATATCCGTCGCCGAGTCCCTCAGTGATTTCAGAATAATACGACCACGGAAGCTTCTTCCCCTCATTTGAATTGTTTATGAAAACGAATACCACGCTATCGTCATCGTATCTGAAATAAGCATAAGTGTTATCCCTGGACAAGAAATGAAGAGTCCTTCCATGAGCTATCACCGGTGTCTCCTTTCTCCACTGGAAAAGCTTCTTGCTATAATCATACACTTCCTTATTCTCCGGAGACAAATTCTGCCATCCATCAGTAAAATCGGCACGAAGACCGCCGTGTCCCCACGGATCCTCGCGATTGGCCGAACGCATCATAAACTCGTCGCCATAGAATATCTGCGGAATACCCCTTATGGTCGCTAACATCGTGATGGCCAATTTCATCCTGTCCACATCGCCATCCAGCACGTCACCGATTCTTCCCACATCGTGATTTCCCATAAATACCAGTATGTCATTCACATCCTTGTACAGGAAGTCGTGCGACAACACGTCGTAAACGCGAGTCATACCCTGACCCCAGTCCGGATTCTGTTCGCACAGAGCCGCACGCGACGCGTCGTGAAGCGGGAAGTCCATTACCGAAGGAAGGTCTCCCTGCCAGTAAGCAAGCTGTGGGATGGATGAAGTCCAGCACTCTCCTACTATATTATAATTAGGATACTCGTTTCGAATCGCGCGGCACCACCTTTTCATAGGCTCCTTCTCGTTATATGGATAGGTATCCACTCTGAAACCGTCGAGCCCCGCATATTCCGTCCACCAAACTGCCCACTGGATAAAATAGTTGAGCACGTATTGGTTATCCAGATTCATATCCGGCATACTTGGCACGAACCAGCCGCTCTCCTGAACGCACAGATCGCGTTTAGAGGCGTTAGGGTCCATATTGGCCGAGAAACAGATGTTAGTTCCGGTGTAGGTAGGGAACTGGTGTATCCAGTCGCTGAAAGGCAGGTCCCTCATCCACCAATGCTCTGTACCGCAGTGATTTGTCACGATGTCCATTATCACCTTGAGGCCCTTTTCGTGAGCAGCGTCCACCATCTCGCGATACATCTCGTTGTTTCCGAAACGCGGGTCGATATGATAATAGTCCGTGCAGGCATAGCCGTGATAAGACTCATGCTTCTGGTTGTCTTCGAGGAGCGGTGTAGGCCAGAGGACCGTAGCTCCCAAATCGGAAATGTAATCCAAATTGTTTATGATGCCCCTGATGTCGCCGCCGTGCCTGCCGAAGAATTCGTTTTTGTCAGCCGTCTCGAAAGTGCGAGAATCGCTGTCGTTAAGCGCGTCTCCATTAGCGAAACGGTCAGGCATAATCAGATAGATAAGGTCAGATGAAGTGAAGCTTTCGCGAGATGCGCTTCCCTCACGACGCTCGGCTATGGTGTATGGATATTCGAATTCCACCTTTCCGCCGCGACTGAAGCAGATCTTATACTCCCCGGCCTGAGCCTTAGGGCCTATCTCCACGTCTACGAAAAGATAATTAGGACTTTCCGCCTTATGGACAGCAGAGGCGCGCACGTCTTTCCCGCCCTTTATGCTCACATCGTAATCGCTTATCTTGTCGCCCTTTATGAGGAGCTGCAGAGGAGTATTCATTCCTACCCACCAGCTGAGAGGCTCTACCCTTTCGATATGCTCTCCCTGATGCTCTTCGATGATTTCGTAATCGTAAGGAGCGACCAATTCCACCCTAACCGTCACCTTGTTACCAGGCACTGTACGCGAGAACACGAATTCACTCGCGTCAGCCTTCAAGAGTTCGTAGCTTCCGCCGTCCTTTCCTGCAGCAAGAGCCGGATTACGGTGCTTGAGCGAGATGAGTTCCTTATAGAAGTCGGTATATTCGTTAGTCTCCCACGCCGGGATAGGGTCCTTCTCAAAAAAGAGAAATCTGTGATTCCAACCCATCTCCTGACCGGTATAAATCAGCGCCTGAGTGCGAGGAAGAGTAAATGTAAGCACTGAAAGAGCCTTATAGGCATCGCCCATACGCTCGAACTCGGTGCCCGCCCAAGAGTTTTCATCGTGATTTGAAGTAAATGCCAGACGAAATGCGTCGGAAGGATATGCGGCCAAGTCTTTCTCGACGTATTCGGCCAATTCCTTTCCACCCTTCTCGCCACGCGCGATACTGTTCAAAAGGTGATGCAACTCCCACGAATAAGAAGCGTTGAAGCCGGAAATGTTATGCAAGTCCGGAGTTTCACCCTCTGCGAGCATATACATATTAGGATAGTCCTTTCTCAATGAGGAAATAGCCTCTTTCCAAAACTCGAAAGGCACTTCGCAAGCCATATCGCAGCGGAATCCGTCGACGCCCTTCTTCATCCAGAAACGCATCTGGTCTTCCATAGCATCCCACACTGCTCGATTGTCGTAATTAAGCTCAGCGATGTCGAACCAGTCATAATTCACTATGGTATTTCCCTGCTCATCACGCATATACCAGTCCGACGGCTTTTCGTCAATCCACTTCGCGTCGGGCGAGGTGTGATTAGCCACACAGTCCATTATTACCCTAAAGCCCTGTTTATGGGCAGCTTTCAGGAAGCGTTCGAAATCCTTCATCGTACCGAATTCGGGATTTATGGCCTTATAGTCGGAAATGGCATAGTAAGAGCCGAGCGTTCCCTTGCGCTCCTTTACGCCGATAGGATGGATAGGCATAAGCCAGATGACATCCACACCCAGCTCCTTGAGACGAGGCAACTGCTCTTCGGCAGCGGCGAACGTACCGGCAGGGGTATATTGGCGTACGTTCATCTCATAAACGACCGACGAACCCAGAGGCTGCTGAGAAGCCTTGGTTCCAAATACCGATAACAATGATACCAATAAGGTAAATATAAGTTTCATATCTTAACGCGTTATTAGTTTGCTGGCTAATTTAATTAAAAGAGATTTATTGAGCAAATTATCCTGTGCGAACAGAAAGATGCCGCAGACGAACGGATATTTTAATCGGACGAACGAATATTGATTATTTTATTAAATTTGCGAGGTAAAGAATAGAAGCAGTATGAAAAGAACGATTGTTTTAGCAGTGTTGGGATGGGCCTTATTGGCCTCCTGCTCGAAGAATCCCACAAACCCTCAGGATAAGATAGACCTGTCCGATTTAAGCGCAGAAGGTTCGGCTAACTGCTATGTCCTCTCAGAGGCCGGCACATATCATTTCGACGGCACCGTAAAGGGAAACGGAGCCACGACCGAAGGCATTACGCTGCCCACGGGACTTCCCACTCAAAGCGCCGGGCTCATCTGGGAATCGGCGAAAGGAATGATTAAGGATATCTCATTCGACGGAATAAACATTCACTTCACCTTCGACGGCACCCACGGGAACGCCCTTATCGGAGCGTTCGACAAAGACGGGAACATCGTCTGGAGCTGGCACATCTGGGCGCCGAAAGATAGCCTCGAAGCCTTCGAGAGCAAGACCGGCCATTTCGTGGCCAATCTCAACTTGGGAGCTCTCATCTCCGATTTTCAGGACACGCCATCGGCAGAAGCCTACGGTATGCTATATCAGTGGGGACGCAAGGACCCTCTACCTTCCGCAGCCACTCTTACGGGAGACTTGAGCACTATCGGAGCCCCGCTCTACGATGCGGACGGCCATGAGGTAAAGATAGCCAACTCGTCCTGGACGGACAACAAGTGCAACACTCTCGAATACTCCATAGCGCACCCTACGGTGTGTCTTTCGAACTACGCACATTCCTCAAGTACAAAGGATTGGCTTATCGAAAGCGAAGGAAATGACCATCTCTGGGCAGACGCGAAGACCATATTCGACCCGTGCCCTGTAGGATATAAAGTACCGTCCGCAGCCGTATTCAAGACCTTTACTACCTCGGGTGGATACACGGTAGAACCGTCCGACTTCGACGTAGCCGACATTAACGGAGACGGCATCATAAACGCCGACGACTTCGCCTACGGATGGCATTTCAACCTGAAGGACAAGAGCCTGCTGTTCCCGGCCGCTGCCCGCTACGACGGGTCCTATGCGATGCTTATGGGCTCTAAATCCGGCCTCTGGGGTACTTACTGGGCCAATTCGGCCGCTACCGGCACCACCACCTACAAGGGAATGGCAGACGTAGCCCTTACCTTTATGGTCGAAGGAAAGAACATAGCTACCTCAGCAGCAGCCTATTCGAACAAGGCAGACGCCTACTCGGTACGATGCGTGAAGCAGTAGCCATAGTCCCTATAATCGCTATTTTTTATAACAAAAGTCGCTTTTGTGCGCAAAATAGTATGGTATTTGTAGTACATTTTGACTATGCGTATTAAAATTGCTAACAATGGAAATTAAACAGTCTAATAGAATTCAAACTTCGCTCATCAACGCAGCGGAAAAAAAAGCGCTTGTCTACCTGGCAGGCAAACAACCTAAATGGGTAACCTCAGACCACCTTACATTTTTAGGCTTCGTAGGAGCGATAATCATCGGCGCAGGCTACGTTCTCACGAACTGGAACATCAATTGGCTATGGCTCAGTAGCTTCGGTTTCTTTGTAAACTGGTATGGCGACTCTCTCGACGGCACACTTGCCCGTGTCCGCCATCAGCAGCGTCCTATTTACGGATACTACCTGGATCACACCGTAGATGGCATTAACGAATGTATAATGTTCGTGTGCATCGGATTCTCAGCACTCATGAGCCATCCGGGAATAGCGATTGCGGCATTGATTCTCTATCTGCTTCTCAGTATGAACGTGAACGTAAATGCCCACCTGAAGGGAGAATTCAAATTGACTTATTTTAAGCTTGGACCTACAGAGTTCCGAATCATTATGGTGATAATCAATACCTTACTAGTCCTCATCAAGCCTCTCAGCGAGTTCAGTCTGGAGACAACCATCTTCGCACACTCGCTTACACTGAGTCTTTTCGACATAGTAGGTACAGTCATCGTCTTGATTCTGCTCTTCATCTACTTGACCACCATCTATCACGATGCCAAATATTATGCTAAGATAGACCCTCGTAAAGACAAATAATGGCGGAAGATTTATACACTCACGAACAAATATGTAGCGTAGCCCCCTTTTTCCAAACAAAAGGGGGTTCTGCTATTGTAAGTGCGGTCGAAAGAATGACCAAACTTAAAAAGCTTAACGACACATACAGAAAATGCAGCGCCGAGGAAGGACCCGATTTCGCAGAAGCTATGCTTAAGGAATTCGGAATCGAATACTCCATAGGCGGATTGGACTTGAAAGACCTCCCTACAGGGCCGTTCATCACCATAAGCAATCACCCATACGGAGGAGCCGACGGTTTGGTACTGGTAGACCTCTTCGGGCACCTCAGACCGGACTTCAAGGTGATGGTAAACCAGATATTGGGATTGGCCAAAAGAATGAGCTGCAATATGATAACCGTAACCCCTACCGGCGAAGAGAAAAAGGCCGCGACTAAGGAAAGCATAAACGGGGTGAAGAAATGCATAGAGCAGATTCATAATGGTGGAGTGCTGGGGCTTTTCCCGTCAGGCGCAGTATCCGACCTTAAGCCTTCCGAGGGCTGGAGCATCCGCGACCGCGAATGGCAGGTAGGTGCCATTAAAATCATCAAGAAACTGGGCGTTCCGGTGGTTCCTGTGAGATTTTTCGACAGGAACTCGAATTTCTACTATTTCCTGGGCTTGATAGACTGGAAGGTAAGGCTCCTGAAACTGCCAAGCGAACTGATGAACAAAAGAGGCAAGGCTATGCGCGTAGGAATAGGAGAAGTCATTACTCCTGAACAGATTAAACAATACGACTCCATAGAGGAGCTGACGGCATTCCTAAGAAGCAGCGTCTACGATATGGCCCTACCGGACAGCTTTACCCCGAGAAATGAATTGCAACTTTAGAATTATCGCGATACTGTCGATGCTTCTCGCATTCGGCAGTCCGATTAATTCCGCACAGAAAAAAATACTTCTGGGCGACGAGAGAGTGAACGAATACCTGCCTCTGCTCGAAGGTAAAAGAGTAGGAGTGTTCAGCAACCAGAGCGGCATAGTGGGAGACTATTCCGAAGGACTCCTCTGCCCTGCCGGTGTGGGAATTAGCGACAGCGACGCACTCGTGGCATTCGGAACTCCTAAAGAAGGTCAAGCCGTCAAATACGGACCTCACATAGTAGACTTCCTGACGGAAAAAGGGATAGAGATATGCACCATTTTCTCGCCCGAACACGGATTCAGGGGAGATGCCGATGCAGGTGAAAAGGTATCGGGCGAAATAGACTCAAAGACCGGAATTCCCATCTATTCCCTATACGGAAAGAATCCCAAGCCACTTAGCGAAGCGCTTTCCGGGATAGACGTGCTTTTAATCGACATCCAGGACGTAGGACTTCGATACTACACCTACTACATCACTATGCTTACCCTTATGGAGGGTTGTGCAGAGCTGGGGAAACCCGTAATCATACTCGACAGACCTAATCCTAACGGATTCTACATAGACGGTCCCATCCTCGAAGAAGAGTTCAAATCGGGCGTAGGAGGACTTCCCATCGCCACTGTTCACGGACTCACGCTGGGAGAATTGGCCCTTATGGCCAATGGCGAAAGCTGGCTCAAAGGAGGAAGAAAGTGCGAGCTCACCGTTGTAGAATGCTCGGGGTACACCCACGCCATGAAATACAGGCTTCTTATGAGGCCTTCGCCTAATCTGAAGGATATGAAAGCCGTCTATCTCTATGCCTCCACTTGTTATTTCGAGGGCACGGACATATCTCTGGGACGCGGCACCGACTACCCTTTCGAAATCTACGGAGCGCCTCAAATCAGCGGAGAGTACTCCTTTATGCCGCGCAGCATGGAAGGAGCAAAGAATCCCCCACACTTAAACGAGATATGCCACGGAGTGTCCCTTCGCGAAAGGCCTCTTGAGGAAATCTGGGAAGAAGGCATTAACCTGGATTATCTTTTGGACGCCTATTCCAAATATCCTGAAAAGGAGAAGTTCTTCCTGGGCGGCGGCAGATTTTTCAACCTGCTCTTCGGCACCGACGAGGTGAAGGAAAAAATAGAGACCGGCGCAAATGCAGCTGAAATCTCAAAATCTTGGGAATCAGACCTGCAGGATTACGCCAGTCTTCGAATTAAATACTTGTTATATCCCCTACAGTAGATGAATTGTGGCTGTAAGGCCTGCCATCACGATGGACACCATACTCATAAGTTTAATGAGGATGTTCAGTGAAGGACCTGACGTATCCTTGAAAGGATCGCCCACGGTATCACCCACTACAGTAGCGTGGTGAGCGTCGGAATTCTTTCCTCCGCAATGTCCTTCTTCCACATACTTCTTAGCATTGTCCCAAGCACCGCCGGAATTGGCCATGAAGATGGCGAGAACGAATCCCGAGCCAAGTCCTCCGATAAGAAGTCCGAGAGTTCCGGCTACACCGAATACCAATCCCACGATTATAGGCACCAGAATGGCCACGATGGAAGGTACGAGCATCTCGTGCTGAGCCGCTTTAGTGGAAATCTCCACACAGCGCTTGTAATCAGGAGTTCCCTCGCCCGTGAGGATGCCCTTGATCTCGGCAAATTGTCTACGCACCTCGAGAACCATCTTCTGAGCGGCGCGACCCACTGCGTTCATGGTAAGACCGCAGAACAGGAATGACATCATGGCACCGATGAACACGCCCGCGAGCACGCTAGGATTCATAAGATTCACGTTAAAGTGCTGAAGCACATCAGTAATCGAAGCATTCGCCGCTGCCACACCGTTAATCAGTGCATCGCTCGCACGACCTACCGCGATCTTGATTTCCTCTATATATGAGGCCAATAATGCCAATGCCGTAAGAGCCGCGGAGCCTATGGCAAATCCCTTTCCGGTAGCTGCCGTAGTGTTTCCGAGTGCATCCAGAACGTCGGTGCGCTCACGAACCTCAGGCTCGAGCTCGCTCATTTGGGCGTTACCTCCGGCATTGTCCGCGATAGGGCCGTATGCGTCGGTAGCCAGAGTAATGCCAAGCGTAGAAAGCATACCCACGGCTGCGATGGCCACGCCGTAAAGACCTAATGACAAGTTAGCGCTCGAAAGCATATTTTCCACGTCGAAGCCGATGGCACAGAGATACGAAAGAATAATCGCGCACGCGATGGTCACCACAGGGACGCAGGTAGAAATCATACCCAAGCCCACACCGCTGATTACCACGGTGGCAGGACCTGTCTGCGCACTCTCTGCAAGTTTCTGGGTAGGCTTATAAGAGTGAGAAGTGTAGTACTCCGTACTCTTGCCTATGACTACACCTGCCAGAAGTCCGCTTATCACGCTGAGCGAAAGATGCCACCAAGAATTGCTCTCGGTTCCGAACACGAGTGCCAGAATGCCGAATGTGGCCAATCCCGACAACACGGCTGCCAAATTAGTTCCGAAGCTCATAGACTTCAGAAGTTCCTTCATACCCGCACCTTCCTTAGTCCTTACGGTGAAGATACAGAGAACTGAAAGCAGAACGCCCACTGCTGCGATAAGCATAGGAGCGATAATGGCCTTCATCTGCATAGCAGTACCGTCCATAAAGAAGGCAGACGCACCAAGTGCCATAGTAGAAAGGATGGAGCCGCAATAAGACTCATACAAGTCGGCACCCATACCTGCCACGTCACCTACGTTATCGCCCACATTGTCGGCGATGGTAGCAGGGTTACGAGGGTCATCTTCCGGAAGGTCGCTCTCCACCTTACCTACGATGTCGGCGCCCACGTCGGCCGCCTTAGTGTAGATACCTCCACCGACTCTGGCGAAAAGCGCCTGAGTGGAGGCACCCATACCGAACGTAAGCATAGTGGTAGTGATGATTATGAGGTTCTGAGACACGCTCATATCATAGAACGCCGACAGCACCCAGTACCACAAACTGATGTCCAAAAGGCCAAGTCCTACGACCGTAAGACCCATAACCGCACCGGAACGGAATGCCACCTTAAGACCGGCGTTAAGACTGCGACGACAAGCGTTGGCAGTGCGACCCGAAGCATAGGTGGCTGTTTTCATACCGATGAAACCGGCAAGACCTGAGAAGAAACCTCCCGTCAGGAAAGCGAATGGCACCCACGGATTCTGGATGTGGAACACGTAGGCAAGGACTGAAAAGAAAAGAGCCAGTACTATAAAGACGATGATCACGACCTTATATTGCTGTCTCAAATATGCCATAGCTCCCTCGCGCACGTATAGCGCGATCTGTTTCATAGTCGGAGTTCCTTCATCCTCCCTTCTCATCTGACGATAAAAAATGGCGGCAAAAACCAAAGCTAGAACCGAAGCCGCCGGAACAAAATAAAATAGTGTGTTCATATACCTGTTGGTTAATAGTTTTTGCAAATATAACTAAACAATGAAAAGAAACAAACTTAACAACTCCCTCCAAATTGTTTTTTCTTATTCGACAGTTGCTTAAATTTGCATGTAATACAGCTAACAAATTCATGGCACTGGAAATAGAAAGAAAGTTTCTCGTTAAGGGAGAATACAAACCGGATGCATTCAAGCAGATTCGCATCACACAGGGTTATCTGTCCTCCGTTCCTGAGAGAACGGTGAGAGTACGCATTAAAGGAGACAGGGGCTTCATTACCGTGAAAGGCATGGGAGATGCCGGCGGAGCAGCTCGTTTCGAGTGGGAAAAGGAGATTCCGGTAGAGGAAATCCGCGCACTTTTGAAATTGGCCGAGCCTGATGTAATCGACAAGACCAGATATCTCGTTAAGAACACCGACGGCAAGCACGTCTGGGAAATCGACGAATTCTACGGCGACAACGACGGACTCACCGTGGCGGAGATCGAATTGGCCGACGAAAACGAGCCTTTCGACAAGCCGGAGTGGTTGGGAGAGGAAGTTACGGGAGATCCCAAGTACTTCAACTCCATGCTTATGAAGAATCCATATAAAAACTGGAAATAAAGAGAGTAATTTCGAATATTTTTAGACCGAAATGGAATAAAAGCCATAGAATTATTAGGCATATAATGCGCTTTTTTGGTATATTTGTTGATTCTAATCTAATTAAAATTAAACAATATGCCAGACACAGTAACAGGACATATTTCCCAAATAGTAGGCCCGGTGGTCGACGTTCACTTCGATTTGAGCGAAGATAAGGAATTCGAGTTGCCACTTATTCACGAGGCCCTTTATGTCACCAGAGTAAATGGTGCCAAGATAACTCTTGAAGTTCAGCAGCACATCGGCGAGAATACCGTAAGATGTGTGGCTATGGACTCCACTGACGGACTCACCAGAGGTATGGAGGCCGTTTCGCGCGGTTCTTACATCTGTATGCCCGTAGGTTCACAGATTAGAGGAAGAGTATTGAATGTCACGGGAGAGCCTATCGACGGACTCAGCCCGCTGGATGTGGAAGATGCACTCCCTATCCACAGGGACCCACCTAAATTCGAGGACCTCAAGACTACTAAGGAGGTACTCTACACCGGAATTAAGGTAATCGACTTGCTGGAGCCTTATCTAAAGGGCGGAAAGATCGGTCTTTTCGGTGGCGCCGGCGTGGGAAAGACCGTGCTTATCAAAGAGTTGATTAACAATATCGCTAAAAGGCACAATGGATTCTCGGTATTTGCCGGAGTGGGAGAACGAACTCGTGAGGGTAACGACCTGCTTAGGGAAATGATAGAATCGGACGTCATCAAATACGGTGACGAATTCGAGAAATCCATGGAAGAGGGCCGTTGGGAACTTTCCGAAATAGACAAGAAGGAACTTAACAAAAGCCAGGTCGTAATGGTCTTCGGCCAGATGAACGAGCCGCCTGGAGCACGTAGCGACGTGGCTCTGTCGGGATTGACATTGGCCGAGAGCTTCAGGGATAGCACGAATCCGGAGGACCCTAAGGACATCCTGTTCTTCATCGACAACATCTTCCGTTTCACGCAGGCAGGCTCCGAGGTGTCGGCACTTCTGGGACGTATGCCTTCGGCTGTGGGTTATCAGCCTACATTGGCCAGTGAGATGGGACAGATGCAGGAGCGAATCACCTCCACGAAGAACGGCTCCATCACTTCCGTACAGGCCGTATACGTGCCGGCGGATGACCTTACCGACCCTGCTCCTGCGACGACGTTCTCTCACCTCGACGCGACTACGGTGCTTAGCCGAAAAGTGGCGGAGTTGGGTATCTACCCTGCAGTGGACCCTCTGGAATCCACTTCCAGAATCCTCGACCCGCTCATCGTAGGCGAGGCTCACTATAACACCGCGCAGAGGGTAAAGCAGATTCTGCAGAAGTATAAGGAATTGCAGGACATCATCGCGATATTGGGTATGGACGAGCTTTCGGACGAGGACAAACTTACGGTTTACCGCGCGAGAAAGGTACAGCGCTTCCTCTCCCAGCCATTCAGCGTGGCAGAGCAGTTTACCGGACTGAAGGGAGTGATGGTCGACATCGAAGATACCATCAAGGGATTCAATATGATTCTCGACGGAGAGTGCGATGACATTCCGGAGCAGGCTTTCCTCAATGTGGGCACCATAGAAGACGCCATAGAAAAGAGTAAAACCCTTCTTTCGAACGTAAATGATAAGAATTAAGATACTTTCAGCAGAGGCGACGGTGTTTTCAGGCACGGCTGACGCGGTTTTTCTTCCGGGAGAAATCGGTGAGTTCGAAGTGCTCGACCATCACGCCGACCTTATGTCCACCCTCGTCGAAGGCGACATTAAGATGCGGAAAGGAGACACGACGGATAACATACATATAAAATCAGGCATCGCAAGAGTTAAGGACTCTGCAATCACAGCGTGCGTAGAATTATGAAAAAATGGAGCTTTATATTTCCTCTCTTACTGCTTTTTGCACTTCCGCTCAAAGCAGAAGACGATGTGGATGTAAACCACCTCATCTTCGGGCACATCAGCGATGCTTACGAGTGGCATATCACCACTGTAAATAACAAGCACATAAGTATTTATCTTCCCGTCATACTCCGCGATGCCGAAGGCGATTGGCATACATTCTCGTCGAAGAGGATAAGCCACGAAGGCACCTACGAGAACTTCGTTCTGGACGAAGAAAGCGGAAAGCTGATGGAAAGACTTCCTGACGGCACTCTGAAAAAGCCTCTGGACCTGTCTATCACGAAGAACGTGTTGGCGCTTTTCATAAATTGTCTGGTTCTCCTGCTGGTAATCCTGCTGCCGGCTCGCTGGTACAGGAAGCACGACGCACTGAACGAAGTACCGGGAGGCTTTACGGGAACCATCGAGATGCTTATATGCATGCTTATGGACGAGGTTATAAAGCCCTGTGTAGGACAAGATTACAAAAGATACTCTTCTTTTCTGCTGACCCTGTTCTTCTTTATATTCGTGAACAATATAATGGGAATAGTGCCATTCTTCCCCGGAGGAGCGAATGTGACAGGTAACATAGCCATCACCATGTGCCTGGCTATATTCACCTTCCTCGCGGTTAACATCTTCGGAAACAAGCACTACTGGAAAGACATACTCTGGCCGGACGTTCCGCTGCCGCTGAAAGCTCCACTGCCGCTTATGCCTATCATCGAGATAGTGGGAATGTTCACAAAACCATTCAGTTTGATGATACGATTGTTTGCCAATATCGTCGCAGGACACATCATGCTGCTCGGAGTGGTCGCAGTGGTCTTCCTGACTGCCAAGTTAGGGGCTGCACTTAACGGGGGTCTGAGCGCGATAGCAGTACTGTTCGGAGTGTTCCTCGATGTACTCGAACTGCTCGTAGCATTCATCCAAGCTTACGTATTCACTATGCTTTCGAGCGTATTCATAGGATTGTCAAGACAACATTAAAAAATTATAAATCATTATGTTACTATCAATTATTCTTCAAGCAGGCTTAGGTAAAGCCCTATTTGGAATCGCTGCAGCCATCGCAGCATTTGCAGCCGCATTCGGTATAAGTAAAATCGGTAAGGCAGCCATCGATGCCGGTGCGCGTCAGCCTGAGTTTACAGGAAAATATCAGATGATGGCCATCATCGTAGGTGCCCTCGTGGAAGGTGCTTGTCTTTTCGCAATATTGGTTTGTCTTCTCGGCGTTCTTAAATAATGAATCTCGTTACTCCTGATAGCGGTCTCATCTTTTGGATGACCCTTATATTCGCCATCGTATTCGTAATATTGGCGAAGTTCGGCTTCCCTGTCATCACAGGGATGGTCGATAAAAGGCAGGAGAAAATAGAAGGAAGCCTTCGCGACGCACAGAAAGCCAGAGAAGAAGTGGAGCATCTCCAGCAACTGCGTGATCAGATGATCGCAGAAGCGCACACACAGCAGGCTCAGATTCTCTCTGAAGCCGCCAAGCAGAGACAGACACTTCTCGAGCGCTCAAAGGCCGAATGGGAATATGCAGCACGGGGAGGCAACCGATCCCAGGGACACATTTATCCGGGCTCCGACATTTCGATCCTGGCGGCCTGGTGTTACAACAATGCCGGAACCTATATACTCAATGAAAACAAGTGGGATTATTGGGAGTTACGTAACAATGGAAACAGCCCGCATTATGTAAAACAGTTATTACCCAATGAACTGGGATTGTATGACATGGGCGGTAATCTTTACGAATATTGCAGTGACTGGCTGGGCGATTATCCCGAGGAACCTCAAACAAATCCACAAGGTCCGCAAAGCGGGTCTATGCGCGTTATACGGGGCGGATGTTGGGCTATTTGGTCCAATTCCGCACGCGTATCACACAGGCCTGCACAATCTTACAATTCGGATTATGTAGGTTTGAGGCTGGCCATGAGTACCGAGTAATTTCAGATAAAACGGCGCCTATAATTGATTCGGCGCCGTTTTATCCTTCATTTTCTAATCCATCCTGCGATACCGCGGGTCGTTCACCCGCTTGTTCCACAGCCAGCCGACGTAGCGCATCGTGACGTCGGGCGTCAGGAGCGTCAGCACCGTTTCGCCCGTGGCGGTCGAGACGGCGAAATCGGCGTGGTAGAGCGTGTTGCCGTCCGAAATATTGAAGGAGACCGACCAGCCCCACTGCACGCGGGCCGCCCGGTAGTCGCGGACCGACATCGAATCGAAATTCAGCATCTCGACATACTGGGTGATGCCCCGTTCGGTAGGCAGGTGCACCTCGACATGGTCGACGAACACCCCGAAAAAGAAGTAGTCGGCATAGATCGAACGGATCATTCCGCCGGGCAGCTGCTGCATCGAGTTGGGGAAGAACATATAGTCGCGCGACTGCACCAGCGAGTCGATCTTCGCGGCGTAGACCCGGGCCTTATAAGCCCTGCGCTGGGCGCGGTCCATCCCCGCCGCAGGCTCCTCGTAGACGGTCGTATT
>URCV01000026.1 GCA_900546445.1 uncultured Bacteroidales bacterium | reverse complement strand
TGTCCTGTGGCCGACGAATGCGGTTCGGTGATGGTGATTCATCCGGACGACCCGCCTTACTCGCTTTTCGGACTTCCGCGCATACTGTCTACGGCGCAGGATTTTCGCGACCTGGTGGCCGCCGTGCCAAATCCTTCGAACGGACTGTGCCTGTGCACGGGGTCTTTCGGAGTTCGTGCCGATAACGATTGCGTAGCGATGATGCGTGAGTTCGGCGACAGGGTGGGATTCGTGCATCTCCGCACGACCAAGCGCGATGCGGACGGTAATTTTTATGAGGCCAATCTGCTCGAGGGTGATGTCGACATGTATGGAATGATGCGCGCCCTTCTGGAGGTGGAACAGCTTCGCGGAATCAGCATCCCCGTGCGTCCGGATCACGGACATCAGATGTGCGACGACTTGAATCGCAAGTCGAACCCGGGTTATTCCTGCTATGGAAGAATGAGGAGTCTAGCCGAATTGCGCGGTCTAGAAGAGGGAATCATTAAAAGTGGATTATAATGAAAGAGAATCTTTTTGACATTAAGGATAAGGTGGTGGTGATGACCGGTGCCTGCGGGGTGCTGGGTGGAACCATCGTGAAGTACTTCGCTTCGCAGGGTGCTAAGGTGGTGCTTTTGGATTTGGAACGTGCATCTTCGATAGGCGAGGCCCTGGTGAAGGAAATCGCCGCCGAGGGTGGAGAGGCCATGTTCTTAGCGACCAATGTGCTTGACAAACAGGTGCTTGAGGAGAATTATCGCGAGGTGATGGCTCGTTTCGGAAGGGTAGACGTGCTTTTGAATGCCGCCGGGGGAAATATGGCTTCGGCTACCGTTCCTCCCGATAAGACTATCTTCGATCTCGATGTCGATGCCGTGAAAAGGGTAACGGAACTTAACCTTTTCGGAACCATTATCCCTACTATGGTTTTCGCCCGCGCTATGGCCGAGTCCGGTAGAGGGTCCATCATCAACTTCGCCTCGGAGTCTGCCCTTCGCCCGCTTACTCGCGTGGCCGGATATGGGGTGGCCAAGGCGGCCGTGGCCAATTGGACCAAATATTTGTGTGCGGAATTGGCCATCAAGTTCGGAGAGGGGATAAGGGTGAATGCCATCGCTCCGGGTTTCTTGCTTACGAATCAGAATCGCGCCCTTCTCACCAATGAGGATGGCTCGCTTACGGATCGCTCGCATACCATTCTGGCGCACACTCCTTTCGGAAGGTTCCTCGAGCCGGACGAATTGGTAGGTACTTTGCATTATCTCGCCTCGGATGCCTCGAAGGCAGTTACCGGCACCGTGTGTGTCGTTGACGGCGGTTTTGATGCATTTTCTATTTAGAAGGGTTCAAGTTCCCTGTAATTTTGTTTTCCCTTGCAGCAAGTCCCTTCGCTCGCCAGCAAAGACACCCCTTGGATGGGCCTTTCCATTGTAATGTTTTGGACGCGAAAACACAATACAGCTCGGGAACTTCCACCGTTTCCTGCGTCCCGCTACGCGGAACTTGTCTCCGGCGGACACCTACCCACTATATCAGGAGCGCACATCAGTGCGCCGGCCGGGCCGTGTATTTTGCGGCAGCAAAATATGGAAAGGCAGGTAGGCCGCCAGGGGTAGCCACGTTAGTCGCGGTCAGGGGGCTGGTGCCCTCAGGGTGTATTGCCTGCTCGCTAAAGCATAGGCGTCATTATTTCGCAACCCGAAAAACACCTTTGAACACCTGCCGCATTCTACAGCGTTCTACTAAGGGTGTAACCTAAAGGTGTACTAAACTTTTGTACACCTTTAGCTACCGGACCATCTAGAAGCGTCTCTACGGCACCCTGACTCAAAAGGTGTTTTTCGGGTTCAGCGTCAGACTCTTGTCCATAATTTTCGGACGAAAGAATTTTTCTTTCACAAAGAAACAGTCGTTTTTAAAGCTTTTCTCGATTGTAATTACTATATTCGCCCTCAAGCAGAGCTATTTCTGCGAAACTTTTAAAATTTAAACAATGAGGAGCTTCCTTAATAACCAGGTCTTCGCTGACCTTCGCTCGGACTTTATGTTCAAGCGCGCCTTCGGGCAAAAAAACATTTTAATTTCATTTCTTAATTCCATTCTCAAGACTGACAAGATTACGGATGTCGAGTATGATAGTTTTGAACGGATAAAACAAATATTCTCCGTAGAAAAATATTGTTTTTGAAGATAAAGTTGTATCTTTGCACCGATAAATAACCATATTAAGGTAAAGGCATGAATGAGATTATGTATAAGGCAACCTCGCAAGGTGGAATAATAACCACCGCAGAGTTCCCAAACCAATCAGATTATCAGAAAATTGTGAGGGCTAAGGAACGTGGAGAACTTATTCGGGTTCGACATGGGGTCTATGCTGTTCCTGATGCTCTTTTCAATACGATGATAGATATTGAACGAATCGTTCCCAATGGAATTGTATGCCTGTACAATGCTTGGGCATATCATCAGCTCTCCACTGTTGTTCCACCTTCCTTTTGTGTTGCCATAGAAGCCAAGCGAAAGGTGGCAATGCCGCCAACCCTACCGATAGAACTTTATTATTGGAAAAAGGAGAATTTGGAGTTTGGTGTTATGGATGTGGAAATGTCGGGCTACAACATTCGTATGACGGATATGGAACGTAGCGTATGTGATGCCGTCAAGTATCGTAACAAAATCGGATTGGAAGTATGCTCCGAGGTGATACGAAATTATCTGAAGAAACAGAACCGCAACCTAAGCCAATTGGCAGAATACGCAAAACGGCTTAGGGTTGCCAATATTTTGAAAAATTATCTTGAAATTGCAATAGAATAAAATGGAAAAGAAAAACTATGGCAAGTCTGTCAAGACTCGTCTGCTCAATCTAATGAACGAGACAGGCTATAAATATATGTATCTTCTTGCAAGATACTTCAACGAGCGACTGCTGTACAGGGTATCTGTAAGTCAGTACAAGGACAACTTTCTGCTTAAAGGCGGTTCTTTGCTCTATGCGATGGATGGACTTAACGCTCGTCCAACCATAGATGTGGACTTCATGGCAGAAAAAATAAGCCGTGATAGAGAGTTCTTAACAAAGGTGTTTCAGGAAATTTTGGGCATAGTCTGTGATGAGGATGGTGTTACGTTTGACACGGAAAACATAACGATGGAGCCTATCACTGTAGAAAAGAAATATCCCGGTACAAGGTTCTTTTTCACGGCACACATGGACAGCATTATCCATAAAATGTCCGTGGACATAGGCTTCGGAGATGTCGTGTCACCTTATCCTGCTTCCATTGATTTTCCTTTGTTATTGCCGAACATTCCGTCAGTCAATCTCCAAGCCTATTCGTTGGAGACTGTTATTGCCGAGAAGTTCCACACTATGTTGGACCGTGACGAGTACAACAGTCGAATGAAAGATTTCTTCGATTGCTACCAGTTGTTGACAAAACGAGAATTGGACGATGAAACACTATATGACGCAATCAAGGCAACATTTGACAATCGTGAACTTGAATATAATCCGAAACTGAAACTTTTCACAGCCGAGTTTGTCAATGATGCCAATCGGCAGATGCAATGGAAACTGTTTCTTCGGAAGATTCAATGGAAAGAAGAACTCAGCTTTAATGTGGTAATGCAAGTTATCACAGATAGGCTAAAGCCTATGGCTGAAAAATATTGGAACAAGCAATAATTGTGGTAGCTGTGACTACCTATAATTTGGACATCGTCCAGCCAAACTGACCTTTCGCCGGATGAAACGACACTTTTGCACCAGAAACCAAACATAATGTCAACTGTCCGAAGACAATTGTGAGTTCATTACAGGATTATCCCACTGAACCGAGAAGATACCTTAAAATGATATAGGTTATTGTTTCGATTTTTATTAAATTTGTGGGATATGACAACCGCCGAACAGATAAAGGAATTGCATTCGAGAGTCTCTGCTCTCGAAAAGTGTCTTCACATAGAGGAAAAGAGAAAGGAAGTAGCTGAAAAAGAGGCAGTAAGCCAGTCTCCGGGCTTCTGGGACGACCCTAAGAAAGCCGAGACTTTTATGAAAGCCCTCAACTCTGTAAAATCCTGGGTAACGTCTTATGACAAAACGCTCAGCGCAGTAGACGATCTGGATGTGCTTCAGGAGTTTTCCACAGAAGAGGATTCAGCGGAACTCGATTCCGGCTATGCCACGGCTCTTTCCCTGGTGGAAGATTTGGAATTGAAGAATATGCTGGGAGCGGAAGGAGACAATCTAGGCGCAGTTCTCACCATAAATTCCGGTGCAGGCGGTACGGAAGCGAACGATTGGTCCGCTATGCTTATGAGAATGTACTTGAGATGGGGTGAGCGTAATGGCTACAAGATGACCATTACGGAGAATCTGGAGGGAGATGAAGTGGGTATCAAGAGTGCCACCATATCTTTCGAAGGCGAGTATGCCTATGGTTATCTCAAGTCTGAATCCGGAGTGCATCGACTAGTGAGAATTTCACCTTTCAATGCACAGGGAAAGCGTCAGACCACTTTCAGCTCGGTCTTTGTCTATCCTCTTGTAGATGACAGTATTAACATAGAGATTAATCCATCGGACCTCGAATGGGACACTTTTCGTTCCGGAGGTCACGGCGGACAGAACGTAAATAAGGTCGAAACCGGAGTGCGCGTGAGGCACATACCTACCGGAATTACCGTCGAGAATACCGAGACTCGCAGCCAGCAGGATAACAGACAGAATGCGCTCCGCATCCTCAAATCGAGACTTTACGACATAGAGCTCCAGAAGCGCCGTGAAAAGCAGGCGGAACTCGAAGGCCAAAAGAAAAAAATCGAGTGGGGCTCGCAGATTCGTTCCTATGTGCTCCATCCTTATAAGATGGTGAAGGACGTTCGCACGGGCTATGAAACAGCCGACACTCAGGGAGTTCTCGATGGAGACCTTAATCCTTTTATGAAAGAATATCTAATGAAATCAGAATAGACTATGGTAGAATTTAAGTATGCACCTATGTTTCAGTTAGGCGAAGACCGGACTGAATACTACAAGATTCCAGGCTCCGAGTCACTTGTAAGCACATCTGACTTCGAGGGGCACAAGATTTTAAAGGTTAGCAAGGAGGCCCTTACCATTATGGCCAATACTGCTTTCCGCGATGTCAGCTTTATGCTTCGCCGTACTCATAACGAGCAGGTAGCCAAGATTCTCAGCGACCCGGAAGCTTCGGAGAACGACAAATATGTAGCTCTCACATTCCTTCGTAATGCAGAAGTGGCTTGCAAGGGAAAACTTCCTCTCTGCCAAGATACGGGTACCGCCATCGTTCACGGAGAGAAAGGCCAGGGAGTATGGACCGGATTCTGCGACGAGGAGGCTCTTTCATTAGGCGTATTCAAGACTTATACCGAAGAGAACTTGCGTTATTCTCAGAATGCACCTCTCGATATGTATAACGAGGTGAATACCAAGTGTAATCTCCCTGCACAAATCGACATCGAGGCCGTAGAAGGAAATGAGTATCGTTTCCTGTGCGTCACAAAGGGTGGCGGCTCCGCTAACAAGACTTATCTCTATCAGGAGACTAAGGCCCGCATCCAGAACCCCGGAACGCTCGTTCCTTTCTTAGTAGAGAAGATGCGCTCGCTTGGCACGGCTGCCTGTCCTCCATATCACATCGCATTCGTAATCGGAGGCACATCGGCCGAGAAGAACTTGCTGACGGTCAAATTGGCCTCTACCCATTATTATGATACGCTGCCGACTACCGGCGACGAGACAGGTCGCGCATTCAGAGACCTCGAACTCGAGCAGGAGTTGTTGAAAGAGGCTCAGAAAATCGGACTTGGCGCCCAGTTCGGAGGCAAATATTTGGCACACGATATCCGTGTGGTAAGGCTTCCGCGTCACGGTGCCAGCTGTCCTATTGGCCTGGGAGTCAGCTGCTCTGCCGACAGAAACATCAAGGCCAAGATCAACGCGGACGGTGTGTGGATAGAGAAACTCGACGACAAGCCGTATGAGCTCATTCCGGAAAGCCTTCGTAATGCAGGTGAAGGCGATGCCGTTAAGATCAACTTGGATCAGCCTATGCCAGAGATTCTTAAAGAGCTAACCAAATATCCTGTAAGTACACGTCTCAGCCTTAACGGAACCATCATCGTGGCTCGTGACATCGCTCACGCGAAGATTAAGGCTCGTCTCGATGCTGGTGAGGCTATGCCGGAGTACTTCAAAAATCACCCTATCTATTACGCAGGACCTGCCAAGACTCCTCAGGGAATGCCTTGCGGTTCGCTCGGACCTACCACGGCCGGACGTATGGACCCTTATGTAGACGAATTCCAGGAGCACGGCGGCTCCCTTATAATGCTGGCCAAGGGTAACAGAAGCCAAGTAGTTACAGACGCTTGTAAGAAGCATGGCGGATTCTATCTGGGCTCCATCGGAGGACCTGCAGCGATACTCGCTCAGAACAACATAAAGAGCATCGAATGCGTGGAATATCCGGAACTCGGAATGGAAGCCATCTGGAAGATTAAGGTGGAAGATTTCCCAGCCTTCATCCTCGTCGACGACAAAGGAAACGATTTCTTCAAGAAGATAGGCTTGTAAATTTGTAAGGTTAATGCTCTTGCCTCTTGTAAGCAAGAGCATTTATTTCTATAATGCGGTATTTATTTAGTAAAAACAGAATAGTCGATCATATTATCTATGATGTCTTGTCGATTATTATAGGAATGATCGTGTGGGGCTTTGCCGAATACGACTTTTACCTTCCGGTGCCTAGGACGGACTTCTATACTAGCACTAGTCAGTTTAAGGATATCTTGGGTGGTGCGATTGTTTCTGTTATAATGGCTGAGTTGTCAATTCAGTATTGCAAATTGCTATCCAAGTGGTTTTGGAGACAAAAGCACAGGGTGCTTATGCCAATCATACTAATTATTCTAGTTGTGCTTCTTAACGGATTGACAACTGTGGTATTTACTATGATAGAATACTGGGTAAGTCCATACGATTCGAACTTTATAGATAATGTTTCTTTTTCTTATTTTGTATCTGTCTCTATTTTATCAACAGCTTATTTGTTCATTTTTATAATGAATCGATATAATGAGGAAAAGAATTTAAGCATACAGTCACGTTTGGAAGCGATGTCCATACATAACGACAATCATTTTGTCTTTAATAGTTTGGCGACACTGGACGGGTTGATTACATCTGATCCGAATGCTGCAGAGGCGTTTATTTCCACCTTTTCTCAAATGTATCGGCAATTAGTGTTGAATTCAAAGAGCACAATTATTCCGTTATCTGACGAGATTAAGTTCGTTCGTAATTACGCAGAATTGCTTTCTTTTAGATATTCTTTCCTTAAAATAGATATAGATAACGATTTAGATTACGAGAATACGTGTTTTGTGTTTCCTTCATCTATCCAGCATCTGGTTCAAAACGCAGTTAAGCATAACAGGCACGGTAGTGGAGAAGTTTTGAACGTTAAAATCTATCGTGAAGACTCTTATTTGATAGTTGAAAACAATTTACTGCCATTGGTCTCTGATGTGAGTGGCGGTAAGACGGGACTGAGTAGTTTGGAAGATAGATATCGACTAATTTGTGGAAAACAGGGAGTGGATGTAGAAAAAGATGAGAGTAATTTTAAAGTAAAAGTTCTATTATTAACGAAAAACAGTGTTAGATTATGAGGGTATTGGTGTTTGAAGACGAAAATGCGCTTGCTTTAAAGTTGTGTGACATATTGAACAAATTAAGGCCCGGTATTGAAATAATGGGCATTGCACCCAGTGTAGAGGCTGCGAAAGCGATGCTTGAAACCTATGATAATATAGACGTGATATTCTCTGATATCCGTTTGGAGGACGGATTATCTTTTAGCATTTTTGACGGGGTTGACATCAATGCAATGGTAGTTTTTACCACGGCTTTTGATGAATATGCACTTATGGCTTTTGACTATAATTGTGTTGATTATCTATTAAAACCGATATCCGTCGAGAGTGTGGCAAAGGCTCTTGACAAATATGACAGAATTAAATTTGGCCAATCTGGCGTGGATATATCACGTGTCGTAATGGAATACTGTACACATAATGTAAAGTATCGCAATGGCATATGTATGGAAATAAATGACAGCATCCATTTATGCGATATAAATGATGTTGCCTACATTGAAGCGGATAACGGAGGTATTCGTGTTCACTTGAAAGATAGTAAATGGGGAAGTGTAGATTATTCTTTGACGAGCATTGAAAAAACACTCTCTCCTCAGATATTCATTCGAGTTAACCGTCAGATGTTAGTCAATGTTAACAGTATCAATAAAATTACACGACGGATTGATCGTAACTATGATGTGACGCTAAAACCGCCATACGAATCACTAAGCATAAAAATCACCCCTGAAATAAAAAATCAAGTAGTCCAAATCTTTTCGTGGTCAAAAATGTAGGCTTCGTTCCCCAAAATGTCCCCTTCGTGGATTATGTTTTTTTTCTATCAATTAATAGCCTATCTTCGAAGGAGATAATTAAAAATTAATGACCATGATTATGCGTAGATTATTATTTATTGTATTTGCCTTCGCATTGTGTGCGTGCACACCTGATGTCGATTTAGATGAGATTCAGAGAACATCTATGAAACTATGCGGCAACTACGAATTGGGAGAAATTGAATGGTTCCAAGATATTGACATAAACGATAGTGGATTTAAAAGTAAAGATTTGAAAAGTCGTATTGAAGAATATCCTGGATATATTAGTCAGTTGATTAGCGCTAATGTGAAACACTTTGAATATGGAGATAATTTGTCATTTGAGGCTTGCCTGCCGGTGGTCTTAACAAAAGAAGACAAGGATGGTTTATTATGCTCTTGGGTAACATTTTATGAGATTAAATGCAAGGTAAGGCCAAATAAGACATCGTCCGGAAAAGTATGGTATACTACGATAGAATCGTTTGATCCATATGTCCCTAAAGGCGTAAAAGGAATTGAATTTGCTAGTATTAAGGACATTGACTATGATGAATGCACTTTCAAAGTAAGATGTGAGTCTTCTTTATTTGATTATTCTACAAAAGAATGGGTTATTGGTGGGTTAACATATCAATTCTCTAAAATTTTGTAAAATCGAGTAAATCTTAGTATATTTGCATATATCGCCGAGAGGCGAAAGTAATTATATTATGTGGTTAACGCGGGCGTGTTGAAATTGGTAGACAAGCTAGACTTAGGATCTAGTGCCGAGAGGCGTATGGGTTCGATTCCCTTCGCCCGCACGATAACGGCTCCTTGTGATAGGGAGCCGTTATCCGTTTATAAACGTGGAGCCACTGCGACGCGACAAGGTAGCGCGGGCCGCAAGTGAGGGTGACTGCTCTTGCTGCTAGCGAGACAATGAAGCAGAACGAAAAGCTGCGACGACAAAGTTCCAAGAGCGTTTCATCCGGCCAAACCCCCTTCTCACCGGACGGGAGGCCAGTGAAACTACCTCATCAAAATCACTTTGGCAGCGACTGTGCCCCAGAAGTGTGTATACTGGCATCTCCCTGCCAAAGTGAAGCTAAATAAGTCTCACTTTGGCAAGCCACCCTTAACAGAGTGCGTTCTACGCCATCCTCCTTGCCAAAGTGAATTGGCGGAAGCCCCCACAGCATTTTGCGAGGCTCCGCGAATCAACAAGTACACCCAAAGCAACAGGGCGACCATCTGCCAGAATAATGATGCGGGCCTTCTGCGAGCGCCCCATCCGGGCAAACCCGCCTTTCACCGGACAAAACGTCATTGGGAGCGTTCCCATCCAGCCAAAGTGGCCTTTCACCGGATAAAACGACGTCGAGAAGCATCTCCTCCGACAAGAACCACGATATACCAGACGGGAGGCCATTGAGACTAGTTCGTCAATTTCACTTTGGCAGCCAATGTGCCACAAAACGCGTATATCGATACCTCCCTGCCAAGGTGGAGAGAGTTTGAATGCACTCTACGCCGTCCGCCCTGCCAAAGTGAATTGGCGGAAGTTTCTGCTTCCACCCACCTAGAAATAGCAGATGCTTTCGGAGCCTTCGTTGAAGAGAAGGTCCATTATGGATAGATTAGGGACGAAACCCCATTTGTCGCGGAATACCTGATAGTATGGACGAGCCTCGTAAGACGACTCCTTTTTAGGATGAATCGAGAAACGATGGTCCTGAGAATCATCCGAAGGCATAGTGAAGTCCGAAGTTCGAACGATCTGCGGGGCGATGCCTATCTTCCTGCAGAAGAACTCGATAATCTGCAAGTTCAAATCCCAGAGCCTTTCCGGGTGTGCGTCCAATATGGCGAACAACTCATCCTTATAGTACTCGAAAAATGGCGAGTTATAATAGGCCGACTCTATGGCGTACTCGCTCTGTCGAACCCACGGGGTCTTGTAGTCGACGCAGATGTCTGTGATTAGTTTGGAAGGGCCGTGCACTATCGGCACCCGCAGGTCCTCGACCCCATTGGCCGTAAGAATCCTGCACCTGTTACGGTAGGACTGCTTGGCATAACTCTCGCACCCCTCCATATAAACAATAGAGCATTTCGCCATTAAGGCAAAATACTCTATAGGTGGAAAATAAGCTGTGGAAAGCAGCATTATTCTACAAATCCCTTATCGTTGCCATCGTTAGACCTAACGATACCACGCTTGGAATTCTTAATGAAATTAACGATCTCAAACTTCTCAGGTGTGTCAGGGAACCCGGCCTCGACCTTAGCCAAAGCATCGGTTACGTTATTACCCTGATGATAGATGGTATCGTAGATGTCCCTGATGAAGCGAACCGTGTCTGAATCGAATCCGCGACGACGAAGACCTACGATGTTAATGCCCGCGAAGCTGATAGGGTCTCTTCCGCAAAGCGAATACGGCGGGATGTCCTTGTTAACCTTACTGCCGCCGCCTACCATAGCGTGCTTACCGATATGTGAGAACTGGTGAACCACGGTGCTTCCGCCCAGGATAGCCCAATCATCTACGTCGGTCTCACCTGCTATACCCACATAGCTTACCAAAATACAGTGATTACCCACCGTACAGTCGTGAGCCACGTGAACATAAGACATAATGAGCACGTCGTTACCGATTCTCGTAACACCTTTTCCGCTTGCTTTCGTGCCTCGATTGATAGTGGCACACTCACGAATGTTCACTCTGTCCCCAATCTCGACGTAAGTAACCTCTCCGTCAAACTTCAAATCCTGAGGAACAGCACCGACTACCGCGCCAGGGAATACGCAGCAATCCTTACCCATCTTCACATACGAAAAAATCGTAGCGTGAGGGTAGATCTTGCAGCCATCGCCTATCACTACATTATCATCTATAAAGGCATAAGGTCCAATTTCGACGTTATCGCCTATCTTAGCGCCCGGGTGAACCGTAGCAAGTGGATGAATATTAGTCATTTCCTAAAATTTTTATATAAGTTTCGCAACCTTTGTATTAATTTTATGTCCCGGCTTGTATGCGACAACCTTCGCATTCAAGAATCCGCCGACAAGTCTCAAATCACCTATGATGTCCAGGAGTTTATGCCTTCCGCACTCGTCCGGGAAATGCAGTTTGAGATTACTGAGATACCCCTGCTCGGTCACCCTCAGTTCAGGATGTCCGAAGGTCTTGGCCAATTTGGCAATCTTCTGCTCGGACACCGGCTTCTCCACCACCACGATGGCATTCTCCACGTCGCCGCCCTTAATGAGTCCCAAGCTCGCGAGGAGCTGAATCTCGTGAAGGAAACAGAATGTCCTGCAAGGAGCTATCTCGTGTACATAGTCCATAGACGGGTCCCATTTGACGGTCTGAACGCCCAGCACCCTCGAATTGAAGTCGATGGTAACCTCGTAGCTAGGATGGTCGTCCGGAATCAACTTTATGTAAGACCCTGTCTTCTCATCCTTATATGTAAACTCACTGCCTATCTCGATATACTTTCTCTCGGCATCCTGCTCCTCAAGTCCATCCGGATAAATCGCCTTTACATAATATTCAGCGCTTCCGTCCAGAATAGGAACCTCCACGTTATCTACCTCGATCAAAGCATTATCCACGCCCAATCCGGTAAGTGCGGAAAGCAAATGCTCGATGGTGCTCACCGAAACCTTTCCCTTAGAGATGGTCGTACTTCTGGAAGTAAGCGACACGTTCTCGGCGATGGCGTCTACGAATGCATCCTCACCCAAGTCGGTGCGATGGAAGCGAATGCCTGTATTTACAGGTGCGGGGCACACTTTCATATGCGACATCTTGCCGGAATGAAGGCCTCGACCCTCGAAAGTATATGTGTTTTTTAGCGTTTTCTGATTCATTCTCTGTTTTTTGTGGGCGCAAAGATATAAATATTTTTTTAATATTTTTAATTACTCCTCTCCACTAGCCTTAAACTTTGCGTATGCTCGCATAAAAGTAGAATGAGGAATGGCCGGCATACCCACCAGGACCTGCCCGCTCTTTCTGACGTTTCCTATAACTCCGGCCTGTGCTGCCACAGTGGTCTTGTCAGCCACCTTCACGTGACCTACGATACCCACCTGACCGGCTATTATACAACTCTTGCCTATCACCGCTGAGCCTGCTATTCCCGACAGCGCAGCCATCACGGTGTTATCACCGATCTGCACATTGTGGGCGATTTGGCATAGATTATCTATCCTTACACCATCGCCGATAATCGTAGACTCCATAGGAGCCTTGTCAATGGTGGTATTCGAGCCTATCTCCACATCGTTTCCGATAATCACATTACCCACGTGCTCGATTTTCTTCCAAGTGCCATCCGGCTGCGGTGCATTGCCGAAACCATCGTCTCCGATTACACAGCCTGCGTGCAGAATGGTCCTGTCCCCGATAACGGTATTCGGGAATATCACCACGCCCGGGTAGATGACGCATTTCGACCCTATCCGGACATTCTCCCCGATGCTGACATTATCGCAGATGCGAGTATAATCGCCTACTACGGACTTCTTACCCACAGTGACATAATCCCCTATCCACACCTTTCGGCCTATCTTCGAGCTGAATGCCAATCGGCACCTGCCGCGGTGGCGCTTATATGATTTGTGCTGTTTGTTTACATAGTCAAGCAATTCTGCCAATGCACTATAGGCATTCTCCACACGCACGAGCGTGGGCTCGACTTCGGCAGACGGCTTAAAATCGTTATTCACCAGCAAGATGGATGCCTTGCTGGTGTAAACGTAATGCTCATATTTGGGGTTAGCGAAGAAACACAAATTCCCCGGTTTTCCGTGTTCAATCTTAGCAAACGAAGTGGCTTCGGCAGCAGGATTTCCCTCTACGCTGCCGTGCAACACCTCGGCCAACTCTTTAGCAGTAAATTTCATTATCTCAGGTTAAAACCTCCATCCAAGCGTCAAAACTGCGTTCAAAAGCGTTTTGTTCACGCGGTAAAGAGGTGAATAATACTCCACACCACTATCCGTGTAGTTATAGTAAGGCTGGTAAGTAGTCGAAGGCATCGTCGTCCAACGAACTGCGAAGTCCGCGAAGAATGAGCCTGTAGGATTATATCCCAAACCTAAGGAATAACTGTATCGGATATCATTAACATAGCTACCATTACCCGGAAGTTCCTTCCTTCCGTAGTAATAATCGTCGTTATAGTCTGAATAGTAGAACTTCTCTCCACCTACCATATAGTACTTCTCGGCAGATGTAAGGATGTTTGCGCCACCACGGATGGCGAGATTACTCGTCAAGTTAAACTCTGCGCCTATCCTATAGTTATATGCCTTGCCGCTGAAAGCCGAAGTAGCGGCATTTACGAAATTAAAGGCAGAATCGTCGTAACTATCTATGAAACGCACCGAGCCATAATCCTCGATGGACACGTCGGCACTGATAAGTCCCTTACGTCCAAATGTATATGCGAGTGCGAAGTCGAAATGCCTAGGAGTAATCACAGTGTATTTATAAGAGCCTTCACGACTGGAACCCGAATAAGCGGAGCCGTCGGCATAGGCTACCCTACCGCTATGCATCCAAGTCTCGGTAATGTCCATAACCGTAGGAGTCTGGTACGCAAATCCGAGTCTCAGCCCTGCGACAGGAAGGTAGATGGCACCTACCTTTCCGTACATACCTGAACCTGCTGCTGTATAATTATACTGATAGGTAGCATTATCGAAATAAGTGTTCTGCACGCTTCCGTCGGAATAGGTGAACTGTATAGGGAACTCTTCCACTACCTGAGCCACCTCGCTATAGCGCTCCACATTATCATAACCCAGATAAGGAAGGCCGAGGTTGAATCCCAAATAGAATTTGTTAGAGAAATTCCAAGCCAGGTTCAGGATAATGTCGTTCTTAACTCCTGAAGTAATCTGATGCGAACGCTGGTTAAGGTTACCCGGAACATATCTGCGACCATCAGAAGTAAGCACTTCCGTACATCCTACATAATTACCGTCGGCGCCATAGCCGTTTATAAGGCCTATTTTATAACCCATGGCTACATCCCAGAGGGATGAATTGGCCGAATTATCGTAAAACGAGCTGCTGCCCAGCGCTTCGTTCGTGATTCCCTGTGCGGCACGCGCCATCTCCGCGAACTTCGACGAATACCCGTTTATGCCCGAACCGGAATGCTCGTAGTTATAGTCGTAAGTGGTGTTCATCACGAAGCCGAAGGTCACGCTGGCATCGGAAGACAATATGGAATTAAACCTGGTCGTGAGTCCTATATTAGGGAGTTTAAGCTTATTACGCCCGATCTTGTTAGATGCGCCGTAATTCGAAGAAGGATTAAGCGCATAAGAAGTCTGCGTGCGAGACATACTCAGCGAAGGTGAAACTACGAACTGTGAATACGAAGCCACCGCCGAACCAGCAGGATTTACTCCGATGGTTCCCAGGTCGGAACCCACAGCACCTACAGCGCCGCCAAGTCCTACCACACGAGCCGTCCCCAAATAATCGGTAGCGCCAAAAGTATATGCGTCGTACATGGACTGAGCGCTTAGGCCCAGACTAGACAACACCAGCAAACCTGATACAATATACCTTTTCATACTCTTTTCTTTTAAAAATTATAACAAGCTAACTATCTGCGTCCTCGCGACACTCCGCCACCGCTGTGGGATGAGCCGCCGCCGGAACTCCTGAACGAGCCTCCCGAACTCCTGCTTGAAGAGCTTCCGGAGCTATTGAAACTGCTGCCTCTACTGCTGCCTCCGTTATACGATGGCGTAGAAGAAGAGCTGCTTCTCGAAGGAGTAGAGCGTCTGTACGAAGAACTGCTGCCGTTTGTCGTAGAAGGCGTCCTGCGGTAAGTCGAGGAGTTAGTCCTTCCATTATTATAAGATGCAGAAGAAGTACCTCGCGTTGCAGAAGAAGTGCGAACTCTTGTCGAATTCGGCGATTGTCTCATCGACACTCCCGCGTGAGGAGTGTAGGTGGTACTCTTATAGTACCCGTGATAGTGCGGGTGATAGTGATGATGATAGTAGTAATGGTCGTAATGCCAGTATGGCCTGTAGTACCAGTCGTTCCAATACCACGAATCCCAATACCACGGACTTCCATAGTACCACGGGTCTCGATAGTAGTACCACGAGCTTCCGTAATACCACGGATTACCCCAGTACCATGAGCTGTAGCCATACGGCCAGCCTACCGTAGGCACGAGAATTATGCTGCTATAAGTCTTTGCGGAGCTCCAGCCATATTCGTCGTACTGAACCTTTATCTTGTCGTTAAACTGCTTCCCCGATTCATTTTCAGCTAACGCGACCTCTTCACCCGCAGGAACGCCGCGATAATAGATGCCGTCCTGGTATCTATAGTTGTCCGCATACTGTCCCGCAGTTCCGCAGGACACCAAAGCGCAGGACAAAACAAGCATTAGAATAAAACTGCGTCTCATAGTGAATCTCCTATAATAAAAATTTGTATCTTTGCACGCAATAATCGTACCCGAGGAATCGAGCGCGACCACCGGCTTACAATTATAGGCATTTTATCGAAAATAGACAACACAAAATATGGCAAAAGAAATTACACCGAGAAGTGAAAATTACTCACAGTGGTATAACGACCTGGTAGTTAAGGCCGACCTGGCAGAGCAGTCGGCAGTGAGAGGATGTATGGTAATCAAACCTTACGGATACGCGATCTGGGAGAAGATGCAGGCTACGCTCGATGCCGAGTTTAAGAAAACCGGCGTACAGAACGCCTACTTCCCTCTTTTCATTCCTAAGTCTTTCTTCAGCCGCGAGGCTGAGCACGTAGCGGGATTCGCTAAGGAATGTGCAGTCGTTACACACCACCGTCTTATGAACGACCCTGACGGAAAGGGAGTTATAGTAGACCCTAACGCTAAGCTCGAGGAAGAGCTCATCGTAAGACCTACTTCAGAGACCATTATCTGGAGCGTTTACAAGAACTGGATCAAATCGTGGAGAGACCTCCCTATTCTCTGTAACCAGTGGTGTAATGTAGTACGTTGGGAGATGAGAACCAGACCTTTCCTTCGCACCGCAGAGTTCCTGTGGCAGGAAGGCCACACAGCCCACGCCACCTCGGAAGAGGCTCAGGCTAAGGCCGTAGAGATGGTTCACGTCTACGCAGATTTCGCACGCAAGACTATGGCTCTGCCTGTCATAGTGGGTCACAAGAGCCCGAACGAGAGGTTTGCCGGAGCGCTCGACACACTCACCATCGAGGCCATGATGCAGGACGGCAAAGCTCTGCAGGCAGGTACATCCCACTTCCTGGGCCAGAACTTCGCCAAATCATTCGATGTAAAATATGCCGATAAGGAAGGCAAGGAGCAGTACGTATGGGCTACCTCTTGGGGAGTGAGCACCCGTCTTATGGGCGCGCT
Organism: uncultured Bacteroidales bacterium; assembly: GCA_900546445.1. Lineage (GTDB taxonomy): Bacteria > Bacteroidota > Bacteroidia > Bacteroidales > UBA932 > Cryptobacteroides. The sequence goes on along the minus strand of URCV01000026.1, from coordinate 7,966 downwards.
GATCATGGCCCACAGCGACGATAACGGCCTCGTGCTGCCGCCGGCATTGGCCCCTATCCAAGTAGTGATGGTGCCTATCTACAAGACTGCAGAAGAGCACGATGCGATATTGGCCAAGTTTAACGAAATCAAGGCCAAGCTCGAAGCCCTGGGCATCAGCGTGAAGGTCGATGACAGGGACACACTGCGTCCGGGATTCAAGTTCGCAGAATGGGAGCTGAAGGGCGTACCGGTGCGATTGGCCATGGGCGCGAGAGACCTGGCTGCGGGGACGGTCGAATTGGCCAGAAGGGACACACTCGAGAAATCTACCCACGAAGACGAGGGCATCGAACTGTACATTAAGGAGTTGCTCGCTCAGATTCAGGATAATATCTATCAAAAGGCACTGACTCTTCGCGACTCTAAGGTGCGCAAGTGCGACAGCTGGGACGAATTCAAGGAGGAGATCAAGAAGGGAGGATTCCTGCTCTGCCACTGGGATGGCACTGCCGAGACCGAGCAAAAGATCAAGGACGAGACGAAGGCGACTATCCGCTGCATCCCTGTAGACAGTTTCGTAAACGAAGAAGAGGGCTTTGACATCTACTCAGGCAAGCCTTCGAAGGGAAGAGTAGTATTCGCAATAGCTTACTAGAATATGAAAAAGACGTTACTAATTTTAACTGCCGTGCTCTCTACCGCACTTACGGTTAAGGCACAGGACGACGCTGTTCAAAAAGCAGCCGCAGACGCAGCCGCAGAACTTCTGCAGGCTCCGAAAGAAGAAGTGCAGGCTCCGAAACCAAGTCTCTGGGCCTCATCCATCCAGTTTAACCTCGGTTATAATATGACTAATCTAAGTAACTGGGCAGCAGGTGGATATAACACCGTTACGCTTACCACTAACGTAGATGCGAAGGCTGACTATAAGAAGAATCTCATGAGCTGGAACAACCGTTTGCAGCTCGACTATGGTTTCCTCTACTCAAATGAGAAGGAAGACATTCTCCAGAAGAGTAACGACCGCATCTATTTCGAGAGCAAATGGGCATATCAGACAGCCAGCGGCTCACCTTTCAACTACACGGCTTCTTTCAACTTCCGTAGCCAGTTCACCGACACTCCTGACAAATACGTTCAGGACGAGAACGGCAAATGGACGGAGCAGGGCATCAAGTCCGGTTTCATATCTCCGGCATACACCGATATCGCACTCGGTATCCAGTGGGCTCCATCTCCGTGGTTTAACGTGAACTTCGCGCCTCTCACCGGTGGCTTCACCATCTGTACTAACGAGGCGCTCCGTGCAAGCTATGGTATGAAATTGAAGAACGAGAACATCGAAAACCCTGTCGGAAAGGATTACAACCAGGTTTTGTTCCAATTCGGTGCTCAGCTTAAGGCGAACTTCAAGATAGTCATCAACGAGAATTTCACCTATGAGACTCAGGGAGTTCTCTTCACCGACTACCTTAACGAGCCTTACTTCAGAGTCAACTGGGATAACTCCATTAACTGGCAGCTAAGCAAATACCTCAAGTTCGCGTTCAAGACTTGGCTCATATCCGACCCGAACGTGACCATCACCGAGGGCGAGGTAACGAAAAAGCGCGGCGTTCAGTTTAAGGACTTCCTTTCATTCAATTTCACTTACACATTCGCTAAGAAATAATAATGAAACTACTTCTCGCACTAAGTGGAGGAATAGACTCTATGTATATGGCTAAAAGGGCACTTGACGGCGCCCTTTTTCCTTATGACTTCACCTTCTGCGCCGCGCATTGCAATTTCGCTCTGCGCGGCGAGGAAAGCGATGCCGACGAGAGTTTCGTTCGGCAGTGGTGCGAGAATAACGGCATCGAGTTCTTCACGGCCCATTTCGACACGGCCAATTACGCCGCAGAGCACGGAATCAGCATAGAGATGGCTGCCCGCGAACTGCGCTACGACTGGTTCGCTGACTTGTGCACGGAGTACGGATTCGACGCCACGGTCGTCGCCCACAACGCCGACGACAATGCGGAGACTCTGCTTCTTAATATGCTTCGTGGATGCGGAAGTCGCGGCATGCGTGGAATGTCCCCTGATTCGGGAGCGTTTCCAAGACGCATCCTGCGTCCGCTTCTGAAGACTTCGCGCGAAGAGATCACCTCCTTTATGACTTCGCAGGGACTGGGCTGGCGCGAAGATCGGACAAACGCCGAGCTGCTTTACAAAAGGAACCTGCTGAGGCATAAGGTTCTTCCTGTATTTAAGGAGATTAACCCATCCTTTCTAAAGACTCTCTCTTCCGATATGTCGCACATCGAACAGGTAGACGAAATCGCTAACGACTACTATCTGGAGCATCGCACGAGCGACACGGCTCAGCTGCTTTCCCTTAAGCACTGGCGCTATGTGCTTTATAGAGAGTTGGAAAAGTATGGCTTCGGCGAAGGCGTCTATAACGATATGTGCGAGCTGCTTTCAAGCGGAAAGCCTCTAAGCGGAAAAGTCTTTTTAAGCCCTACGCACAGGCTCGACCTTAGCTCCGAAGAGATGGTCTTCTCCCCTCTGGACGAAAGGCGTGATGAGAATCCGTGCGTAATGGTAGCCGCCGAGGGCACATACGAGCTGGCAGGGCGAAAGTTCAGCATCCGAAAGGAATCGCGCCCTCATTCGCTTCGTGCTCCGGAAGGCGTGCTTTACATTAAATCCGATGCATTTCCATTCTTTTTAAGGAAGTGGCAGGAAGGCGATTACATTACGCCGCTGGGACTTAACGGAAAGAAAAAGAAGCTGAGCGATATGTTCGTGGACCTTAAAATCCCAGCATTCAGGAAAGACAGCGAGGTCGTCATCGGCTCAGGCCCTGACGGCAGCGAAGTGCTGGCTCTTCTATGCCGTCGCATCAGCGAAAAACTAAAAGTAAACCCGGAAGACGATGACATTATCGTGATCCGGGAAGAAATCTCTTAAAAATTCAGTGACAATCCCAGCCCTCCGGAATGTGTAGGGCCTAGGTTAAGGGAGGTACCGCTTCCCGGTGAACGACGAGGAGTGCCGTAATTACGGTTATAGTCGTCGGCTATCTCGCCCAGTTTCTTGTTTCCCTTTACCCAGAGAGGAATTCCGGCGCCCAGACAAGCCGCACCTACCACATATCCTACTGCATACAGGGCAGTATAAGAACTAGAATTAGACTTGAAAAATGGGTCATTGAATGAAGGGTCACTATTAAAGGCATTATCCATAAGGTGTGTGACCAGGGTTCCCGCTAGTATGGTAACACCGCTAAGAGTCAGGGACATACCCCAGAAATATTGAAGATTCGCCGTCCTATACTTATCGCCATAAAGCGAATAGCCGAGCATCTGGGACATTATCTGAGCGTCCACTCTGGCATCGTGAATATAGTAATGCCCGTAGCGGTACTCCAGCGGAAAATCCTCATAGAAATCCGGATAATACGGATGGACTAAAGTCTGGTTGTAACCGGAGTCGTTAAACCTCTGCACAGTCATATTTTCGAACTGTACGAAAGCTACCCTGTCCAGAGACAGTCTGTAATCCGGGCCATTCAGGTTATCATACATTTTATAGATAAGGTAATCCTCCCCGATCTCGATAACCTTCACGTTATCTATCATCTCAGCTGAGCCCACCAAAGCTATTCTGTCCTGCGCCTGCGAGAAGGCCGAAAACAGAAAAAGCGCCATAATTGTAAATAAAAACCGTTTCATATTCACAAATATAGCGTTTTTCCGAATATATTGCTCTTTTAATTACTTTTTTATAGGGTCGCAAGTGAGACCGACTCCCAGTCGCTTGAACACCTTTCTGTCCACCTCCGAAAGCATCACGGTCGAGTGAACTTGGCATCCGTAAAGCTCAGGAAGCTGTGCCAGGGCCCTTCGGCACTTGTCGTCGGTAAGACTCAGAAGCGAGAGCGCCACCAGCACCTCATCGGTGTGCAGACGTGGGTTATTTCCGTGCAAATAAGAGACTTTCGTCTTCTGAATAGGCTCTATCATATCGCGCGGAATGAGCTTGATGCTGTGGTCTATCCCGGCCAAATGCTTAATCGCATTCAAAATCAGAGCGGCACTTGAACCCAGCAGCGGGCTGCTTCCTGCAGTGATGATGGTTCCATCGGCCAATTCGATCGCTGCCGCGGCCAATCCCCCGCTCGCCTCCTTCCTCTCCTTCGCTGCCACCGTGGTCCTCCTGAAGGAAGTATCGATTTTAGCCTGCTTCATCAGCGAGGCTATCTTGTTGATTTCGGAATCGTTAACCGCACCGTCGGCCATTCTGCACAAGGCATCGTAGTACCTGCGGATGATTTCCTGCTTGGCCGCATTACAGCAGATTTCCTCATCGCACATGCAGTAACCTATCATATTCACGCCCATATCGGTAGGAGACTTGTACGGGTTCTCGCCGTAGATGCTCTCGAAAATGGCGTTCAGGACAGGAAAAATCTCGATGTCGCGGTTATAGTTGACGGCCATCTTCCCATAAGCTTCCAGATGGAAAGGGTCTATCATATTTATGTCGTTGATGTCGGCCGTAGCTGCCTCGTAGGCCAAATTCAACGGATGTTTCAGCGGCAGATTCCAGATAGGGAACGATTCGAACTTGGCATAGCCGGCCTTTATTCCCCTCTTGTGCTCCTGGTAAAGCTGGGACAGACAGACAGCCATCTTGCCGCTTCCAGGGCCCGGTGCTGTCACTGCCACGAGCGGACGGGTGGTCGGCACATAGTCGTTACGGCCAAATCCGTCTTCGGAGTCGATGAGAGCCACATTGTTCGGGTAGCCCTCGATCGTATGGTGGTAATAGGTACGTATACCCCTGCGTTCGAGCTTGGCACGATAATTATCGGCACTGGATTGGCCATTATAGTGAGTGATGACCACCGAACTTACTAAAAAGCCGTGGTTTTCGAATTCGTCGTGAAGGCGCAGTACGTCCATGTCGTAGGTGATGCCCAAGTCGTTACGAACCTTATTCCTTTCTATGTCCAATGCGCTGATGACGATGATAATCTCCGTACTGTCAGAGAGTTGCTGAAGCATACGCATCTTCGAGTCTCTTCTGAATCCAGGCAGAACCCTGCTTGCGTGATTATCGTCAAAAAGCTTACCTCCGAATTCGAGGTACAGTTTATCTCCGAACTGCGAAATGCGCTGTTTAATGTGTTCGGACTGAATTTTTAAGTATTTGTCGTTGTCAAACCCGTATTTCATAACGGGATTCAAAGTTAGGCAAAATTTACCACATATCCGCCAATTCGAGGACTAATTTTTCGGTTTTTTCCCAGCCGAGACACGCGTCAGTTATGGATTGGCCATACACCGCGCCGTGCTCCTCCTGGTTTCCGTCCTCTATATAAGACTCAATCATAAGGCCTTTGATGGTTTCGCGCAGTCCGCCTTCGCCTTTGCGACGAAGAGCACAGATGTTTCGGGCCAAATCTACCTGCTTCAAATAGTCCTTTCCGGAGTTCGAGTGGTTGCAATCCACCACCAGGCTCGGATTCTTCACTCCCCCGTCGAGCATTTTCCTGCACGCAAGCGCGAGCCCCGACGCGTCGCAGTTACAGTGACTCTCCCCCGTATGGTCCACATAGCCTCGCAAGATGCCGTGTGCGAAAGGGTTACCCTCACTTTCCACTTCCCAATTCCTATACAGGAAAAGGTGGCTGTTCTGAACTGTAAGTATGTCCTGGAGCAAGGCGTCGAGGTTCCCGTTCATAGGATTTTTCAGCCCCACCGGAATCTCCAGCCCACTCGCCGTGAGTTTGTGCTGCTGGTCGTCCACAGAACGCGCACCTATCGTGACATAACACAAAAGGTCGGAGATAAATCTGTGATTTTCAGGATAAAGCATCTCGTCAGCGCAGCCAAATCCTATTTTCTCTATCGCACTAAGATGCATCTGACGAATGGCTATGATGCCCTTAAGTATGTCGTCTTCTCCGGACGGGTCAGGCCTATGGAGCATTCCCTTGTAGGCATTGCCGCTGGTGCGGGGCTTGCTCGTATAGAGTCTAGGAACTATGTAAATCTTATCACTGACCTTTTCGCTCAATATTTTAAGCCTCTGAAGGTAGTCCAGCACCGCATCTTCCCTGTCGGCGGAGCAAGGTCCCACTAAAAGGAGCATCCTCGAATCCACTCCTTCGAGAATCCCCTTAATGGTAGCGACGCACTCCTGTCGAGTCTTTATCCCCTTGTCTGACAGCGGATATAACTCTTTTATTTCTTTCGGGATGGGCAGTTTTCTCTTAAATTCCATTGATAATCCTTCGAGACTTTCATAAGTGTCGCGAGCACCTCTTCCCAGTAAGGAAGCATCTGCGCTCCGACATAGCCGCTTCTGCTCTTCAAGACCTCTGCCTCCCTGCCTTCGTCCAGCACCTGCAGCCCTTTTTCCTTTTTTATCCGGCCAATCCTGCCGCACGCCTCCATCCTTTCTTCGAAAAGACGTGCGATTCGAGCATCTATCCTGTCTATCTGCTCCCTTATTTCGGCCAATTCATCCATTATGCTTCCAAGAATTCGAGCATGGCGGCCAGATCGTCCTTAGCGAACGTTCTCTGCTCTCCGCTCGACAGATTCTTTATCTGAACCACTCCGCCCTCGATTTCGCTCTGACCGCAGATGGAAAGGAATGGAATGTGCTTTCTGTCGGCGTAATCGAACTGCTTTTTCAGCTTGTTACTGTCCGGATACACCTCCACGCTCACGCCCTTTGCGCGAAGAGCGATGCTTATAGGCAGAATGTACGCGCACTCAGACTCGCCCATATTGGCAAATAGAAGCGTGGTCGAACTGCCAAGCGAAGTCGGGAATTTGTCCAATCCCTTAAGCACGTCGTAGATACGGTCGGCTCCGAAACTAATGCCCACGCCGGACATATCCGGAAGTCCGAAGATACCGGTAAGGTTATCGTATCTACCGCCTCCACTTATGCTACCTATCTGGTAATCAAGTGCCTTTATTTCGAAAATGGCACCTGTGTAGTAATTCAGTCCACGAGCCAGCGACAAATCTATCTCGCACTCGGTAGTCACGCCTGCCGCCTGAATGAATCCCATAAGCTCCTCGAGCTCAGCGATACCCTTTAGGCCCACTTCGCTTCCTGCCATTATGCCTTTCATAGTGGCTAGCTTCTCGGCATTCGTGCCGCTAAGGCAAAGTACCGGCTCGAGCAATTCCACTGCCTCCGGGCTCAATCCCTTTTCCATCAACTCGGCCTTCACCGCGTCGAGACCTATCTTGTCGAGCTTGTCGATGGCCACTGTGATGTCCACGACCTTATCGGGTGCGCCGCATATCTCGGCCAATCCGCTCAGGACCTTACGGTTGTTGATTTTAATCACTACTCTGACACCCAGCCTTTTGAACACTTCGTCGGCTATCTGCACGAGTTCGAGCTCGCACATCTGGCTTTTCGAGCCTATCGCATCCACGTCGCACTGATAGAATTCGCGATAGCGACCCTTCTGCGGGCGGTCAGCCCTCCAGACAGGCTGTATCTGGAAACGCTTGAACGGGAAGGAAATCTCGCTCTGATGCTGTACCACGTAACGCGCGAAAGGCACCGTGAGGTCGTACCTCAATCCCTTCTCACAGACTTGGCCAGTAAGGGGTTTCGACATATCGACGTTAGCGAAGGCATCGCCCGAGTTAAGTATTCTGAAAAGCAGTTTGTCGCCCTCGTCGCCGTATTTTCCCATAAGCGTAGAGAGATTCTCCATAGCCGGAGTCTCTATCTGGGAATAACCGAAAGAGCGGAAAACGCTTTTTATGGTATCGAAAATATAATTGCGCTCGGCCATTTCACGCTGACCGAAATCTCTGGTTCCTTTAGGAATGGAAGGTTTTTGAGCCATAATCAACTAATTTATCCTACAAATTTACTACTTTTCCTCTAAAAATCAATTGGTCACATCTATCTGAAGTTGGCGAGCGTGGCATCGCCGTGCGTTGGGCATATA
>URCV01000025.1 GCA_900546445.1 uncultured Bacteroidales bacterium | reverse complement strand
CCCAGCCTTTTTTGTCCAATGAGCCGTGAACTTTCAAGATGTCGCCGTCCACCTTCATAGAACAAAAATAAGTCTTTCCGTTATTCGGGTCGTATATCGTACCATTACCATACTTGTTCCCGTCCTTTTTCAGTCCGTGAAGCATATTCAGCCCCATAATTTCACGAGACTGAAGCTTCGGATCTGGATTCATAGCGTCTTTATAAGGGACTCCGTTAGGGTCAGTAGGCTCAGCCAGCCATACTACGCGACCATTATAGTGGTCACCTTCCTTATACACCTCTACGATGGCGCTGCCATCTTCCAGTTTCCATTTACCGAGAACGTCCTGGGCAAATGCCCCTACAAATGACATCGCTGCGAGAGCGACAGTTAAAATGATTCTTTTCATAATGCCTGGGCTATTTTCAAAAAGCGTGCCTTGCGAAAGAAACAAAAAAGAATGCAACCGCAGTGCAGTTGCATTCTTTTGGTGCCTCGGACGAGACTCGAACTCGTACAGCCATTTCTGGCCAAGGGATTTTAAGTCCCTCGTGTCTACCATTCCACCACCAAGGCTTCCGTTTTGAGGGAAACAAAGATACTAATAATATCTGAAAATCAAAAATACCGCCTCTCCTGTTTCACCAAAGCCAAGAAGATGAAAAGCATAGTGGTAAACGACAGAAGCGAAGTGCCTCCGTAACTTATGAAAGGCAGTGGGATACCGATTACCGGCATCAGCTTTATGGTCATACCCACATTGATAATCAAGTGCATAAAGAAGCAAGCCGCTATGCAATACCCATACACTCTGTTAAACGGCTCGCGACACCCCTCCGCCACTTTCAAGATTCTTCCTATCAAGTAAACGAACAGTCCTATGAGGATAAAGCACCCCACGAATCCGAACTCCTCGCCTATGGTGCAAAAGATAAAATCCGTACTCTGCTCCGGGACAAATCCGAAAGTAGTTTGAGTTCCCTGAAGGTAACCCTTGCCCGTCAGCCCACCCGAGCCTATCGCGATAAGGGATTGATTTACATTATATCCTGCCCCCATCGGGTCCTCCTTCATACCCAGCAGCACCTCTATACGCAGTTTCTGATGAGGCTTGAGCACATTGTCGAACACGAAATCGGTCGAAAGAATCGTAAGCGAGCCCACTAATGCCACCAGCAGCGCAGTGAGCCGCAATTGGCGCCTCGCCTTGAACGATTTGGCCACGTGCGTCCTGAACAGGACATAATATAGCAGCACCAGCACCGCCAGCACCGCGAACCCTACCCACAGCGGGAACCGTATCGACAGTATGAAAAGCACGGCCAATACTAGGAAGAGTATTATCCACCAGCCGGATAGCCCCTCGCGATAAAGCACGAAGATGTAGCCCAGATACACCAGTACCGTACCCGTCTCCTTTTCGGCCAATATCAGCAGCGTCGGAATCCCCACGACCGCCAGCACTGTAGCCAAGTCATTCATCTTCCGAGCGTTGAACCCGTGTCCGCGCAGGAAATGGGCCAATAGTAACGATGTCGTGATCTTCGACAATTCGCATGGCTGGAAACTCAACGGGCCCAATTTGAACCACGACCTCGAGCCGTTTACCTCCGAGCCCAAGACCAATGTCGCCACTAACAGCAGCAGAACGAATATATAGGCCGGAGTGGAAATCACCTCCCAGAGGAAAGGCTTTATCACGAAAAGGATGACACACCCTACCGACAGGGAAATTCCCGCCCATAGAATCTGCTTGCCTGCCCTCGTGCTGAAATCCAGCAGGGAAGCGCTGCCCTCGGCGCTGTAACCTGACGCGAATATGCTCAGCACGCCGATTGCCACCAGACAAAGATAGCAGAGAATGATTCTCCACTCGATAGTCTGGCCAAGCCCTCTATTCAAACCTTCCCCCGTCATTTTTTCTCTACGTTCATAAGATCGGCATCCATCACATAACTCTCCATCCACTTTCTTCCAGGGCCAATCTCTCCGTTAAGATACTTCTCTATCATAAGCGAAGCCATAGGGCAAGCCCATTTGGCTCCGAAACCTGCATTCTCGATGTAGGCAGCTACCGCGATCTTAGGGTTTTCGCGCGGTGCGAAGCAGATGAACACCGAATGGTCGGCACCGTGCGGGTTCTCGGCCGTGCCGGTCTTCCCGCACACATCGAGTCCCTCGATGGCGGCCAGGGCCGCGGTGCCGCCCGCCGCAGTGCCTGCATTTACCGCCTTCCACATACCCTCCACAGCGTATTCGAAATACACCGAATCCACCTTCGTGTAATGCCTCTCCTTATACTTGGCATCTATCTTCACCTGCTCGTTATCCTTAATGATATGAGGCGCATAATAATACCCGCGATTCGCCATAATCGCACACAAGTTAGCTATCTGAAGAGGCGTAGCCCCTATTTCTCCCTGACCTATGGACAGCGAAACTATGGAAGAGAACTTCCACCGACCCTTTCCGTAAAGCTTGTCATAAAGGGAACTCTGAGGAATGGTCCCCCCGAGTTCGCTCGGAACGTCACTCCCCAGCGAAGAGCCGAAACCGAAACTGCTCACATACTCCCGCCACGCATCGAAAGCCTCCGCCGTCGTCGCATATTTGGGATTCTCCAGAATGTCCTTGAAGACATAACAGAAATAACTGTTGCAAGACATCATCACGGCATCCGTGAAATTGATGGGCGAACGATGCTTGTGGCATCCTAGCTTACGGCTTGGCGTATAGTAATAACCCAATTGGCAAGGATGCATATCGCTTACCTTCAGTACGCCCTCCTGGAATCCTATCATTCCGTTTACCAGCTTGAAGACCGAGCCCGGAGGGTAGGACGCCTGCACCGGACGGTTGAAAAGCGGTTTGTAAGGATTGGCCAGAAGGTCCTGGTAGCGGGTCCCGATGTTCTCCAAATCCTGCACGTCTATTCCCGGACTGGTCACGAGCGCCAGAATCTCGCCCGTAGAAGGCTCAATCGCGATAAGGCTTCCGCGCTTGTGCTGCATAAGGGATTGGCCGTACTGCTGAAGGTGACCGTCGATGGTCGTGGTGATGTTCTTTCCCGGCACCGCATCCATATCGTTATGGCCGTCGTTAAAGCTGGTAAGCACTCTGTTACGAGAGTCGCGAAGGTAGATGCAGTAGCCCTTTTCGCCGCGAAGGTCCTTCTCTCGGGTAGCCTCCAGGCCAGTCATCCCGGCATAGTCTCCGCTCTTGTACTCAGGGTGTTTCTTAATGTAGTCTCCGTCCACTTCGCCCACATATCCCAGCAGGTTTCCACCGGCGTTCAGCGGGTAGTCGCGAGTGTTTCGCATCTGGGCGTAAAATCCAGGGAACCAATACTCGCTCTCCGAAAAGTGAACGTAAGTCCTTTCGTCTACATTATGCAGGAAAGTGAGTGTCTGATAGCCTATTCGGGAGCGGAACTTTCTGTAATAGTCGAGCTTTTCGACGAGATACTCCTTATCTATGTTCAGTATGGAACAAAGCGCCGTGGTGTCCAGATTGCGGATTTCGCGTGGCGTGACCATAATGTCGTAGCAAGTCCTGTTGCCTACCAGAATCTCTCCATGCCTGTCGTAGATGATTCCACGTGGAGGATAGATGGTCTCGCGCAGAATGGAATTGTTCATCGCGTCGGTCTTGTACTTATCGTCGACGATTTGCACGTAGAAGAGCCTGGACAGCAGAACTAAGGCAGCGAAGATGAGTCCTAAGACGATTTTAGTATAGCGATTCGAATCGTTCATAGTGCTACTCTCCCTTATAGAGCACGGAAGTGCATATAAAGCATAGCAGGGCGCTTATGGCCGAAGATATCACCCATCGAAGGAGATTTACGTTGAGAGGCAGTGTTCCTGCGCTATCTATCAAGACATAGAGTAGAAAGTAGATGGCGCAGAGTATGCTTATGGCGATACCGGTCTCCCTGCTTGACTGATATGTCAGCGGACATCCATCCCTATAAGAGAAAATCTCATCGCCATAGACCAGTTTGAAGACGGTATTCTTCAGGAGCGCACACACCAGCAGGCAGATGCTCGTGCAGCCTAATTGGGAGCTCGAAAGCAAGTCTACCGCCATTCCGGCGAAGAAAGCCACGAACAGGGCGAAGTTGGTGGAGCGCTTGAGCGGAAGGCTCATCACCACGAGAGGTAGCAGCGAGACGAGCACGTACTGCGAGATGTTCAGATAGTTGTTAAGCAGAATCTGAACGACGCAGATGGCCAAGTTCACTATTATGTGATAGGTCCTGTTCATAAATCCTCTCCTTTTTCTTCCAAGTACTCCAATTCTCCTCTATACTTGTTCTTCAAGACGTAGACGAAATTGAGGGACGAAAAGTCCTGGAACAAATCCACTAAGACATCCTTAGTGGCTCCGTTTCTTACGGCAGAGCCGCGAATCGTTCCCAAGGCTATGCCCGACGGGAACATCTCCGAATAGCCGCTTGTCCAGACAGTGTCCTGTACGGCGACCTCGAAATAGAGCGGAATGCCGTGCAGAATGGCCTTGTTGCTGCTCATCCCGTCCCACGAGAGCGTGCCCGTGAGCCCGTTCCTGCCTAATCTGGCGCTTACGCTCGACCCCGGATTCATTAGAGTCCTTCCGTATGCCAATTTTTCAGTCACTGCGTCTATCGTCCCCACGACTCCGGTCGGGGTCACTACGCCCATACGGGCCTCGACGCCGTCTTGAATGCCTTTGTTCAGGATGAAGTAGTTTTTCTGACTGTTAGTGCTAAGCTTTATGATTTGAGCTCCGATATACTCGAATTCGTCGTCGGCAATGACTCCGGAAAGCATGGCGGTGCTGTCCATGGCTTCGCGGTAGCTTCTTAGCCTTTCCCACAATACGGCGTTCTCCTTTTCGAGAAGCAAGTTCTTTTCCTTCAGACGGAAATAGCTGTTAACCTGATCGGTCTTGCCCCAAAGCCACGCCTTCGCTTCGGTGGAGATCCGGCTTAGCCAGATGCTTTGATTAGAATTCGATGCGCGCAGAATAGCGATAGCAGCAACCTCCAAACAAATGAAGATTGCTGCAGTCAATATAAGTTCTTTCGTTTTCCGCGTGCGAGTCATCAGATGCTACCTCATCAGGAATTTATATTTGTCGGTATTCTTGATGGCCTTACAAGTACCTCTTGCCACAGCGTGTAGCGGGTCTTCCGCCACTGTGAATTTGATGTTTACCTTATCCGTGAGTCGCTTTGCGAGTCCGCGAAGAAGTGCGCCGCCGCCGGACAGGTAGATACCGTTTTCGATGATGTCCGAATAGAGCTCCGGAGGGGTCATCTCGAGCACGTGCATAATCGAAGTCTCGATTTTAGCTATGGATTTGTCCAGGCAGTGAGCGATTTCCTGATAGGTGATGGTAGCTTCTACCGGATGGGCCGTCATAATGTTAGGTCCGTTTACGATATATGGAGCCGGTTCGTCTTCGAGTTCCGAAAGGACTGAACCTACTGCCCATTTGATCTTCTCGGCAGTGCTTTCACCCACCTTTATGTTATGTTGCTGGCGAAGATAGTACTGAATGTCGCTGGTGAACACGTCTCCTGCCACACGGATGCTATCCTGCTGCACGAGTCCTCCCAGGGAGATGACTGCGATTTCAGTGGTACCTCCACCTATGTCCACGACCATATGTCCCTTAGGTGCTTCCACGTCGAGTCCTATACCCAGAGCTGCCGCCATAGGCTCGAAAATCAGATATACGTCGCGTCCTCCGGCGTGTTCGGTAGAGTCGCGCACGGCCCTTATCTCCACTTCGGTACTTCCCGAAGGAATGCCGATGACTACCTTAAGGTTAGGAGAGAAGAGGCTGCTCTTCCTCTTGCTTACCTGACGGATGAATCCGCGAATCATCATCTCGGCTGCGTTAAAGTCGGCGATAACGCCGTCCTTAAGCGGTCTGATGGTTTTGAGCGTAGGGTTAATGCGCTCGTGCATCTTCTTAGCCTCGCTTCCTATGGCAAGGCATTTACCTGTGGCGACGTCTACCGCCACTATGCTCGGCTCGTCCAGTACGATAACACCATTTTGATAGATAATGGTATTAGCTGTGCCGAGGTCTATTGCTAATTCTTGGTTAAGAAATCCGAATGCCATATCAAATTTTTTACTTCTTACAAAAATAAACAATTTTGTTAGTATTTTTGTAAGAGATTGTGCACTTATGAGAAAAAAAGTTTATGGAATATTCGTAGCCGGAGGTTCCGGTACCAGAATGGGAAGTCAAGTTCCCAAGCAATTCCTCGACTTGGGCGGAAAACCTGTGCTTTTCAGGACGGTAATGCGCTTCGTGGAAGCCATTCCGGACATTAATATCATAATGGTGCTTCCGAAAGCTCACTTCGACACTTGGAAACAGATTTGCCGCGAGGAGTGTTTCGACAGTCCTCAGATTCTGGTCGAAGGGGGGCTTACCCGTTTCCATTCGGTAAAAAATGCTCTCGAGAGAGTTCCTCAGGGAAGCATCGTGCTCGTTCACGATGGCGTGAGGCCGCTGGTAAGTGCCGAACTCGTGAGAAAATTGGCCTTAAAGGCGGAGGAAGGGCAGTGTGTGATTCCGGTCACTGCGGTGACGGACACGCTGAAGTCTCTTGTGAAGTCGGATGTGGAAGGGGAGTTCGTTCAGAGTGGGCAGCCTGCTCCGGACCGCGAGACTCTCTTCGCTGCACAGACCCCTCAGGCATTCCCGTCGGAGATTCTTAAAAATGCCTATCAAAGAGGCTTTTCGCCTCATTTTACGGACGATGCGTCCGTGGTGAGCGAAGAAAAAATACCTCTCACCTATGTCTTGGGCGAGAGGTATAATATAAAGATCACTACTCCTGAGGATTTGGAGTTCGTAAGAAAAATCTATTGATGGTCCTTGTGTACCCAGATTTGCCTTTTCAACGGTTCGTCCAGAGATACCATAGTCTCGGATGACTGTATGTAAGGAATCTTCTGTATAGTGTTGAGCACCACATCCATAAGGTGGGCGTTGTCTCTACAGTAGAGCTTTATGAGAATGGACGAGCGTCCGGTGATGAAATGGCATTCCACTATTTCGTGAACGTCTTCCAGGGCGTTTATGACCTCGCGGTACTTGTTGTTTTCCGTAAGGTTGAGGAACATAAAGGCACAGATGGTATAACCTAAGGACGACGGCTTTATGAGAGTCGACGAACCGTAGATAATTCCTGCTTCTTCAAGTCTTTTCACTCTCTGGTGTATCGCAGCGCCTGACACTCCGCATTCGCGGGCGATTTCCAGATAAGGCTTTCTGGCGTCATTGATTAGTTCCGAAAGGATAATCCTATCCATTTCGTCTAGTTTGTAGTGTTCGTTCATTTTTTAGATTTTCTATTGTTGGTGGGTGACTGATTTGCTATGATTTCCTTACACTCGTCTTCTGTAAGCGTCTCCGGATTAGTGCCTTTCGGAAGTTTGTAATTCTTTCCCGAAGCCTTGATGTAAGGTCCGTAAGGTCCGCTCAGCACGCTGATTTCTCCCCACTCGTGCAGGGCTGTCTTCGAAGGGACCTTTTGGATAAGGTCTATGCACTCCTGGAGGCTTATTTTCAGCGGGTCGTTACCTCTCGGGATGGAGAAGTTATGGGAGTCGTACTGTATGTAGGCTCCGAACCTGCCCTTTTTCACCACGATAGGCTTTCCTTCCAATTCTCCGACCGTTCTCGGAAGAGAAAATAGCTTCAGGGCCTCTTCCAGGGTGATGCTCTCGATGAGCTGTCCCTCGCCCAAGCTTGCGAACATCTTTTCGCTGTCCTCGCCCTTCTGGACGTAAGGTCCGTACTGGCCCAGCTTGGCAGTTATCATCTTGCCGTCCGTCGGGTCCACTCCGATTTCCCGCTCGATTTTCTGGTATTGCCTGTCGCTCACGGCTTTGTCCACCTCGCTATGGAATGGGGTGTAGAATGTGCTTATGCAGTTATGCCAATCCAGCTTTCCCTCGGCTATCTTGTCGAAGTCGCTCTCCACTCCGGCGGTGAATCCGTAGTCCAGGATGTCGGAGAAATTGGCCACGAGATAGTCGCTCACCACCATTCCTATCTCGGTAGGGAGCAGCTTTCCCTTCTCTGCACCTATGGTTTCCTTTTTCTCGCTGCTGGTGATGACCTCGCCCTTGAGCGTGAGGTTGGTCACTGTCCTGCTCTGGCCCGGCTTGTCGCCCTTGACCAGATATCCGCGGCCTGTGGTCAGCGTGCTGATGGTCGTGGCATAGGTAGCAGGTCGGCCAATTCCCAATTCCTCCAGTTTCTTAACCAGCGTCGGCTCCGAATATCTGTACGGCGGCTGGGTGAATTTGCAATTGGCATCAATGGAGACTGCCTTCAGCGTGTCGCCGACATTCATCGGAGGCAGGAGGCTTGCGGTCTGCTCGTCGTCCTCGTCGTCGCGACCTTCCATATAGATTTTCAGGAATCCGTCGAATACGATTTCGGCCGACTGGAGCACATAGTGTTCGCTGCGCTTGTCGAGTCCCACTTTGATATTAGTGTTCAGCAACTTGGCTTCTGCCATCTGGCAAGCCACGGTGCGCTTCCAAATAAGATTGTAGAGCTTCTGCTCCTGCGGCGTACCTTCGATGGCGGTATTCTCTATGAATGTAGGGCGAATGGCCTCGTGCGCTTCCTGAGCCCCCTTCGTGTGGGTCTTGAACTGGCGCGGAGACGAGTACTGCTCTCCGTAATTCTTCACGATGAAGGATTTGGCCGTTCCTATGGCCAATTGGGACAAGTTCGTGGAGTCCGTACGCATATAGGTAATGAGTCCTCGTTCGTACAGGCTCTGTGCGATGCGCATCGTCTGACTAACGGAAAAATGCAGCTTTCGACCGGCCTCCTGCTGGAGAGTGGAGGTGGTGAACGGTGCTGCCGGCATTCTCGTACCATCCTTCTTGTCGATGGAAAGCACGGTGTAAGTAGCTCCTATGCTGTCGTTTAGGAACTTTTCGGCCTCTGCGAGCCCGGCGAACTTCTCGTCGAGCGTACCCTTGACCTTGCTCCTTCCTACGGAGAACACGCCTTCTACCTTATAGAAAGCCTGTGGTTCGAATGCCAATATCTCCCTTTCCTTATCGGTCACCAGACGCAGCGCCACCGACTGGACGCGTCCTGCGGAAAGACCTCTTTTGATTTTTCTCCAAAGCACCGGAGACAGTTCGTATCCTACCAATCTGTCCAATACCCTTCGTGCCTGCTGTGCGTCTACCAGGTTCATATCCACCTTGCGGGGGTGCTTGAGGGCTTCCGTTATGGCGTTCGGAGTGATTTCGTGGAAAGTGATTCTCTCCGTCTTCTTAGGGTCGAGGTCCAGCGTCTGGGTCAAATGCCAAGAGATGGCCTCTCCCTCGCGGTCCTCATCGGATGCGAGATAGACCATATCCGCCTTCTTCGCCAAAGCCTTCAGCTCGCTTACCGTCTTTTTCTTGTCCGCCGGAACTATGTACTTGGGTGTAAATCCGTTATCTATATCTACACTTAACTCTTTTTCCTGTAGGTCGCGTATGTGACCTTTAGAAGAAACTACCGTGTAGTCCTTCCCGAGATACTTTTGAATTGTCTCCGCCTTATGTGGAGACTCGACTATAACCAAATTCATAATGCAAAGATTATCACAAATAAAGGAATTTTCAAAATTTAATGAGTATTTTTGTACTCGTTATGAAAGAACGCACGCGAAAAAGGATTATAATTTGGTTTTGGATACTCTTCGCTCTGCCTATAGTCGGAGTGACGGTCCTCGTGATTTCTGTAGTTAAGTTTGCTCAGATTCCGTCTTTCGAGGAGCTGGAACATCCTAATAACAACCTCGCCACCAGACTTATATCTTCCGACGGGGTGGTGATAAGCACATTCCATATAGAAAACAGGACTTATGTTTCCTATGAGGACATCTCTCCGAACGTTATACACGCGGCCGTCGCTACCGAAGACGCTCGCTTCTATAACCACAGCGGAGTGGATTTCCAGAGCTTGGGACGAGTTCTTTTCAAGACCCTTCTTATGCGGGATTCCAGCCAGGGTGGTGGTAGTACTATAACCCAGCAGCTTGCGAAGACCCTCTACCCGCGCGAGGAAGTGCTTACCGGATTCCCGGGGGCCAAGTATGTCTCGATGGTCTGGATAAAGATGAAGGAATGGGTGACCGCAGTGAAGCTCGAGAGGAACTACACTAAGGAAGAGATAGTGGCTATGTACTTGAATTCCATCTTCTACGGAAGTGGAGCCTATGGCATAAAGGCGGCCAGCGAGACTTTCTTCGGGAAAGAGCCTTGCGAGCTGAACATCCAGGAGGCGGCGCTTCTGGTAGGAGCCGTAAACAAGCCGACTCGCTATAATGCCGCCCTTCATCCGGAGGCTGCCAAGACTCGCAGGGACTTCGTAATCTCGCAGATGGCGAAGGCAGGGTATATCTCCGAGTCCGATAAGGTATTGGCCCAGAATAGTCCCATCGAGCTCAATTACAACGTGCAGGACCACAATTCGGGATTGGCCCCGTATTTCAGGGATATGATCCGAAAGGAGATGAGCGCATCCAAGCCTAAGCGCTCGCAGTATCTCTATGAAGATGAATATGTGGCAGATACGATTCGCTGGGCGCAGGACGACCTGTATGGATGGCTTAACAAGAACACAAAGCCTAACGGGGAGAAATATAATTTGGACAGGGACGGCCTGAAGATTTATGTAACCATAAATTCGCGTATGCAGCGCTATGCCGAGGAAGCGGTTCAGGAGCAGTTGTCGAAGAACTTGCAGCCTCTCTTCACTCGCGAGATGCGCTCGCGCCGTCTTCCTCCTTATCCTAACGACATCGATACTTCTACCTATAATACATTGATGAAACAGGCTAGGAAATGGAGCGAGAGATATCGTGTGGGTCGAAAGGAAGGACTTTCCGAGAAGGAGATCATGGCTCAGTTCTCGAAACCTGTCAAGATGCGCGTATTCGCGTGGAACGAAAAGGGTTACGTGGACACGGTGATGACTCCTAACGATTCCATCAAGTATTGTAAGTCCATTCTCCGTGCGTCGTTTATGGCCATAGAGCCTTCGACGGGAGAGGTCAGGGCTTATGTAGGTGGCCCTTCGTACAAGTATTTCAAATACGACAATGTCCGTCAGGGAAAGCGTCAGGTAGGAAGTACCGTCAAGCCTTTCCTCTACACTCTCGCCATGCAGGAGGGTATGACTCCGTGCGATAAGGTAGTCAATATGCCTCAAACCTTTAAGGTGAATGACGAGACTTGGACTCCGCGCAGTACCGACAGGGCGGATTATATAGGAAAGACCGTGACTCTCAAATGGGGTCTGACACATAGCTCGAATAACATATCGGCTTACCTTATGAAGCAGTTCGGACCTGCCGCCATGGCTAAGATGATGCGCAAGATGGGTATCAAGAGCCATTTCGACGAGGTGTATTCGCTCTGCGTGGGTCCTGCCGACTTGACTCTTTGCGAGATGGTGTCGGCATTCAACACCTTCCCTTCTAAGGGAGTGTATTCAGACCCTCTTTTCGTTACCCGAATCGAGGATAACGACGGAAATGTGCTGGCGGAGTTTACTAACAAGCACACCGAGGCCATAAGTGACAGGACTGCCTATCTTATGGTAAACCTTATGGAGGGTGTGATAGATCACGGCACGGGCGTAAGACTTCGTAACAAATATAAGCTTAAGGGCGAAATCGGTGGAAAGACAGGAACCACTAACGACAACTCCGATGGTTGGTTCATAGGATATACTCCTAAGATTACGGCCGGAGTTTGGGTAGGAGGCGAGGATAGAATGGTGCACTTCAATCAGTTGGCTTTAGGTAGCGGTTCTAATATGGCCCTTCCTGTATGGGGTATCTTCATGCAGAAGTGTCTCAAGGACCCTTATCTCGACATAAGTGAGCTCGATACCTTCGACGCTCCTGTAGGAATGAATCTCGACTTGAGTTGTACGGGAGGCGATATAGAGACCGAAGAGAACGCCGATGAGTTCTTCGGCAGAACGGGCGACGAAGGCGACGACTTTTTCAATTAGGCTATGTTTTTCGAGTATAATGGCATAAACATCTATTATGAGACCGTGGGAGAGGGCACGCCTCTGCTGCTGCTTCACGGCTGGGGGTGTACCCATTCGATATTCGATGCATTCCTTCCTGAGTTTAGCGCCCATCATAAAGTCTTCGCTTTGGATTTTCCGGGATTCGGAGAGTCTGATGAGCCCTCGGAAGTGTGGGGAGTGGAAGAATACACCAGGATGGTGGAGGCTTTCTGCGCTTCATTGAACATAGAGAAGCCAGCCATAGTATGTCACTCTTTCGGAGGAAGGGTAGCCATTTTATTCGCTTCCAGAAATAGCGTGGACAGGATGATATTTGCCGATGCCGCCGGAATTCGTCCTCGGCGCAGTCTGTCCTATTATATAAAGGTCTATTCCTATAAGGCTGCCAAGTGGTGGATTCTCAAGGTACGTAAGGATGAGAAGGCTTTCCTCAAGCTTCGCGCGTCGCGAGGCTCTTCCGACTATAAGAACGCGTCGGAGCGTATGAAGGCCATTCTTTCGAAGACTGTTTCGCAGGACCTCAGCGCTTATCTTCCTAAGATAAAGGCGCCGGTGTTGCTATTCTGGGGCGAAAACGACACGGCTACTCCGCTTCGCGATGCCCGTCTTATGGAGAAGAAGATTCCGGATGCGGGCTTGGTAGTGGTGGAAGGCGGTTCTCACTTTTCCTTTTTAGATAATCCCTCGCTTTTCAGGGCGGTGACGGATTCTTTTCTGAACAAATGAGTGATATATGTTGAAAGAGATACTAATATATAGCGTGTCTGCGGTTCTTTTCCTGCTGCTCGTATTCTATTATATGAATATGTATCAGCAGAATTCCTATCGTATGGACAGGTTCTGGAGGTGGTTTCGAGGCGACCCGATGCCACATCTTTTCCGAAAGGCTAAGGTCAAGTTCGTCTTTACGCCCAGAATGCGCAGGCTCTTGTGCGTGGAGGTGGTGCTTTTCGCACTGCTATGTCTTTTGAGCCCGTGGGCGGCATTGGCCGGGGCAGTCCTCTGTCCATTCGTGATGATGGTGGCGGCAGGATTGGCCAGTCCTATGGAAAAGGCTGTGTCGAGATGGTATTATAACGATGCCGCGAAGAAATTGGCCGAGCATAAGGGGCTGATAGTCATAGGAGTGACGGGAAGTTTCGGAAAGACCAGCACTAAGAATTATCTCTATCGCGTTCTGAGCGAAAAGTATAATGTCTTGATGACTCCGGGTAATTTCAACACCACGATGGGTGTGGTTAGGACCATAAGGGAGCGTCTGGAGCCTTACCATCAGGTGTTTATAGTGGAGATGGGGGCCAAGCAGGTGGGCGATATCAAGCAGATTTGCGACCTGGTGCATCCTAGCGTGGGAATAGTTACCGCGGTGGGCGAGATGCATCTGGAGACGTTCGGCTCTTTGGAAAACGTTCGAAAGACTAAGTTTGAATTGCTGGATTCGCTGCCGACGGATGGCTATGGAGTTATGAATGCCGAATCGGCGGGGATAGCATCTTATAAAGGTGGAGCGTTTAACTGTAGGGTAGATAGCTATGGTATAGATGCGCATAGGTGCGATGCTCGCGCGGCGAACATCTCCTACACTGCTTCCGGAATGGAATTTGACTTTATAAGCGCCTCGGGTTCAGAACATTATAAGACTCATCTCTTAGGAGAGAATAATGTCTTGAATCTATGCGCCGCGCTTATGGTAGGCGAATATCTGGGAGTGGATGCGCGACACAGGCAGCAGGCCGTCTTTAAGATTCAAAGCGTGGAGCATCGCTTGAGTCTTAGCCGAAAGGGCGGACTTACCATTCTGGACGATGCGTACAATTCTAATCCTGAGGGTGCGGCTATGGCTCTGGACGTGCTTGGCAGGATGGAAATCCCCGAGGGTGCGCGCAGAATAGTCATTACTCCTGGATTTGTGGAGATGGGTTCTGCCCAGGAGAGGGAGTGCAGAAAACTGGGGGAGAGGGCGGCGAAATGTGCCGATGTCCTGGTTATCGTGAATAAGGTGAACCGAAAGGCCATTCTTTCGGGAGCGTTGGAGGCAGGTATGGACGAGGAGAGGATAATTTGCGCAGATACGCTCGCGCAGGGATTGGCAGAGGTTAGGCCATATATGAGCGTGGGTTCGGTCGTCCTTTATGAGAACGATCTTCCGGATATGTTTAAGTAGTTAATTAGAAAGTATATGAAAATTACTGTTGGTGTCCTTTTCGGAGGGCGTTCGGTTGAAAACGAGATTTCGGTGGTTACCGCATCGCAGGTCATTGAATCTATGGATAAGGATAAATACGAAATCGTCCCTATTTACATAGCGAAGTCGGGAAAGTGGTATACAGGCTCTGCGCTTCTGGACTTGAAGCGTTATCGCGATATGCCTTCGCTCCTGAAAGACTGTACCGAGGTGTATTTCAAGTCCATCTACGGCGACAGGAATTTGTATTCGAATTCCGGACTTTTCCATTCGCAGAAGGTTGTGGCTAAGATAGATACCATTCTTCCTACACTTCACGGAACTAACTGCGAAGATGGAACCCTGCAGGGAGTGCTCGAGGTGATAGGCATACCTTACGTGGGCTGCAACACCTTCGCTTCCGCTAACGGAATGGATAAGATTTCGATGAAGCAGATACTTCGCGACAGCGGCATCTCCGTAGTGGATTTCGTATGGTTCTCCGATAAGGAATGGGACGAGAGCCGTAAGGGAGTCATCGAGAAGATAGAGAAGAAATTGGCCTATCCGGTAATCGTGAAGCCGGCCAATTCGGGCTCGTCCGTGGGCATCTCTCCGGCTCATAATGAGCAGGAACTGGAAGAGGCCATCGACAACGCCGCCCAGTTTACGACCCGAATCATCGTGGAGAGGATGCTTTCGTCGCTTAAGGAGGTGAATTGTTCCGTAATGGGCGATTATTATCACTGCGAGGCATCGGAATGCGAAGTCCCTCTTCGAAGCGGCGAGATTCTCAGCTACTCCGACAAATACCAGGGCGGTGGCGCTAAGGGGGCCAAGGGTGCCAAGTGCGGCGCGAAAGTGGCCGGTGGCTCCAAGTTAGGCAGTAAGGGAATGAGTTCTCTCAAAAGGGAGCTCCCTGCGCGTATCCCTCAGACTACCACAGAATTGGTAAAAGATTACGCTATCAGGACCTTCAAGACTTTAGGTTGTGAGGGACTTGCGCGAGTAGACCTTATGATAGACCAGGAAGACGGAAGGGTCTATGTTAATGAGATTAACACTATCCCCGGCTCGCTTTCTTCTTATCTGTGGGACTATACCGGAGTACCTTTCTCTAAGGTAATAGACAGACTGATAGAGCGTTCTTTCGAAAGGTCCAGAGAGGAAAGCTTCAAGGTGGTAGATTTCGGCGGAAACATCTTTGCCTCGGGAAAATAGTGACTATTAAGCAGTTTATGGTAGACGCGGTGGCGGCTCTTTCGAAGATTTATCCTTCGGAAGAGGCCCGAAATGTCGTGTCCATGCTGCTATGTGCCCGTTTGGGTTTGAAAGACTGGGAGTTGGTGCTTCGTGGAGACGACCCTATGCCTCTGGATGTGTCGGCGGAATTGGCCAGGCTCCTAAAAGGGGAGCCAGTTCAGTATGTTCTGGGCTATGCCGAGTTCTATGGGCGCAAGTTCAAGGTGAGTCCTTCGGTGCTGATTCCGCGCCCGGAGACGGAGCTGCTGGTCGAGTGGGCATTGGCCTGCAAACTCCCGAAGGGGGCGCGTGTGCTGGATCTCTGCACCGGTAGCGGGGCCATCGCGTGGAGCTTGGCCTGGGAGAGACCGGATTTCGAGGTTACGGCCGTCGACATAAGCCCTGAAGCGCTTTCCGTGGCTTCGGGCCAATTCTCTCGCTCTTCTGCTCCATCTGTTCCGCACTTCGTTTTGGCTGACGTGCTTTCCGAGGATTTCGCTAAGGATTTGGGCACATTCGATCTGCTTCTCAGCAATCCTCCGTATATAATGGATGGCGAGAAGGATTCTATGCGGGCCAATGTGCTTGATTATGAGCCTCATTTGGCGCTTTTCGTCCCCGATGACGATGCCCTCGTGTTTTATCGCGCAATAGCTCGCGCTGCTCAGAGTCTGCTGGCTTCGGGAGGGGTCGGGATAGTCGAGTGTAATGAGTTGCTTGCCCGTCAAAGCGCGGAAGAATTCGAAAATAGGGGTTTTTCTTCGGTGAATATCGTGAGGGACTTGGCAGGGAAGGAGAGGTTCGTAACGTTCATCAGGTAGTTTTTCTTCTGAAAATAAGGTAGTTGGCATTTATCCGTGTGAATTCTTTTATACACGGATAAAAATTGCTCACTTTGCAGTGGAAAAAACGTATTAGTGTTATGAACAAGGCTATGAAAAACTTCGCGGGGCTAGCGGTAATGTTATTAACTATCCTCTCTGCTTGCAGCAAATCCGGGTCGCATTCTGACTACTTGCTAAATGTTGATTCAGATTACACGACAGAAACATTCCGTTTCGGACTGGATCAGGTGGCCCGGGTTTTCGCTGCATTGCCTATCGGGGCGGAACAGGTAAGTGAAGTCCACGATGCGGTAAATGGCTCAATATCTCGTGGATATGACGAGGAATACACGATGCGACAGCTTTTTGAAGCTCCGGGTTGTGGGGTGGGGGAGAATGGTGTGACTAAGGCGGGAATGTATCGTAGGCCGCTTCGAGAATTGCTTCGGGAATACCTCTATTCTGAGACCGCGACCAAGTCCCGGCCTTATTCGGCCGAGGAGTTCTTGGAGGAGCTGGAAAAGTCTGATTTGCAGATATATTGGCCTTATTCGGACGAGTGGGATGGGGAGAAGTATCCTATCATTACATTCGATCCGGGTTACGAATCCGACTATAATTATGGGTATCGTTTACGTAGGGGTGAGGATGGGGAATTGGCCGTGGATTCCGTTTATGTGGATGAGAAGGTGGCGATGAGCGAGCCTGTATGGGTAATCAATTCGAATTGTGATGGGACTGCGACGCCGCTACCGCTGTATGTACCGGACGAGAGTGAGAACGGGTTGGCCCTGGAAGGTGCGTCTACGAAGGGTATGAACAGGATTCTTAGGATGAAGAGTTTTACGATGCTTAGGCATTACGATTCGTGGTTTCAGGGAGGGTCCGAGTTTTTCATCAAGTGCGGAAGCGTAAATGGGTTTAGTGCGAGCACGGAGGCGGAGCTGAAACTTTATTCGCCGAGCGTGACGGACTTTATGGTGGTCGTGAAGCGCAAATATCTTAACGTGGAAAGGGAGTATAATGCCATTATCTTGACCAATTTTACAAACCAACTGGATAACCTTGCCTTCTTGGTGACTGAAGACGACGGCGGCGCCACTACGTCGTGGAAGTGCTCTGCGACGGTTAAGATTAAGTCGAAGAGTTATGGATTCGATGTGGATATCCCTTATAAGGAAAATGACGACATCGTGTGGCGTGGTCAGTTGGCAGCCAGTTTCTTTCAGTCCGAAGACATCGTCACAGGCCGTTTCGGCGACGTCATAATAAAATTCGCTCTAGATTAAAAAAATGTATAACTTTACACCTGATGGTGTCGTCGCACTGTCATATTGGATTTGACTAATCTTACTTGATGATGAGACGTTTCGTGATAGTTCTATGTCTTTCCGCATGGTTTTTTTCCTGTGGAAGGAATGCAGTAGTGACGGATGATTATGCTGAAAGACAGGTAGACAGTACCGTTTTTTCCATCCACGATATCGATTCACTTTCCACAGTAATGGAGTCTTATGCTTCCGGTGGAAATACCTATGGAGAAATGGTTGCGGCTCGTGAGTTGGGAAAGAAACTCCGAAATGTCAGCAGATTCTATGATGCGATCGATGTCCACAAGAAAGGTCTTATCGCGGCCGAAAAGCTCCGAGATACTATACAGATAGTCCAGGCGCTCAACAATATCGGTACAAACTATCGGCGTCTTGCCATTCTCGACGAGGCGTCATCATATCACTATAAAGCGCTTACATATTGTGACTTGTATTCCGGGACGAGAAACCCGAATGACAGGACGGCGCAGAAGAACAGAGTCGTAAGCCTTAACGGTATAGGTAATGTTCAGCTGACACTCGGCAATATGGACGAAGCCGAGAATTTGTTCCGTCAGGCTCTTGAAGGAGAAAGTCTGCTTGGAAGTACTCTCGGCCAAGCGATAAATTATGCAAATATAGGTTCAATCCTCGAGTCGAAGGAAATGATAGATTCGGCCCGTTTTTATTATGGCAAATCACTTGAGTTCAATGAGAAATCCGGATCGAAATTGGGAATCTCTCTTTGTCATGCTCACTTCGGTAGGTTAGCGGAGAGAGAAGGGGATTATAATGCCGCCATATACGAATACAAGTGCGCCTATGATATTATGGACGGCAATTCCGATATCTGGCATTGGCTTGAGGCTGCTGTTTCTCTGTCAAGAGCCTATATCAATGCCGGAAATCTGAATCAGGCGTCAGTTTATCTTACAAAGGCAGAGGAGGAAGCAGAAAGGATTTCTTCAATGGAGTATCTCGCAGAAGTCAACAGACTTGAATATCTTTTAAACAAGAAGCGAGGGAATGCCGTAAAGGCTTTGGACTATTATGTGCGCAGCAAGCAGTATGCTGACAGTGTGTCGAGCGAGAAAAATCTGAATCATATCCAGAATGTCCGGGTGCGCTATGAACGAGAGCGGCAGCAGGCTGAGATAGATTTTCTTAACCGTAGCTGGGAGGCGGAGCGAAAGAGTGGAAACGCTTTCTTGACGATGTCATTGGTAGCCTTGTTCCTGACTCTCGTAACGATCGCCGTTCTTATCCATCTTATAGTTCTTAAAAAACGCAATCAACAGATAGTTAGGGAAATGGAGCGGGTGAAATCCACATTCTTTACTAATGTCACCCACGAATTCCGAACACCTTTAGCTGTAGTTCAAGCCGCTGCCGAAGATATATTAAGCAGAAGCTCTGACCCGGAAATAAAGAAGGATTCCATCGATATTCTACGCCACGGCAAAGGGCTGCTCAATCTTATAAACCAGATACTGGATATTGCTAAACTTACCGAGAATTTTTCTGCCATATCTGCACCGGAATGGAAACACGGAGATATCGTCGGTTTCGTATCCATGATTTGTGAAAGTTACGAGCCGTTGGCTAACTCATCCGGAGTTAGTCTTGTCTTCGACTCTTCCGTCGATGAACTGGAGATGGATTTTGTTCCGGACTATGTTCAGAAAGTGGTCGGCAATCTACTCTCTAATGCCATCAAGTTTTCTCCGCCAGCCTCTGACGTTCTGTTGTCGGTAAAACGAGAAAGAACTGAGGTCCAAATCACCGTGCGGGATAAAGGTATCGGAATATCGCCCGAACAGAAAGAAAAAATCTTTATTCCTTTCTATCAGGTTCCGGGTGGCGGAGGCAAGCTGGGTAGTGGCATAGGGCTTTCTTTAGTTAAACTATCCGTAGAGGCGATGAATGGTTGGGTGGATGTGCATAGTGTTCTCGGTGAAGGCTCAGTATTCGTCGTGGGAATACCACTTGTATATGAAGGAAAGGTTAATGGGCAAATCAACATGGCAGAATATGATAATATGCCGAATGTCGAGCCCATGGAGGCCAGCAGTAGGGATATCCACGAGGATGTGGACGTCGAAGCTGACTCTATGCGCATACTTATAATCGAGGATACTCCCGAAGTGGCACGCTGGGAAATGAAGCAGTTGGGCGACACCTATAATTACTATTTCGCCAGCGATGGAGAGAGTGGACTTGCTAAGGCGTCAGAGATTCTACCCGATCTAATAATCACGGACGTGATGATGCCTGGGATAGACGGGTACGAGGTGTGCAGAAGAATACGCGCTTCCGAATTGCTTAATCACATTCCTGTAATAATGGTAACGGCCATGGCTACTCACGAGGACAGGATGAAAGGATTTGAAGCAGGTGCCGATGCCTATATGGAGAAACCATTCCACGCAGACGAACTCGGGGTTCGTGTCGCTAAACTATTGGAGCAGAGAAATTTGCTGAAGTCGAAGTGGGCGGCGCTCATATCCGGAGGAAATCCGGTAGAGGAAAGCAGAGCGATAAAGGAAATCTCAGAAGCAGAAAGGTTATTTGTCGCCAAATTCACTGATGCCGTCAACAAGAGTTTGGAGTCGGGAACTCTGGATTACGATTTCATAGCGTCCGAGATGTGTATGACACGTTCTCATCTTAACCGAAAGCTCAAGGCGATAACCGGCCTTACGTCTACAGACCATATTAAAGCTATCAGGATTTCGCTCGCAAAGACTCTTCTGGATACCACAGACATGAAGGTAGAGTCCATAGCCCTGCGCTGTGGCGTCGATGATATGGCTTATTTTAGTTCGTTATTCAGAAAAGCGACGGGGATGACGCCTACCGCTTGGAGAACACGATGCAGAAGAGCTTGAAATTGTTCCTCAATTCATAATAGATGTTTCTTTATTTATAACTCTCAAATCCGATGAAGAATAACTTTGTGGACGGATAGCTAAAACTACACATAATGAAACACAAATTATTATTCTTCACGATGACAATCGTTCTGGGAGGAATGTTGATTGTCGCCAACTCTTGTAAGAAAGAGAAGATAGATTTTATCGACGTAACCGAAATCAGGCTTGATAAAGAAAAAGTCACTATGTCTGTCGGTTCTACTTGTCGCCTGACGGCTACGGTTTTGCCGGAGAACGCTACTGACAAAACTCTCGTATGGAAGAGCGATGATGAAAGTGTCGCCATCGTAGACAAGGACGGACTTGTGATTGCTGTCAAGGGAGGTTTTGAAACAATTATTAGTGCCGCGACTCCTAAGGGAGATGTGAAGGCGATTTGTAAAGTAACCGTGGAAAAGAAAGTAGTTCCGGTGAGCGGAATTACCATTGAAAAGGAGTCCCTTAAGATGAAAGTGGGCGAAACATACCATTTGACAGCTAAGGTGTCCCCGGAAGATGCGACCGATAAGAGTGTCGTATGGAAGAGCGAAGATGAAAGTATAGCCACCGTAGATCAGGAAGGACTTGTAACGGCCGTAAAGGGTGGTAGTAAGACTATGATTACCGCGACTTCCGGAGATTTTAGTGCTTCTTGTGCGGTTACGATAGAGGAGGAAGTTATCCCTGTAAAAGGAATCACTCTCGATAAGGAAATAATCGAAATGGCAGTAGGATCAAGTTATCGTCTAAATGCCACCATTACCCCGAGCGATGCCACGGATAAGACTATTATCTGGGAAAGTAGCGATGAAAATATCGCCATGGTAAGCAGTAGTGGCCTCGTCGGAGCGTTGAAAGAGGGTGATGTTACGATAACTGCGTACTCTTTAGATAGAAAGAAAAGCGCTATCTGTGATGTTTTTATAAAAGATGTCAAGATAGCCCTTGCTAAAACTACTGGAATTATAGGAGTAAATGACAAGTTGAACGTCGCTCCTTATTTGAAATCAAATGTTTCGATAAAACCGTCAGATGTTACGCTTTCTTCAAGCGATTCGAAAGTTGCTGACGTGGATGGTCTTAACATCGTCGGAAAATCGGCCGGAAAGGCCAAGATCACAGTCGCTTACAAGTATGGCGAAAGTGTGCTTGAACAGTATTTTGATGTAGAAGTGGAAGATACATTCCTATCTTTCGTAGAAGACATATTTACCATCTCCGGACGAGGTCTGGTTCTTACGACTACGGTTAAGAATGGAACCGTCAAGACTAATGATAAAGTGAGAATCATTCAATCTCCGCTTACCTCGAAGAATTACAATGTGACCATAGCCTCGTTGGAGACTAATAGAAAAGTCGTAGAATCTGCGACTGTCGGAGATGAAGTGGGTATTTTGATAAAGGAAGCGGTGAATAAAGGTGATTTGAAACGTGGTTCAGCCATTACGACCGGAGACACAAAGCGTCTTGTGGCTACACAAAAAGTCTATGGTACATTATTGCTGACCGACAGGAAGACTCCTGCTTACGTGGGATACAACCCTACGATGAGCGCGAATAATCAGACGTGGATCGTAAAGCTGGTAAATGCGGGTGAAGTCGAGCTGCTTATGCCGAATGAGGTTTATTATAATATAGAGTTTGAAGTGCAAGACAGTAAAATGTTATGTGTCCTCGGCCAAGTTATCAATATAATGGAAGGAGGAAAGACCATAGGAACGTTTACTGTTGAGGAGTTTGAGCCGATGCCGCTAACATTTGAAGATGTCCCTGCCGCTTCCGGGAAATAATTACTCCTTATCACCGATGGCCTTGGCCACTACGAAAGCGGTGGACCAAGCGGCCTGAAGATTAAAGCCACCTGTAATGGCATCTATGTCAAGCACTTCTCCGGCGAAATAAAGCCCGGGGAAGTGTTTGCTTTTCCGCTCAAATTATCTCCCCGGCCCAGAGAGCTTTGAAGAAGTCGGTCACATAGTAAAGGTCCACGTTACCGCTTCGGCGGCTGATGCGGTCTCTGGAAACAAGTATCTGTTTGGCATTTGGATGTTCCTTGGCAAATTCCATAATACCCTTTTTATCATCGTGGTCTACGTGGTCCGTGGATTTGATTTCTATGGCAACACGTGCGTCACCTATGATAGCATCCACCTCTATGTTTTCATAGGTGTGCCAGTAGGTAAGTTCCTCATCGCTATTCGTATAAGCCAGATAGGCGACAATCTCCTGAATAATGAGATGCTCGAAGGCGTGTCCATATTCCGGCGTCTTGGGAGCAAGTTGGTATCTCTTGGTTAGATGGTTAGCAATGCCGATATCGAAATAGTAGAATCTAGGCGACTTATACAGTTTCCTTTTGATGACCTTCCTATAAGCCGGCACTTCGAATCCTAAAAGCGTGTCGACCAGAATCTTATAATAGGCTTTCACTGTATTGGCAGACACCCCGCAATCGCTGGCCACATTCTCATAATTGAGAATCTCTCCATCCATAATGGCGGCGACTTCCATAAAGCGAATAAACTCATCTACATTCTGAACAAGAGCCTCTTCGATAATTTCTTCCTTCACATACAGGTCAATATAGGCTCTCATTCGGTTACGTGCATTGGCTACCATATAATGGCGGGGAATCATACCATTTTGGACGGCACGCTCGATGTCAAAATCTGGAATTTCGGCGCTGACAAGCGGAAAAAGAGTCTCAGGAATGGCACGACCGCCAAGGTTGTTTGCGCCACTTTTTTTGATTTTGCGCGCACTTGATCCGCTGAGGATGAACCATAGGCCTTTTTCTACCATTAACCAGTGTACTTCATCCAGTAGGTCCGGAACCTTCTGGATCTCGTCCACGATGACAAGTGTCTCAGGAGGATAACGGAGAAGACTCTCCCTGAATTCCTCCGGATGCTGCTTGAAGCGATTTCTTACATCGGATTTCAAGAGGTCTATATAAATCGCCTTGGGGAAGCGCTCTTTTAAAAGAGTGGATTTCCCCGTCTGACGCGCACCAAATAGGAACATTGCCTCATCTAGGCGGTTCTCCACATCGAATATTCTATGGTACATAATCACTAAAATTTCCTCAATGTAATTGCGGATTTTTCAATAATATCCGCAACGACAGTGCAAATTTAATAAAGTTCACTTGAATGTCAAAAATTTTGTAAGGCCTTGGCCACTACGAAAGCGGTGGACCAAGCGGCCTGAAGATTGAACCCACCTGTAATGGCATCTATGTCAAGCACTTCTCCGGCGAAATAAAGCCCGGGGAAGTGTTTGCTTTCTAAGGTCTGCGGATTTACTTCAGAACTGCTTACACCCCCGGCCGTTACAAATTCCTCCTTGAATCTGCACCTCCCGTCAATGGCATAGTCATCGGATACAAGCGTGCTCACTAATTTGTTCAGCCCCTTGCTACCTAACTCCGCCCATCTTATATCCTCCCTAATTCCGGAGCGCTTCAGCAAGTACGACCACAATCGAGAGGTGATTCCCCTGACGGGCGTATTGGCCACCTGCTTCTTCGGCTGAGATTCGGAAATCTGTCCGAGCTCTTTCCTGACGCTCTCCTCGTCTGTACTTAAATAGTTGATTATCAGATGCGCTTTATAGTCATTATCTTTCAGGTAATAAGCCGCATACGAAGAGAGTTTCAATGTAGCGGGCCCACTGACGCCCCAATCCGTAATGAGCAAGGTCCCACGCGAGCGAAATTTCGTTCCTGCCAGGGACAACGTGGCATCTTCCACGACGGTTCCCATAAGAGCATTAAGCCCTTCGTCCCCGATTTTAAGCGTGAAAAGCGAAGGGGCCAGTCTCTCCTTTTTTATCTCGCGCAATTCATCGAGCATCGAAAGCGCCCCGCCGCCAGTGGTAACCACCACAATATCAGCGAAAACGGCGGCCCTACCTTTTAATTTTATTTCGAACTTTTCACCTTTCGAAATCGCCTCTACCCGATGCGAGCACATCACCTTCACGCCCTCTTCCCTGCATATCCGGGCCAATTTGCCCACCACCTCCATCGCATCCTGACTCTGCGGGAACACGCACCCATCTGCCTGATACACAGTCTTTACCCCCTCAGACTCCCACCACTCGAGCGTCCTCTCCGGCGAAAACATTCCGAACGCCGCTCGAATCAGCCTCTCCCCTCGGGGATAAGCCTCCTTTAGACTGCCAATCCGTTCGAAAGTGTTTGTAAGATTGCATCTTCCGCCACCCGTAATGGCCAATTTCGCCATAGGCCTGGACTGAGCCTCGTATATGGTGACATCCGCGTCCGGACAACGGCGTTTCAATTCAGCCGCACAAAAAAAGCCGGCTGCTCCTCCTCCTATTATGGCAATTACCCTAGACATAGCGAAGTTAAGTAATCCTTAAAAATTACTTACGAAAATGTAAAATTACAACAAATTGTTTGATACGCTTGTATGGAAATGGATTGGAATATCTAAAATATTTATTATATTTGCAATCCTTTCGGGTTTGGAGAGGTGGGTGAGTGGCTGAAACCACCGGTTTGCTAAACCGACGTACGGGTCATTCCGTACCACGAGTTCGAATCTCGTCCTCTCCGCAAACAATTTGAAGCTCAGCGCGAAGCGCTGGGCATTTTTTGTGCAAGGCTGTCAGGAGCTTGCTCCTGTAAGGACTTGTGCGGGAAAAGCCCAAAGGCCGTAAGGCCGTGAACTTCAAACCGTTTGCAAGGGCCCCCGCGGCGAGCGGACAGAGAAAAGGCACGCGTAGCGTGGCTAATCTCGTCCTCTCCGCAAAATACAAAGCTCAACGCTACTGCGTCGAGCTTTTTCGTATTTAGGACTTCTTTAAAACTATCCACGCGCTATGTGTCGACTTGCTTGCTTTCTTAATGAAACCATTATTTCTTAGATAAGAAAGGTCTGATTGAACACTTCTTAA